>JBBRQE010000006.1:0-40429 GCA_038226905.1 Chthoniobacterales bacterium | reverse complement strand
AACCTGGGCGGGCGTCAGGGCGTGGTGGCCAATGCCGAGATGCTGGTTTTGCGAGAGGGCACGCTTATCGGGAAAATCAGAGTCTCCTCAGTTGAACCTTCCACGGCCATAGGCGATATCATCTCGAGCAGCCTGGAACGAGGTGTCCAGGTTCAGCCCGGTGATGTTGTTGTTTATGCTGGTTCGAATTCCTAGACTTCGAAAGCTTTTTGTCATTCTCCTATTGATGGGAGTGGCTACGTTTTTCGTTTCGTGCGTCCACGAAAAACCCGCTCTGGTGACCGACCCCGATTCCAAGCACGAGGGTCAGCTCCCTTGGAACCAGCGGGAAAAATGGGAGTCAGAGGGTAATCTGTCCGGCGGCAGCGACCGGCGCTAAGGCATTCGCCTTAAATCCAGAAACCTGGCGGGATGACGGCGTCTTTCGGGACGACCACAATGCCGTCGCGAATAAAATAGCCTTCGCCATCGAAGTTCGGCGGCTTGCCTTCCGGCGTGACCACCACCCCATCGGCAATGCGCGCGTTCTTGTCGATGATGGCGCGATCGATCACGCAATTCCGTCCAATCCCAATGGGCGGAAACAAGGGATCAGTCGGCACGCCCTCCTCGAAGTAGTCCGCCCCCATGATGATGCTGTTCCGGATGGTGGCGCCGCTTCGGATAATGCTGCGAATGCCAATCACACTGCGCTCCAGATGGGCGTCCGAAATGATGCATCCGTCCGAAATGATGGCCTGCCGCAAGGTAGCCCCGTTCACTTTGCTTCCAGGAAGGAACCGCGGATGCGTGTAGATGGGGGCATCCGCCTCGAAAAAACTGTACTCCGGCACGATGTCGGTCAGATCAAGATTCGCTTCATAAAAAGCGCGGATGGTCCCGATATCTTCCCAGTACCCTTTGAAAATATAGGCGCTGACATGCCGGTCTTTAATGGACTGCGGAATGATATGCTTCCCGAAATCGACTGAATCGTTAGCCAGGCACTCGACCAAAACCTGCCGGTTAAAAACGTAGATGCCCATGGAGGCCTGATACAGTTCCTCGCCCGCGGTCGAGCCGGCCGAGGTCAGTAATTCGTCGCTCATGCGCAAGGCGGGCAAAACACTTTCATCCTTCGGTTTTTCCACGAAACGAGTGATGCGCCGGTCCGCCCCGCTCTGCATGATGCCGAAATCTGACACCTGGTTTCGAGTGACCGGTTTAGTGGCCAGCGTGATATCCGCCCCGGAACGGATGTGTTGATGCAACAACGTGCGCAGATCCATGCGGTAAAGCTGGTCCCCGCTCAGGATCAGATAATAATCGTAGGGACGCTCCAGAAAATAGCGCATGTTCTGACGCACCGCGTCCGCCGTCCCCTGGTACCACTCGGAACCTTCCGGCGTCTGTTGCGCGGCCAGGATATCGACGAAACTCCGGGAGAAATGATCGAACTTGTAGCTCGCCTGGATATGCCGGTGCAGCGACATGCTGTTGAACTGCGTCAGGATATAGATCGAACGCAGGCCGGAGTTCAGGCAGTTGCTAATAGGAATATCAACCAGCCGATATTTCCCCCCCAGCGGCACGGCCGGTTTGGCTCGATCCTTGGTCAGCGGAAACAAACGGGTGCCCGCCCCGCCACCCATAATAATGGCCAGGGTCCGTTGCGTCGTGCCCGGAGGGAGTGCTGGATCGTTCGTCACGTTAGGTTCAATTGGGAACAATTCCCCTTTTTCAAGTTTCTACCTCTTCTGTCATAACCAACACCTGCCGCTTGGAGCAACCTTATTGCACAGAACCCACAATTACTTCATGGCTCTTCCCTGCTTCCTGGAACGAAAAGGCGCAAACTGCTTCGGAAGAGCGGGCGCTGGCGGGAAGGTTGCTAGTAGCCAGGGCAGGCCTTAAAGGTTCGATTCTAAAATATGTGCGGAATTGTCGGTTACGCGGGGCGATCTGAAGCCGCTCCCATTCTTCTGGATGGGCTGCGCCGTCTCGAGTATCGCGGCTACGATTCGGCCGGCGTGGCCATTATCAATGGCGCTGGTCTTCAGCTGCGCAAATGCGCGGGGCGCATCGGCGACCTGGCCAGGCTGATGGCGGAGGATCCACCGGCCGGCTCCTGCGGCATCAGTCACACTCGTTGGGCCACCCACGGCAAGGTCAACGACGAGAATGCGCACCCTCACTTCGACGCTTCCGGAAAAATCGCGCTGGTCCACAACGGCGTCATCGAGAATTACCAGACTCTCAAAGACCAGCTCATCCAGGACGGCGACGATAATTTTTCCACCGAGACAGACACCGAAGTGCTGGCTCATCTCATCGGCCATATTTACCGCCAACTGGCCGGGGCCGATTCAAAATCCCGGCTCCTCAATGCCACGCGATCCGCTCTCAAGCAGGTCATCGGGACCTATGGTATCGCTCTCATCCATGCCGAAATCCCCCACTTCGTGGTGGGCGCGCGTCGGGGAAGTCCCCTCGTTCTCGGGGTGGGCAAGGAAGAAAATTTCCTGGCCAGCGACGTGAGCGCCATCGTCGCCTATACGCGAGACGCCATTTATCTAAATGACTTCGACGTGGTCGCGCTGGAGCCGGACAAATTCGAGATCAGCTCGCTGGCCGGCGCCGACGTCAGTCATCAGGTCAGCAAGGTTGAGTTTAGCGCGGAGGATATCAAGAAGGGCGATTATCCGCACTTCATGCTCAAGGAAATCTTTGAGCAGGCCGACTCCGTGCGCGATGCCTTGCGCGGCCGGCTCAGTTCCGATGAGTACACGGCCAAACTGGGCGGGCTCAACATGACGCCCACGGAATTGCGGGAGGTTGGCCGCATCGTCTTGATGGGTTGCGGGACGGCTCTGCACGCCGCCATGGTCGGCGAATATCTCATCGAATACCTGGCCGGCATTCCCACGGAAGTAGAGTTCGCCAGTGAATTTCGCCATCGCAATACTCCGATGACGCTCGACACTCTGGTCTTCGCCCTCAGCCAAAGCGGCGAAACGGCCGACACTCTCGGCGCTCTACGGGAAAGCCGGCGCAAAGGTTTCCGCACCCTCGGTATCTGTAACAACGTAGCCAGCACGATCGCGCGCGAGAGTGACGGCGGCGTCTATATGCATGCCGGACCCGAGATTGGCGTTGCCGCCACCAAGTCTTTTACTTCCCAGCTCGTCGTCCTCTCCCTCATCGGATTGTTGCTCGGGCGCATGCGGCATCTTTCCACGGCGGAAGGAAACCGCATGATCGAAGCGCTGGACGCTTTGCCTGCCCAAATCGAAGGCGTGCTGCAACTGAGCGATCACATCAAGACGATCGCCAGGAAATATGCCGAAGCCGCCGGCATGCTCTTCTTCGGACGGCAATTCAATTATCCCATAGCCCTCGAAGGAGCGCTGAAAATGAAGGAGATCACCTACCTTTTTGCCGAAGGTCATCCGAGCGCGGAGTTGAAACACGGCATCATCGCGCTCGTCCGGCCGGATCTGCCTTCCGTCTTTATCGCGCCGGATGACGCAATCCTTTCGAAGAATGTGAACAACATGGAGCAGGTAAAAGCCCGCAAAGGGCCCATCATCGCTTTGACCAGCGGAAAAGGTCCGAAAGCGCTCAAGGGGATTGCTCACGACATCATCGAAATTCCGGCGGCCCACGATTGCATCACGCCTATTCTCGCGGCCATTCCCATGCAACTGCTGGCCTACCATCTGGCGGTTGAGCTTGGTCGCGATGTCGATAAGCCTCGCAACCTGGCCAAGAGCGTGACGGTAGAGTAACCGCATCGCTCGCCCTGCTCATTACGGACGAACCAAGTCCACCTAACGATTACCCAATTATGACTACCAAATCCTTCCTGCTGACAGCACTAACCCTCATCGGTTCGGCCATGCTCACTGCCGCTGCGCCTACCGCCGGCGCCACAGTCGCCGCGGGACAATTCATGGAGCATGGCAAGAATTATCCTCTCCCGCACTCCCTCGCCTATCAGACGACGCTCGACGGCGACGAAAAAATCATCGTGCTTTTGACTGGCAAGGCGGTTTCAGGCAGGAAGCTGAAAGAAATACAGGACGCGGAGAAAGCCGGTGAAAGTGCGAGTTTCGACCGGCCCTACCTAAGGTTGGAATACACCAAGGCGGGCGAGTTCACCTACTGGAGTGCAGGCGCCGGTCCCGTGACGTTTGGACCGGGGCGCCATTCGGCCACGGGCGAATTGAAGCTCGAGGGGAATCACGCGATCGGCAAGGCCACGCAACCTAACGAGTCGAGCGCGGCTTTTCCCTATGGTTTCGATGTTCATTTTGATACGACGCTCGTCCCTGCCGGGCAGTCGCTTCCTACTGCTCCTGACAAAAAGCCCGGACCGGCCGCGAACGTGAAGCCGGCGGTCACCGGCGCGTTCAAGGGGAACGGCAAAGAAGCGAAACTGAATTACGTATCGGCCCATTGGCGGGAACCTTTTGACGACAAGCCGAGCATCGTGCTGGTCTTCACCGAAAAAGATCATTCGAAAGATAAGAAGCCCGACTTCAATGCCGGCTTCGGCAAGTTCGGGAGCGCTCTCGTCATCTCGCTCCACGAGGACGGCAATATCTTCGGCTGTGAGGTGGTTCATCCCGCGCATAAACACCAAGGCTTCAGTTCGCTCGGGCAGGTGAAAACGAACGACTTCCAGTTCGTCGACGGCAAGGTGGAAGGAGAACTAACGACCGACGGCTCCGTCGAGGTTTTCGGAGACACTTGGGAAGCCGCTCTCAAATTTGTCGCGCCCCTCGGAGAAATCCCGGCCGAGTTCCAACCTGCCGACACGAAAAAACCCGCCAAGATTGCGGCCGAGAGCTCGGCGACAGTCAGGCCGAGCGACGACGAACCCATCTCAAAACCAGCGGCCAATCAACTCAATGTTAAAGATCTCGCCGTCACCAAAGATGCCAGCGACTTCGAATACAAGGCGCTGGTGCAGCACCTGAGCTTCAAGAGCAAGTCCGGCGTTAAAGCAGTGTGCGCCGAACTGGCCAAGGGCTTGAAAGCGCAAGGATGGACCAGCGACGGCAGCGATCTGATCACCGCGAATTCCTCAATCCTAAAACGCAAACGCGGCGAAGCCACCCTAACGATCTTCGTCAAACCCGACCCCGCGGGTAGCGAAGTCAAGATGATGACCGAAGGCCTCGCCTGGGATGAGAAATGAACCAGGGTAGCGCACCCCGCCCGGATGCTGGTTTCGACGGCTCGCCGAAACGATCTTTGAATTAAACCGGAGAACTCGGCAGGAGCGACAACTTTATGAAAAGCACTGAAACAAAAAAAGTATTGCCCGCCGAAGCCCGGGAAAAACTTCTCAAAGCGTTGCAAGCCCGCTTTGAGAAGAACATAAGCCGCCACAAGGGTCTCGAATGGGCCAAAGTCCAGGCGAAGCTGGAAGCGAACCCCGGGAAACTGTGGTCACTCAATGAAATGGAAAAAACCGGCGGTGAACCGGACGTGGTGGGTCATGATAAAAAGACGGGCGAATACCTCTTCTTTGATTGTTCAGCGGAAACTCCCAAAGGTCGGGTCAGTGTTTGTTACGACCGTGCAGGGTGGGAATCACGGAAGGAACACAGACCGAAGACTACGGCGATGGATATGGCAGCGGCCATGGGTGTCGAGCTTTTGACCGAAGAACAATATTATGAGCTGCAGAAACTGGGAGATTTCGACACGAAAACGTCGAGCTGGGTGAAAACACCCGCTGACATAAGAGAACTCGGCGGCGCCCTCTACTGTGATCGTCGCTACGGTCGCATCTTCGTGGGTCACAACGGCGCGCAGTCTTACTATGCCGCCAGAGCGTTCCGAGGCTCGTTAAGGGTCTGATTTGGAACACATGGTGGTTACGAGATGGAAATGATGTGCCCCGCGCGCTGCTTGCTTGCGCATCACCGGCCCCCTGGTGATAAACCCGTTCTCAGGCAGAAACTTGCCCGAAATGTGGTGTGCAAAGTTGGTCGCAGTAAGTTAAAAGAATGACCCCGCTTGATCCGCCCACGTCTCCATCAACCCAGGGAGTAACTCGAGAATGAAAACGACCCTAATTCTAAAAAACCTTTTCAGCACTGCACTTGCCCTTACTCTTGCGACCATGTCTCTTCGCGCTGAATCGGCTCCGGCGCTCAAGCCCGACGTAGGCGAGGGCCGGGTCGCGTGGTTCGACCTAACCACTACCGACCTCGCGAAAGCGAAGGATTTCTACAGCAAGCTCTTCGGGTGGCAATTCACCGCGGTCAAAGGCACCGACCGAGCCGCGGAGATCGTCGCCGGCAGCACATCAATCGGGACCTTGCGCGAGGCCGAAGGCAAAATAAGTCAGTTCAACGGAGTGGTTTACATCCAGGTGAGCGATCTCCCGGGAACCTGCCAGAAGACGAAGGAACTCGGGGGAACAATCGTCCCCGGCTTCCCCTTCGACTTACCCGACGGCCGCGGAGCCATCGGCTTATTCACCGATCCGAGCGGCCATCCGTTAGGCTTATACTCGAGAACGTCATTGCCGTCGGCTTCGACAGCCAAGTAAGGCACCTTCCAGATGCAGGAATTGGCATTGGAATAGGGGCAAGCTTGCTAATAGCCCTGTCGCTATCTCTTGGGCTCTTCAATTCCCAGGATTCCAAAGTCAATAGTAAGCTCCGATCCCCGTAGCTCCTCCACCCAAAGCCCGAACCCGAAGACCAGCGACTACACCAGGCGTAACGAAACACCCGCAGCGCGAAGAAGGGCGAGTACGGACGTGAAGAGAAACGGCACCTCTTTAAAGGCGTCACTACAGACCGGATAAGCGGCGGAAGAGAAGCAGGCGGTTCGAGCGCGTTCTCGGCTGGAATTAGCCGTCTCGTGTGGCAACTTCCGCAGTGCCGGCTCGGGAACATTGCACCGCCGAACATCTCGCCGAGGTCTTTGAAGGGTGCCAGGAAGAGATCATTAGTGAGTGGCGCTCGCGGGCCAGTGAGCTCTTGCGGGAGCTAAAGCTCGACAAGCCGACAATCACCGATCACCTACCGGACCTCATCGCGGAGATCACACGCGATCTCGCGTTCAGCAGCGCGGGCGTTCTTTCCGTCGAGCACGCCGCGGGCAGTCCGCCAGTACACGGGGTGCAGCGTTTTCACGATGGCCTGAATGTGGGTGAAGTCGTGGCGGAATACAATCTCCTGCGGACGGCCTTTATCACGGTGGCAGATCGGCATGATTTTTTTGTCGTGGGCGAGGCCGCGCGCATTATCAATCACCGCATAGACGAAGCCGTGCGCCTGGCCGTAACCGCCTTTGCGGCCCAGCAGGCGCTGATTCGCAAAGAGCAGGAGGATGAACATCTCGCTTTCATCGCGCACGATCTGCGCACCCCGCTGAACGCGGTCTCGTTATTAACGGACGCGCTGAACGAGCAGTTAGGCGAAGCCAATTCGCCGGCCACGGACGATATCTTCGCCGCGCTGCGCCGGAATCTCGGGCGGGTGGAGACTCTGATTCAAAAGGTGCTCAAGGCCAAGGCGCATCCTTCGGGCGCGGGGAGCTCGTTTCAACCGGAGCGGCGCACATTTGAACTCTGGCCTTTGGTTCAGCGGCTTGTCATCGATCTAAAAGCGGTTTCATCCAAACACGACATCGAGGTAGTGAACGAGATCTCGCATTTCCTCACCGTCTTTGCTGACGCCGGGCTCATCTCTCAGGTCTTTCAGAACTTGCTCGGCAACGCTTTCAAGTATGCGGCCAGCGGCCGGGTTGTGATTAGCGCGCGCGAAGAGGCGGGGACCGTGATGTGTGTGGTGCAGGATAATGGCGCGGGTATTCCGCTGGAAATGCTCGCGAGTGTTTTTCTTAAATTGGCGAGCGATCCGGAGAAAGAAGGCAGCGGGCTCGGACTCACGATTGTGAAACAGATTGTGGAAGCTCACGGCGGCACGGTGAGCGCAGAGAGCGTCCACGGTTCCGGGGCAACCTTCCGCTTTACACTCCCCGAGGAACTACCGGCCTCCCAGTGACCTGGCAAAGCCCTTCGGCGATATCGCGAGTCCCCTGATTTGACCTCTATCACGTTCGACGTGAGTGGGGCCGACGAAAAACGTCGCGGTTTCGCAAGCGACGCGTCATACTCGCATCGCTCGGAAGAAAACCTCGGAGAAAAAAATATGTTTCACTTAATCTGGTACATCCTTGTCGGCCTCATCGCCGGCGTCATCGCCAAGTCAGCCATGCATGTGCACATGACGATTTTTTGGACCATCGTCCTTGGCATCATCGGCTCGATCATTGGGGGCGCTCTCACTCACATGTTCTCGCGTCCGACCAACCCGCGCTTCCACCTGGCGGGGCTCATCTTTTCGACCCTGGGCGCGATTCTCATCCTCTTCATCTGCTATAAGCTCAAGATCCATTTCCCGAGCGTCGGCTAGCGGACCGAAGAGCGGCCTGCCCCGGCAAGCGCCGCTCCCCAGGAAAAACTAAATCTCCAGAGCCGCTATCCCTAGCGGGCCCGCGCGCTGGCCACGAGCAGCTCCCGCAGTTCTTCGGTCAACAGAAACGTCGCCAGATGATTGACCGCGAAAGTCCGATCCCGAGGTCACCCCCGTTTCGATTCCGCCACCAGATCGAGGGACTACGTTGGTCGGAGAGCGGCCCCATTTGTCCTGGTTGATTGGATGACCGACGGAGATCTCGAAGACTTGGATAATCTTTGGAAGCATCCTCGCGCCGGGCTCAATTCCCTGTTCAAGAGTTAGCGAGGGCGATACCCTTCTTCTGCTCGTTCATGAAGAATAAAATGGTCTCTCCGTCCCGCAGTTTCATTCCTCGCGCCCTGCTATCGTTCGTCCTTTGTGCGTTTGGAATTTTTTTGGCGCTGGTTGCCCTGGGCGTTTTCACCGGCGGGGCTGTGCAGGCAGAGAGGCGCGGTGCGATAGAAGGGCCAAGCGAAAAGGCGGACGGTGGCGGGATTCGTTCGGGCGCTTCCGATCACAATGACGTCTCGCTTCCACTGTGGAGTTTGTCGCCTGCGTCCGCGCGCAAAGCTTCGACAACTCAAAAGATATCGGCCCTCCCTTTCGACTTGGCAGACCCGACGATGCAAAACGCCGGTGTCGCCGCCGCGCAGGCTGCCGTGCCGGCGGCACTCCCGCAGCCGCGCCGTAACTTTGACGGCATCACGGGTTCTGGAGGTGGCGGCTTTTTGAACCCGGACACGGTCGGCGCGGTGGGAGCGACGCAGTATGTGCAGATGGTAGAATTCGCCTACCAGGTGTTCGACAAGAGCAGCGGCGCCTCGATCTTGGGGCCGAGTTACATCGATTCCCTCTGGGCGGGATTTGGCGGCGTGTGTGGGTCTAACGGCATGGGTTACCCGGTTGTGCTTTATGATCACATCTCCAACCGCTGGATCATCAGCCAAGCCGCCGGAGTCAGCGCGATCACGGACGAATGCATTGCGGTTTCCACCACGAGTGACGCGACCGGAGCATACTATCGCTACGGTTTTCATTTGGGCTCGAATTATTACGATGATCAGAAGCTCAGCGTCTGGCCCGACGGCTACTATATGAGTACGGATGTCTTTGACAGTGCTGGTAATGTCCGCCTCGGCCCGCAAGCGTTCGCATTCGACCGCGCGAAGATGATCGCGGGCGCGCCCGCTACTTTCGTCACTCCAGGAATCACGGGAGGTTCGAATGAGGATGATTTCCTGCCGGCAGATCTCGACGGTGGAAGGATGCCGCCAGCGGGCGCCCCGGCCACCTTCGTGGAAATACCGGACCCGCTCTACAAGGTCTTTCACTTCCATGCCGATTTCGTTACTCCGGCCAATACTACCTTCACCCTCTTTGCTTCCCCGCCCGCGGCTGGCTATAGCTTGTTATGCCCAGCGGGGAACTGCGTGCCTCAATTATCGTCTGTCGTAAAACTGACCGGTGTTGGCGACCGGTTAATGTTCCGGCTCGCCTATCGGAACTTTGGCGACCATGAGGCCGTAGTCGGAAATTTTAGCGTCAGCTCGGGCGGTGTCGCCGGCATCCGCTGGTTCGAACTGCGCAATGTGACGAGCGGGCCAGTCGCGGTGTTCCAAGAAAGCACCTATCAACCCGACGCAGCCTGGCGCTGGCTCGGCAGCGCCGCGATGGATCAGGCGGGCGATCTGGCGATCGGTTTCAGTGCTTCCAGCGCCAGCATCAATCCCCAGATTCGCTATGCCGGACGGTTGGCGACCGATGCGCTCAATACTCTCGCACAAGGCGAAAGGCATTTGTTCGATGGCACTGGCAGCCAGAGCAATTTTAACGGACGTTGGGGATTTCGCAGCTCCCTGAGCATTGATCCGATCGATGACTGCACCTTCTGGTACACGAACGAGTATTATTCCAGCACCAGCGACCACGATTGGCAGACGCGGATCGGGAGCTTTAAATTCGCCCAGTGCTCCACGGTTGCGGCCAGCTTCATCGTCACGACAGCCGCGGATCACGACGATGGGATCTGCAACGCGACCGATTGCACATTGCGCGAAGCGATCAACGCCGCTAACGCCCAGCCTGGCAACAACACGATCACTTTCGCCCCAGCCGTCACTGGCACCATCCAGCTCGGCTCTCCTTTGCCGCACTTGGACGGGAGCATCGCTATCCAGGGACCCGGGGCGGATAGGTTAACCATTCGCCGCAACACCGGCGGGACCTACCGAATTTTCACGGTGAATCCCAGCGCGATCGTAAGCATGAGCGGCTTGACCCTGACTAATGGCAATGCGGGCGGGGAAACCGTGCAGAACGGCGGCGCCATTTTAGTTGATCACGCGGCGGTCAGCCTAACGAGTTGTGTTATCGTCGGTAATTCGGCCATTAACGGCGGAGGCATTTACAGCACCGGTTCCGATAACGGCGCGGCCAGCCTCGCCCTCACCGGAACCACCATCAGCGGAAATGCCGCGGTCGGAAGTTTCGGCAGTGGCGGCGCGATCTTTAACCAGGGCCTAAGCGGCGGCATCGCCAACCTCACTTTCACGAACTGCACTTTCACCGGTAACACCGCGCAGGTGAACGGAGGAGTCGTTAGCTTCGGCTCCCTCGGCAGCGTGACCAACACCCTCACCAACTGCACCTTCAGCGGCAACAATTTCCTCAACTCGAACGCCTCTCTCGTCCTGACCAATACCATCTTCTACAACGGCGGCTTCTCCAATTCCAACGGCACCGTCACCTCCCAGGGACACAACTTGAGCAATGACGCCGCCGGCGGCGATGGTGGGACCGCGCCCGGCGGCCTCCTCAATGGCCCGGGCGACAAGCGCAATACCGACCCTCAGCTTTCTCCCGCGGGGCTCGCGAATAACGGAGGCGCCACTCCCACCATCGCGCTTTTGGCGAATAGCCCCGCCATCAACATGGGCGATGACGCGCTCGCACCGAAATTGGATCAGCGCGGCTTCGTCCGCGCGGGGGTGAGCGACATCGGCGCCTACGAGTTCGGCGGCCGGGCGCTGAAAATCACCGCGATCAGTCGCCTGACCAATGGCCACGTCATCTTGCAATGCCTTGGTCTTCCTAACCAGGTCAATACCCTCCAGGGGTCGCCCGATTTGAGCCCCCTCAGTTTCGTCGCACTCTCCCCGCCGGTGGCGGCGGACGCGACCGGCGCTTTCCAATACGATGACGCAGGGGCCGTCGGCCTAACGAAACGATTTTACCGTCTCGCTTTTCCGTAGTCCTTCAGCGAAAAAAACCACCTCGCCCGAATGAACCTGCGGGCTGCTGCAGCCCCGCCGGGCGCATGAGGGAAATCGCGGGCACCATCGTGGCCTACGCGTTTGGGCGTATTTTCAGCGGCGCGCTGAGGGGCAACACTCGCCCGCATGGCGCGTCGGAATCAGCAAAAGCCTGCTCCTCGCCCGGACGACCGGAGCCAGAGCACCACGCCATCGGCTTCCGCGCCCACTCCGAAAAAACCGCTCTACGATCCCGACGAAGAGACGGGCAATCCGCCCTCGCTCACCATTCGGGAGGAGGAAGTGCGCTTCTGGGTCGTGCGCGGGAAAGGGAACGACGAAATCGCGCGCATCCTGAACGGGAAGACCAATACGGTCAGGAAACACGTCGAGAACATTCGCAAGAAGTCCGACGTCGAATCGCGACTCTCTTTGATCGCCGCGTTTTGGATGAACGAAGTCGACCGGCGCGACCGCGTCATCGCCGAGCTGAGACGGAGGCTCGGCGAATGAATTCGCTCCCGCCGCGACCATTCTTCGGACCGCCGGAAGCCTTGCCCTGTGCGTGGCGGACCTCGGCACGCACGCGTTCAGCTTCGCCACGCTCGCGCCCGGCCTCCGCGCACCGCGACGGAACGTTCGGTACGCGCGTGCCAGCGGTTGCTACGCGCGCGCCAGGCTCTGGCACGCACGCGTCCAACTCCGCCACGCGCGCGTCGAGGTTCGCCGAGTGCGCAGAAATCTCTCCCACGTTCGCCCGCACGAGGGAAACGCCCTCCGCCGCGCCTGTTTCCGCAGTAAACCAACAAAAACCCCAGCAACCTAAACACCATGGCTAAATCCAGCTACCTCAGCAGCAGCGACGACGGCTTCGGCCACCAGCTCACCACCTTCAAGAACGCCATCGGCGCCTACGCCGCCGGCCTTGGAGTCACCCCGGCGCAGGTCACCGCGCAGGCGGCCGACGCCGATTACTTCAATTACACCCTCCAGTGCCAGGAGATCATGCAAAACGCCGCCAAGCAGTGGACCGCGTGGAAAGCGCTCGAACGCAACCGAAAATCGCCCGGCCGTATGGCGTTGACGGTGTCTTGAATCGCGCTCGCGGCGGCGTCAATGCGGCGGAGATCATTCGTGGAAAGTTCGAGGATCGCGATCTTGCGGCCGGTTAAGTTCTGCTGGTAACGAACGTTCTGGTCCGAGGTAATGAACATGTCGTATTCACCCTCGGCTAAACCCAGGAGCTGGCCGTTTTCAATGCCGCCCCATCCGCGTAGCTGGGCAGTAGTGCAATCGTGGCCGGCCAGCAGCTTGCGCATCGGCCAGGGGACGCATTCGTCGAGGAGAATTTTCACGCCCGCACAAGGGACGCTTTGGAACGTTCCAGAAGACGGCAGGCCATCTCACGGGTGACGGAAGGGAAACACTCAATGAACTCTTCCAGGGTGTAGTCATGCTCCAGGTAGTCGAAGAGTGTCTTTACCGGGACTCGCGTTCCTTTGAAGACCGGCGCGCCACCAAGGATGTTGGGGTTCACGGTGATCAGATCGCTGGCGTTCATGGCAGCATCTTAGCTTCTTCAGTCTCCCTCAATCGGTCGAGCTTTCCGCCTGCTTCCGAGTCTTTCATCATCTGTTGATCCCACTCGTCGTAGGCAGGAGGAGCGAGCATCGCCATAAGTTCGCAGCGCTCCTGGAAGCTCAGGTTATCAATCGCCCGCTTGATTTCCTTCACCCCGCTCATGTGGTGAGAATAGGTGCCGCGCGGAGAGATGCAACCGTCCAAAGCAGCTTCTGATCGGCGGCCCTACCTAATCTTCGATCTCTTTCTGCGCGATCTTTTGTGCGCTGGTGATCTGGCACTTTCCTTCGAGATAAAACCAGCGGGTGATTCGCAAAACTTCGATGAGGTCTCGACGCGGTGCGTTTTGTCCGGTAGCCAGAATTAATGAAAAGTTTACTCAAAGCGATGGTGGCGGGCGCGCTGGTGTGGGTCGCGATCAATCTGGTGGCCATTGCCTATCAGCCCGCACATGCCGGGTCGGTGGTGGCGACGGTGGAAATTGTTCTCGCCCTGGTGGTGGCGATCCTCGCCTGCGTGGTGGTTCGCTTGCCGTAGCATCCTTGCTCGGAGGCTGGGCGCGGCTGCGGAGCGCCTTACACGGTATGGTCTGGCGGGATACCCAGCTTGCGCTTGAACAGGCGATCGGTCAGACGCTCGAGCGGGCGGCCAAAGACCAGGGCAAATGCGGTCAGGCCGACTGCGACCCCGAGGACGTGCCAGTAGCCGAGCCCGCAGACCATGCCGAGAATGGCGCAGATCCAGATGGTGGCGGCAGTCGTTAGACCAGTGACGTGCCCGGCCGGGTCGCGCAGAATGACGCCCGCGCCGAGAAATCCGACGCCGGTGAGGATACCCTGCACGACTCTGCTGGTCGCGTTCGGATCCACCGCCTCCAGGCTATTGGCGGAGCGCAGCGCTACGATGGTGGCCACGGCCGCGCCGAGACTGACCAGGGCGTGGGTGCGAAACCCAGCCGGTTTCCCGTGCAACTCACGGTTCAGGCCAAGTAGACCGCCGCTAATTAAGGCCGCGCCGAGGCGCAGCGTTACCTCTTCATTTACGCCAAGCAAGATGTGTTGCATTGATCAGCAACCGACCGGCGAAGGCAAGCGTTTTCCGTCTTGTTAGGCGGGCGCGATCTTTTAGACCCTCTATCTGGCAGAGCTCGCCGGCACCGGCCCCTGCTCTTTGATCCATCGCTCCACGCGTTCCTGTAGCAGATCCAGCGGCATCGATCCGCCGTTGATTATTTCATCGTGGAAAGACTTGATGTCGAACT
This sequence comes from Chthoniobacterales bacterium, assembly GCA_038226905.1. GTDB lineage: Bacteria > Verrucomicrobiota > Verrucomicrobiia > Chthoniobacterales > UBA10450 > JBBRDU01. The sequence continues at coordinate 25,868 of JBBRQE010000006.1, read as the reverse complement.
TCGGTCCGAGCTGCGTCTTGGCTTCATCGCGTAACTTGCGGATCGTGAGCTGCCCCATTTTATACGCGAGGGCCTGCCCCGGCCAGGCGATGTAGCGGTCGGTCTCAGTCTGGGCGAGCGCGTCGTTCACGTCGTTGGCGTGCATGTAATCAATCACCTTCTCGCGGCTCCAGTTTTGGTCGTGAATGCCGGTATCAACCACCAGTCGCACAGCGCGGAACAGCTCGGAGTTCAGCCGGCCGTAGTCCGAAACCGGATCCTGGTAAAAGCCTATCTCCTTCCCGAGTTCCTCCGAATAAAGCGCCCAACCCTCGGCGTAGGCGGAGTAGAAACCGTGCAACCGGAATTTCGGCAAACCCTCCATGGTCTGGGCGATGCTGATTTGCATGTGATGCCCCGGAACACCTTCGTGATAAGCCACGGCTTCATCCAGAACGAGCGTGCGCTTGGCCGGATCAGCCACGGCGACTACGACACGCCCGGGGCGTTTTCCATCCGGCGTGCCCGCCACGTAGTGCGTCGACTCCGCTTTGGCGAAGTCCGGGATCGGCTCCACCGTGACCGGCGCTTTCGGCAACAGACCGAATAACTCCCCCAGCTTCGGCTCCATCTGGTGGATGTATTTGGCAAAATCATCCACGATCTGTTGTTCACTTTGCGGCTTCCATTTCGGGTCGTTGTTGATGGCCTCCCGGAAGCTGGCCAGATCCTTCTTTCCCTGCGCCTGGGCCAGCCTGGTCATCTCCGCCGTGATGCGCTCCACTTCTTTCAACCCGATCTCATGCACCTCCGCGGGCGTGACGTTCATGGTCGTCATCGTCTTGACGGCTTCCGCATAACGCCGCTTCCCCTCCGGCAGGCTCTCGATCGAAAGTTCCGCGCGTCCTTTCGGATCGTACTCGGTGCGCAGAAATTCCGCGAACTTCCGGTAGGCGGGAAAGACGTCGTCGTTAACCGCCTTCGCGATCTCGTCGGTCAGCCGCTTCTTGTCCTCGTCCGAAAATTCCGCGGGAAATTCTTCGTTGGGAGCAGGAATGGGTTGGCGGAGACGACGCCATCGCATTGGCCCGGCAATTTATCGAGCACGATGCGGGGCGGCATGAGCCCATCTTTTAGACCTTGCCGCATCACCTCGGCCGTCTGCTCGAGGACGCGCGGGATTTGGTGCAGCCGCGAAATGTAATCCTGATAATGCGGCACGGAATCGAACGGCACGGAGAGCGCCAGGTCGGCCAGCCGGGTGTGAATGCCGTTCTGCTGGTTTACCGGCATCTCGTAATTCTTCAGGCTATAGTTAATGTCATCCCGCTCGAATTGCCGTTCCAGCAAACGGTGGCTCAGCAAGTCCTTGTCGCCCATCCCGTCGGTCGGGATCGCTTTCAGCCTCTTTAGAAACGCGTCGGCTTCCGCATGTTGGCGGGCGATCTCCGCCAGCGAATATTGCCCAAGCAGCGCGTTGTAGCGGTAATCGCCAAACGAGGTCGCGCGCTCGGGCGCATTCTTGAGCCTCGTCTCGTAGAACTCGTCGAACAATTTATTCTGCTGAGCCAAACGATCGGCGACAGACCCCATGTCCGCGAAGACCGGGCAGGCCAGCGCGAGAATAAACCCGCAAAGAATTTGTCGCATAGACCAACCTAGCAGAGCGCGTCCGCCCCGCACGGACGCAGCCTCCCGCCCGGCGCGCCGCGCCGTGGCGCACCGGGGTTCGCGCGGGCGCAGGCGTAATTCTGCGTCAAAGGGATTCGCCTTCGTTGACACAAGAGGGCCCAGTTCGTACTTTATTGTCCTCGCCCGGTGGCGATGCATTCAACCTAGCCGTGCAACAAAACGAAGATTACGTCATTCGCGTCCTGCAGGACGTGGGCCTGGTCACGCACCCTCAGATTGAAAGTGCACGGGCCCATCTCAACGGGACCAATAATCTGGTCGACCTCCTGATTAAGGAGGGCGTGATCTCCGAGTCCGATGTCTCGCGCACCCTGGCCGCGCAGGCCCACATGGATTGGATCGATCTCTCTTCCAAAGTCATCGTGCAAGATGTCATCCAGCAGATCGCCGCGGTCGATGCGCGGCGTTTCAAGGTCATACCAGTAGGCTTCGGCGAGACCGGGCTGATCGTGGCGGTGAGCGATCCCCTCGATATCGACACGATCGACAGTCTGAGCTTTTTGCTGCAGCGCGAAATCGAACTGGTTTGTTCCAGTCCGGAGAAGATTCGCGAAGCTCTCATCAAATATTACGGCACGGCCGATGAGGCGTCCGATATTTTGCAGGAAAAGATCGGCGAGGAAGTCGATCTCGGATTGGAACTGGCCGACGGCGGGGAGGGCGCGGAGGGCGATGCCACCGATGCTCCCATTATCCGCATGGTTTCGATGCTCCTGGTCGAAGCACACCGCTCGGGCGCGAGCGACATTCATCTCGAGCCGCTCGACAAGGTTTTTCGCGTGCGGTTTCGCATCGACGGCGTCCTCCAGGAAATGCAGGCGCCTCCCAAGCGTCTGCAATCAGCCATCATCAGCCGCATCAAAATCATGACCGGCTCCATGAGCATCGCGGAGAAACGCCTGCCGCAGGATGGCCGTATCCAGGTTAAAATTAAGAAAAAACCGGTCGACCTTCGTGTTTCCACCATCCCCACCAATCACGGGGAAAGCGTGGTCATGCGTGTGCTCGATAAATCGAGCCTCATGCTCGGCCTGCCCGAGCTGGGATTTCTCAGTGACGACCAGGAAACGTTCGAGCGGCTCATCAAATTGCCCGATGGAATCCTGCTGGTCACCGGCCCCACCGGTTCCGGAAAAACCAGCACGCTTTACGCCTGCCTCAATTACATCAACAAGCCCGACCGCAAAATCATCACGGTCGAAGAGCCGGTTGAATATCAGATGAACGGGATCAATCAGGTGCAGGTGAACAACGAAGTCGGAATGACTTTCCCGGCGGCCCTTCGCGCCATTCTGCGCCAGGCGCCTAACATCATCATGATTGGTGAAATCCGCGATCTGGAGACAGCCAGCATCGCGACCAACGCCAGCCTGACCGGCCACCTCGTCTTCAGTACTCTGCACACCAACGATGCTCCCTCGGCCGTGGCTCGTCTGGTCGACATCGGCGTCCAGCCTTTCCTGGTGGCCTCTTCCATTCGCGCGATCATGGCGCAACGTCTCGTCCGGCGACTTTGCCCCCAGTGCAAAACGCCGGCCGAATTGAGTGAAACGGAAATGCGCGCCTTACACATCGAGCCCGGTCAGATGGGCGAAGCGCAGGTTATGAAACCGGCCGGGTGCGATCACTGCCGGGGGACCGGTTACAAGGGACGCATGGGCATTTTCGAGATATTCATCATCGACGACGAAGTGCGCCACATGATCAATAAACGCAGTTCCACCTTGCTTCTTCGGAAGCGGGCGCGCGAACTGGGCATGCGCACCCTGCGCGAAGACGGGGTCCGCAAGGTTTTGTCCGGGATGACCTCGGCCGAGGAAGTCATATCCATTACCATCAGCGATGCCAGTTAGAATTCACCGCCAGAACCCGATGGAGCGCCTCTCATGAACGACAAGCAAGTCGCCGAACTTTTCATCGAGCACAACATCCTGCAGCCCTCCCAGGCTGACGATGTCTTGAACGAGGCGACTTTGAACGGGAAGACCATCGCTCAGGCGATGGTCGATAGCGGCTTTGTCGACGAACATACCTTTTACCAGACGATCGCCGACGCGCTCGGCGTGGAATATCTCGACCTCGCTGACAAGGAAATCCCGGCCGAGATATTGAAGCTGGTCCCGAGCGGGCTGGCCCGTCTCCATCGCGCTCTGCCGGTGGGCCTCTCGGGTAATACCATCCGCATGGCCCTGGTGGATCCGCTCGATCCGCGGACGGCTGAAGATCTTCGCTTTGCTCTCGGTAAAGATATCGACGTGGTGGTGGCCCCGACCGACCAGATCGAGGAACGCATCAAGCAACATTATGGGACCGATACGGCCAGCATGGAGGACATCCTCAAGCAGATGGGCGATGCCGGGGAATTGCTCCAACTGCGCGGTGATGAAACGGCCGCGGCCGTCGAAGCCGAGGCCAACGCCACCCCCATCATCCGCTTCGTCGATCTGATCATGTATCAGGCCATCCAGGACCGGGCCAGCGACATTCATTTCGAGCCCTTCGAAAACGAATTCAAGATCCGCTATCGCGTGGACGGCGCCCTTTACGAAATGTCGCCGCCCCCCCGGCACCTTGCTCTCCCCGTTATCTCTCGCGTCAAAGTGATGGCGAGCATGAATATCGCGGAACGCCGCTTACCCCAGGATGGCCGCATCCAGAAGAGCATCGCGGGACGCAATGTCGACCTGCGTGTCTCCACCCTGCCCACACAGTTCGGGGAGAGCGTCGTCTTGCGCGTCCTCGATCGCACCACCGTCAATCTCGATCTCGAGATGCTGGGGATGCCGGACTACATCTATTCCTACATTCTGGACGTCATTCAGCGGCCTAACGGAATTTTTATTGTCACGGGCCCGACCGGCTCGGGCAAAACGACCACCCTTTATTCTTGCCTGCGCAAAATCAACACGATCGACTCAAAGCTCCTCACGGCCGAGGAGCCGGTCGAATACGACCTCGAGGGCGTGGTGCAGGTGCCGGTCAATGAGGCAATCGGTCTCACCTTCGCCCGCATCTTGCGCGCCTTTCTCCGGCAGGATCCCGATCGCATCATGGTGGGTGAAACGCGCGACGTGGAAACGGCCCAGATTGCCATTCAGGCCTCGCTCACCGGTCACCTCGTCTTCACCACCCTGCACACGAACGACGCCGCCGGAGCCGTGACCCGCCTGGTCGACATGGGTGTCGAGCCGTTTCTCATCTCGTCCACTCTCGAAGCCGTGCTCGGCCAGCGGCTCTTGCGCAGCATTTGTCAGAATTGTCGAACCACTTACCAGCCAAGCGATTCTCTGCTGGCGGAATTGGATATCTCGCGCCGCGATATTGGCGACAAGCAGTTTTATTACGGGAAAGGCTGCGAGGCCTGCAATCAAACCGGCTACAAGGGCCGGAAGGGCATTTACGAACTGATGCAAATCTCGGATCCCGTCCGGGAATTGATCAACGAACGGGCCCCTACCGTCGTTCTTAAGCAAAAAGCCGTCGAACTGGGCATGGTGACCCTGCGGCAGGACGGTGTTCGGAGCATTTTTGCCGGCGACACGACTATCGAAGAAGTTTTGAAATATACCTAGGCTCGACACCTCAGGGCGGGCCACGTAATCTTCCCCTCACCCACTTATGCCTCGCTTTAATTATATCGCTCTCGACGCCCGGGGTCAGGAATCCACCGGCATGATCGAGGCTGGCTCCCCTAACGAAGTGATCGCGCAACTGCGCCAGACGGGATTCTTCCCCACCAGCGTCTTCGAGGAAGGCAAGGGCGGCCCTGGCAAAACCGCCGCCGCCGCCCCTGCCGCCAAAGGAGCCAAAGCGGCCAAGGCGGCCAAAGCTCCGAAAGTGGCACGCACGGGGACGAGCATTTCCCTTTTCAAGCGCAAGAAAATCAAGCCCAAGCTGTTGATGATCTTTACCCGGCAGCTCGCTACCTTGATTGATTCCGGGCTCCCCTTGCTGCGCAGCCTGACTGTGTTGTCGAAACAGGAAAGAGATCCTGTTTTGAAGACCACCATCAATAAACTCTCCGATGGAGTGCAGAGCGGCGGAACTTTCTCCGAGTCGCTCTCGCACCATCCCAACATTTTCAACGATCTCTATGTCAACATGGTGAAGGCCGGCGAACTCGGCGGTGTTCTCGAGGTCGTGCTCAGCCGTTTGGCTGAATTTCAAGAAAAAGCGACCAAGATCAGGAACAAGGTTACGGCCGCTATGGTTTATCCCATCATCGTCATGATCATGGCCGTCGCCATCATGGTGTTCCTCCTCATTTTCATCGTCCCAAAATTCGAGGCAATCTTTCATGACATGCTGGGCGATAAGCCTCTGCCAGGCATCACGCTCTTTGTCATCGGTGTCAGCCGGTTTGTGCAGAACCATTACCTGATCCTTGTTGGGATGGTCTTTGCCGTAATCGCTGGCTTCCGGTTTATGAATGGCTCGAAAAACGGCAAAGCGGCTCTTGATCGCTTCAAGCTTCATGTGCCCCTCTTCGGAGACCTGCTGCGCAAGACCGCCATCTCGCGATTTTCCCGGACCCTTGGCACGCTCGTTACCAGCGGTGTGCCTATTTTGCAGGCGCTCAATATTACCCGGGAGACGGCTGGTAACCTGGTCATCGCCACGGCGATTTCCCAGGTGCACGATAGCGTTAAAGAAGGTGAATCCATCGTGCAACCCCTCGAAGCGAGCGGAGCTTTTCCTCCGATGGTGGTTAGCATGATCGATGTCGGCGAGGAAACGGGTCAATTGCCCGAGATGCTTTTGAAGGTGGCGGACGTCTACGATGACGAAGTCGATAACTCGGTGGCGGCCCTCACCTCGATGCTCGAGCCGATCATGATTGTATTCCTGGCTCTCATCGTCGGGACGATCGTCATTGCCTTGTTCATGCCGCTCATCAGCATCATCAGCGGTCTGCAACAGCAGTCGTAGTTTTGATGGTTTCCCACCACACGAGTGCAGGAAAAGCGACAGCAGCGACCGTATCAGGTCGCGTGTCACCTGCCAAACGGCGCGGCCCGGCGGCGGCGTTCACCATCCTCGAACTGCTCGTCGTCATCTCCATCATCATCATCCTGGCGGGATTGATCCTCGGAACGGTCGGTTATGTGCAAAAAAAGGCGGCGCGCTCACGGGCCGAAGCAGAAATCACGGCCATGTCCGCAGCCTTGGAAAGCTACAAGGCGGATAACGGAATCTATCCGCGGGATACGACAACCGACACGCTCAATGCGCAAACGAATGGCGATGCCTCAGCTGCGGTCTATCAGATGGCCAGTCTCTACCTTTTCACCCAGTTAAGCGGCCTGAACCCGGACCAGACTCCTATTACCGGAGCAAAGAGCTACTTTACCTTTAAACCGCAAATGCTCGGCGGAACGCGGGACACTAATGGCAATGTGACTACGGTCATGTATATCAGAGATCCTTTCGGAAACAGCTACGGCTATTCCACCGCCTACCAGGCAGTTCCGGCTAACGGATACAATCCCACTTTTGACCTTTGGAGCACCGCCGCCACTGTGATAAAGGATCCGAATCAGTGGGTCAAAAACTGGTAGCCGTCGTGGCATCGGCATCCTTGCCGATGAACCCCTCTTACTTATAAGCGGAGTGTCACCCCTCGCGCGTATGTACCACAATGACGACTCGACGGTTCGGCTGCTGACGCGCAATTTCCGCATCCAACTCCGCCTGGCCCGTCCCCGGCGCCAGTGAGCGCGGTTGCACAATAAACTTCGATTGACCGTACCCGCGAGCCTCTACCTGCGTAGGGTTAATGCCCATAGCCTCGACCAAATATTTCTTCACGCCTTCCGCGCGCTGCTGGCTCAGATCGCGGTTGTAATCGGGAGGGCCAAACGAATCCGTATAGCCTTCCACCGAGAAGGTCGATCTTGGATTGCGCTTGATCAACGTTCCCAGTTTTTGCAATTGATTGATCGCACTCGATTGCAGATCGGAGCTGTTATAAGTGAACAGTTGATCGTCCGGCAAACGCAGTTTCGTCCCGGAGCCAAGCGGCCCTTGTTGCTTCAAGAGCTGATCAAGATCACTGAAGCCCGGGTTACGGCCTTTGCTGGGGCCGGCGCTATCCCCCGGGATCTTACTGGTAAACGTATTCGGCCGCTTGATCGTGGTACTGGTGGCCAGCTCCGTTCCACTCAAAGCGGGCTGCGGCCGCCCCGAAACAGCGCTGTCGTTCAGCAAACTTTGCTCGTGGCTTCCATTCGCGCTGTTTGTTAACGTCTGCGCTGTGGTTCGCTCGATTTCCGTCATGATCGAGTTTGCATCGGGCTCTACTTTGGGCTGGTCGGGCAGCGCATCGCGCATTTCATCCGGCATGGCCGCACTCGCCTGCACATCCTGAAGAAGCTTGTCGAAAGACTTCTTTTCATCGGGTAACTGCTCGTCCGCCTTGTCCGGCTCGGGTTTGGCCGCCGCGCTGCTCTGGTCGACACTGTTCTTATCGAGCTGCGGCGAGAGATCGACGTTCCTTACTTTAAAGGTAGGCTGGATCGGAGCGGTCACGGCCACGGGCCCGGCCGATTGGAAACTGGTGCGGTAGAAATAGGTGCAGAGCCCCAGATGAAGAAGCAGCGAAACGATAAGGCCAAACCACAACCAGCTGCGCTGCCGGTTCGCCGTGAGCAAGCCGTCTGTATCGAACTCGTTGAACTCTGATATTCTCATCACTGCCAAAACCGTCTCTTCGACGTCAACCTACTCAAAGGTCTCGGTTAGACAACGCAGGGGTCCGATGCGTTCGGTCAATAAACGCGGTGGCCGCGCGTCGAATTTCATCCGCCACCCGCGCCGCGGGCGAGACGAACTTCGGCGTGAACCACGGGAACAACCCAATCAGGTCGTGCGTGACAAGGATTTGGCCGTCGCAATCGTCACCCGAGCCGATGCCGATAGTCGGTATGCCGATGGCCTCGGTGATCTGCCGCGCCGCATCCGCTGTCACGATCTCCAGCACCACGGCAAAAGCGCCGGCTTTCTCCACGGCATGGGCATCTTTGATTAATTGTTCCACTTCGGACTGGCTCCGGCCCTTTAACCGATAGCCGCCTTCTTCGCGCACGCTCTGGGGTAGCATGCCGATGTGAGCCATAAAAGGGATGCCAGCCTGGACGATCGCTTCGATACGGCGGGCGTGCGTGGCACCGCCCTCCAGCTTGACGGCCACTGCGCCGGCCGCCACCAACTCTCGCGCAGTCGCCACCGCCTGCTCCGGCGTGTCGTAGGTCCTGATCGGCATGTCGGCCACCAGAGTGGCGCGCTTGACGCCGCGCGCGACGGCGCGCGTGTGATGCACCATTTCGGCCAGGGTAACCTGCGTCGTATCCGGGTAACCCAGCACCACCATCCCCAGCGAATCGCCCACCAGGACGATGTCGATACCGCTCTCGTCAAGCAGTCGAGCCATCGGATAATCGTAGGCGGTCAGGGCGGTGATTTTTTCACGGCGCCGTTTCATCTCGCGAAAATCTTTCATTGTCCTGTCCAGTCGTTCGTTAGGGGAACCACTTTGTCCGATTCATCCAGCAAGGCGAGTAACTCAGTAATAGTTTTACTTTGACCTGGCAAAATGAGACCAGGGCGAATGTCGTTTAACGGCTCGAGCACAAAGCGCCGCGCCGCCATGCGCGGATGAGGCACCTTGAGGTTCCCTTCCTGAATTTCCAGGGCACCAGCATAAAGTAAATCGATGTCGATGGCCCGCGAAACGTTGCGCCGGTGCCGGGGTGGACGGCCCAGCGAAACTTCAATGTCCTTCAACTGCGAAAGGAGCGCCGGTGCATGGCCCTCGTATTCAAACTCGATCGCCGCATTCAGAAATTCGGCCGCGCCTTCTTCGCAATCGACCGGGGCTGTCGCATAAATGGCGGAGGCCAGAAAAGGAGCCTGCGCCGCGGGAATCCGCTCCAAGGCCGCCCGGGCCGCTCGCAAATTCTCGAGGCGATCGCCCAAATTGGATCCAAGCGCGACACCCACTCTCATTTCGGATCGGTTAACCCAAGGACATCTTCCATCGAATAAAGGCCAGCCGGACGTCCGACAATCCATTGGGCGGCGCGCAAAGCGCCCTTCGCAAACGTGGTGCGGCTCGTCGCGCGGTGGGTCAGTTCGAGACGCTCACCCGCCTGCGCAAAAATGACCGTGTGATCCCCCACCACATCGCCGCCCCGGATCGAATGCACCCCGATCTCCTGTGCTGACCGCGCCCCGACTTCACCTTCGCGTCCGTGACGGATGCTCTCTATTTTTCGCTGCGACTTTAGGATTTCGACCAGGGTCAGAGCCGTTCCACTGGGCGCATCCTTTTTCATCCGATGATGCATCTCGACGATCTCGAGATCGAAGTCCGGGCCCAGCATCGCCGCCGCCTTGCGCGTCAGCCAAAACAAGGCATTCACCCCCACGCTGAAATTGGAGGAAAACACGATCGGAATCGATTCGGCGCAGCGTTCGATGCTCTGCCGTTGTTCCGGAGAATGTCCAGTCGTCCCAATGACCAGAGCCCTTTTGCGCGTGGAGACCACACGGCAGATGTCATCAATGGCAGCGGCATGGCTGAAATCGATCACCACATCCGAATGCGAAAGGGCGGGCTCGATGGCGTCGCCTCTCTCACAAAGTCCCACGATATCGAAGGCCCCGTCATCTTTAGCCACGTCCAATATGGCCTGCCCCATGCGGCCGGTCGATCCAACCAGCAAAACGCGCACCGGTTTTTTCATTTAGATTGCTCGAAGGCAGCGATCGTCTGGCGCAGGCGCGCTTGATTGGCCTCGGTCATTTCGCACAAGGGCAAACGACACGCGCTCGACATCACTCCGCGCCAGGCCAAGGCGGCTTTGACCGGCGTGGGGTTCGGTTCAATAAACAAATCTTTCAGGAGCGGAAACATCCGGCGGTGCAACTTTTCCGCGAGCGCCGCTTCTCCGCGGCGGAAGGCCTCGACCAGCGCACAAATTTCCGCGGGGATAAGATTGGCGGCCACGCTCACCACGCCAGACGCGCCGACCGCCAGAAAGGGCAGGGTGAGCGAATCGTCGCCGCTTAGAATTGTGAAATCATCGGGCAAACGCCCGCGCAATTCGCTGACGCGTTCGACACTCCCGCCCGCTTCCTTGATTGAGACAATGTTGGGACAGGCCCCCGCCAGGTGAACCACAGTTTCAGCGTTCACATCCACCCCACAGCGTCCGGGAATATTGTAGAGCATGATCGGAATCGATGTCGCACCGGCAATCGCCTTGAAGTGCTGAAAAAGGCCCTCCTGGCTCGGCTTGTTGTAGTAGGGCGCAACGACCAGCGCGCCATCGGCACCGATTTGCTCCGCGCGCTGCGTCGCCTCAATCGCATCGCGGGTGGAGTATGAACCGGTCCCGGCCAAAACTGTGCAACGTCCCTTGCCCACTGCCACACAGGTTCGAATGACGCTCTCGCGTTCGTCCCGCGTCAATGTGGGAGACTCACCCGTGGTCCCGACGGCCACGAGGCCGGTCACTCCGCCTGCCAGTTGTGTTTCCACCAACTTTTCCAGCGCGGCAAAGTCGATGTCCTCCCCGTTAAAGGGAGTGACCAATGCTGTGAAAGTACCGCGAAACATTAAAAATTCTCTTCTACAATTCGATCGTGCCTTCGAAAACGAATTCAGCGGGGCCGCTCAGGGTCACGCCCTCAAAGCCCTGATCCGTTTTCTGGAAATCGACGGTCAGTTCGCTGCCGCCACGAACCCCCACGGTGATGGGGCCCGACGTTTGCTCGACTGCGGAAAAAATAAGAGCACTCGCCACCACGCCCGTGCCGCAGGCCAGTGTTTCATCTTCCACTCCGCGTTCATAGGTTCGAATGGCAATACTGCGCGCTCCCCGCTTCTCCAGGAAATTAACGTTGGTTCCCTTGGGCGAAAACATCTGGTGACGCCGAATGGCGGCGCCATCTCTCCGCACGTCCACGTCATCAATGCGTGGCACCGGAACAGCCACATGAGGGACACCGCTGTTGATGAAATGGAGTGCTTCGTAGTTCGGAAATTCCCCTAACGAAAAGTTCAGGCGCATATCCCTCGGATCGCTCATCTGCAAAGTAACAGACTCGCCGTGCAACTCGGCGCCGATCACCCCGGCCGGCGTCTCAAAGGACATTGGCCCGGCCGCCCCCGCCACTTTCTGGGCGAAACGGGCAAAGCAGCGAGCCCCATTTCCGCACATTTCCGCCTCACCTCCATCGGCGTTGTAGTAACGCATGCGGAAGTCCGCCCCGTTTGCCGCATTCTCCAGCAGAAGAACGCCATCCGCGCCCACGCCGCGATGCCGGTCGCAGATCTGCGCGATTTGCCCGCGCTCGAGCTGAATCTCGCCGCGCCGGTTGTCCAGCAGAACAAAATCGTTGCCGGCGCCATTCATCTTGGTGAAGCGGAGCATCCGCTTCGTCTAACATATTCCTTGGCGAAATCCAATGGGCGCGGTTGCTCACCGCGCATTTGCCCTTATTGGTTCCGGCGTGTTCCGACTGCTCGGCCTTGTCCTTTTCGCTTTCCTCGCTGGAAGCGGCAGCCTCGCGCAGGCCGGGGATCTGAACGGCGTGATCCTGGAACAAGTCAAAAGCATGCCGAAGGGCGGCCGATATTCCGTTTCACACTTCGCCAAGATACAGTTACAAACCGCCGCTCACTTTGAGTCGGGTAAATTTTTCGTCCTGCCCCCGGCCGACTCCGCCAGTTTTTGCTCCGGCGCCACCTATCTCGTCTTCATCAAAACGATCGAGGCCCTGCGCGCCCGCGGAAGTTTGCAGCTGGATTTCGCCACCCTCGAGCACCTGATCATCAGGGATCAACGCGACGGCCAAGGCGTCTGGGGCCGCTGGAACGCGAACGGTCCCGGCACCGCCCGGCTCTTCCACGAACTCGGACTCGGCCGAAACTTTGTCAGTTTCAAAGAGGCGGAGCCCGGTGATTTCATGAAAATATTTTGGTCGACCGAAGTCGGACGCGACGAACACGGACATTCGACCATTTATCTCGGGAGCGATACGCGGGAGGGAATCGAGTACGTCCGTTTTTGGTCGAGCAACGTCGGCGCCGGTTATAGCGAGAAGGAAGTTCCCCGCTCGAAAATCGCCGCCGCGATTTTTTCCCGCTTGCAGACGCCAGTGAATTTAACCCGTGTCAGCAGCGTTCCCGAAGTGGACGCCTACCTCGCTTCACTTCTGCAAAAACGTTCCAGTCTCTCCGAAGCCAACCGTAAGTGCGGTATCTAAAGGCGGGCCTCAGTTCACCGCCTCGATCATCGGGTTCACTGTAGCCATCACCCGCTCCACCAAATCGGATTGCCCTCCGTGCTGCGCGATCTCGCTCACGATCGCACTGCCCACCACGACGGCATCCACGTCGCCATTCCGCGCCACTTCGCGCGCTTGCGCCGGAGTGGAAATGCCAAATCCCACCGCGATCGGTAACGGCGTTAATTTTCGCAACGTCGCCAGTTGCGTTCCCAGCGATGAGGCCACCCCGTCGCGTGCACCCGTCACTCCTTCACGGGATACGTAGTAAATAAATCCTTTCGCTGATCGGACAATCTGCGCCATGCGATCAGGCGGCGTGGTCGGCGCGATGAGGCGAACGTGAAACAGATTCGCGCCCGTTTCGCTGGTGTCTTCTTCCGGCGGCAAATCCAGAATCAAGAGCCCATCGACGCCCGCCGACTCCGCCTCGCCATGAAATTCCTTCCATCCGAACTGAAAAATCGGATTCATATAAGTGTAGAGAACGATCGGAATCTGCGAGGTCTGCCGAATTTCCCGCACACAATTGAGCACGCCCCTCACACTGGCGCCCGCCGCCAGGGCGCGTTGCGACGCCAATTGATTAACAATGCCATCGGCCAGCGGATCGGAGAACGGAAGCCCCAGCTCGAGGATGTCTGCGCCCCCTTTTTCCAGAGCCAGTCCCAAATCCACGGTGCGCTTGAGGCTGGGATCGCCCGCACAGATGTAAGGGATGAAACCTTTCCGTTTAGAAGCGCGCAACCGCTCAAAGCAGATATCGATTCGGTTGGCCATGGGATTCGTTAAAGCGTTCAATCGTTACAGCGTACCGCTTCAACAGTGTAACGCTTTAACGCTTCAACCTCCCACATGTCTTCCACTTTCTACAACGGCCTGATCCTCGGCTGGTCCGTCGCGTGGCCTCCCGGCCCGGTTAATGCCGAGATGATTCGGCGTGGACTCTTGCCCCGCACACAAGGCGGCGGTTTTTGGTCCGCCTGGCGCATGGGGCTCGGCGCCTGCACGGGCGATTTCCTCTGGGCATTGGCCGTCTCAGCCGGTGCCGGCGTCCTGCTCAACCGGGCGGGAGTTCGGCTCGCCCTTGGTCTGGTCAGCCTCATCTTACTTTTGATCCTGGCTTTCGTATTTGCCCGTTCCGCCTGGAAACCAGCACGCCGGGCCCCGGTCGATCCTGCCGGCGAGAAGAGCATTGCCCGTCCGCGAACAACGCGAAGTAGCTACTTGTTGGGTCTTCTCTTCGCCCTATCGAGTCCATGGAACATTGGTTTTTGGCTGGCCGTGGTGGGGAGTCAACAAACCGCCACCTCGGAATGGTCGTTCCTCCACTCCTTGCAACTGGCGGGAGCCGTCGTCCTCGGAGCCATCGCCTGGACCATCGTCCTCTGTTCCGCCGTTCGTTCGGGCGCGCGCATCTTCGCCCGCCCGAGCTGGCAAGTATGGACGCAAGCGCTGACCGCCGCCGTCATGGTCTACTTCGCCGCCAAATTGGCGGTCCAAATCCTCCGATGGTAGGACGCCGCAGCGCGGCGGCCTTTACCTTTAAAAGATGAGGCCACCCAGAACTTTGGTAGATTGACGCAACGCCTCCCAAAAAATGTCCGCGGAAAAAACGATCACTATTAATGAGATCTACCACTCGATCCAGGGAGAGAGCACGTGGGCGGGTCAACCGTGCGTTTTCATCCGACTGACTTTCTGCGATTTGCGCTGTACCTACTGCGACACGGAATACGCTTTCTACGAAGGCAAAAAACAAACGTTGCCCGAAATCATCGCGAATGCCTCGAAGTTCGATTGCCCGTTGGTCGAGATCACGGGCGGCGAACCTTTGTTGCAGAAAAACGTCCTGCCTCTCATGACCCAGCTGGCCGAGGTTGGCCGAACGGTCCTGCTCGAGACGAGCGGCGCGCATGACATTTCCCCGGTTGATGCGCGCGTCCATCGTATCATGGACTTGAAGACGCCGGGCAGCGGGGAGGTCGAGCGTAATCTTTGGGCGAACATCGATCATCTGACTACGCGTGACGAGGTAAAATGCGTGATCGGTTCGCGCGAAGATTACGAATGGTCGCGCGAGAAGGTGCAGCAGTTCAGCCTGACCAAACGCTGCCGCGCTGTCCTTTTCTCTCCCATCTTCGGACGAATCGATCCGCGCGAAATCGTCGAATGGATCCTGGCCGACCGCCTCGATGTCCGCTTCCAACTCCAGATGCACAAGTTCATCTGGACCCCGACGAAACGGGGCGTTTGAGTATTCAAAGTCCTTGAATCAAGGTGGCATCGGCATCCTGCTGATGATCTTGGCGCGCCGGCTGGGAGCCGAGGTCACGTCCGAAGGGGAACCAGCAGGTGGGATGACAACGTCCCCGGGACAGTGCTATCCTCCGCTCCATGCGCGCACGTTTGACCAAGGATTTCACATTCGAAGCGGCCCAGACTTTGCCGAGCGCTCCCGAGGGACACAAATGCCGCAAGATGCATGGGCACAGCTTTAAGCTGGAGATTTCGGTGGAGGGCGAGGTCGATGCAAAAGTCGGCTGGGTCTACGACCACGCGCGCATTGGCGCAGCCATGAAGCCTCTTTTGCAAATGCTGGATCACTCCTACCTCAACGAAATCGAGGGCCTGGAAAATCCGACCATCGAAAATATGGCCGCCTGGTTTTGGCATAAACTGGAACCGCAATGTCCGGGACTCTGTGAAATTGTCGTGCACGAGACGCCCACCGCCCGATGCATCTATCGGGGCGCATGAGGCATGAGCACTGAGCCGAAGCTGTGGATCATTCTGGGACGGCCCGTCCGCTTGTTGAATGCGCTGATTGCCACGCAAACCTTACGCGAGTTTTTTCCGGGAGGCTGTTACCTCCTCCGCGATGAATCAGCCTGGTGGGATCGGGCTAATTGGCAACCGTACGCCAAATTTCTCACGGGCATTCACTCTTTTCCCCGCGTCAAAACGTGTCGCGGCTTTTTTGACCTTCCCCGTCTTTACCACGACACGGCCGCGCGGAAATCCGCCGCCGGCCAGCTCCCGATCGACGCGGGGTGCGACATCCTCCTCTGCCTGGCCAGCGTGACCGGGTTAGCCAACGCGGTCGCTTCCGCGCATCCGCAGGTCTACAAAATCCTTTGCATCTCCAAATCCGGCTATGAGGGCCAGACGCGGCATCCGGATCGGATGCGCTTCCGTTTCACCACCTCGGGTTGGATACAAAATCGCATCGTGGAACCGTGGGCGGGCGTCGGGCGAACCCTGAACTTCAAGCCGCGCCTTAACCCCGGCGGCGACGGCGTGCGTTTGATTCGCCTGCAAAAAGAGCCGACTCAGGTTTACCAGTCGGTCGTTTGCATGAGTAACACAGGGAAGGAGCTGCCCCGTAACGCGGGAGCGCAGCTGATGGCCGCGCGTTTTCCGAGCATCACCGAATTACCTGAACTCGCTACGGTGGAAAATCGAATCAAGGAAGGGCGGCGGGTTATTTTTTTCGGCACGCCCTTTCTGCTTATCCATAATTTAGCGCCCGACGTCTACGTCGAGCATTTGAATCGGTGCCTCGATTACCTGCGGACCCATTACCCGGAAGCCGATCTGATCTACCGTCCCCATCCCATTGAAACAAAGGAAGCGAGCCAGCTGCGGTTGGACAGATTCCGCATGGAAGACGATCGCGAAGCCGCTGAGTTGTATTTCCTGCGCCATTTCGCGTCGATTCAAGCGGTTTACTCCGTCTCGTCCAACGTGTCGCGCACGGCTTTCAATTACGGGCTGGATGCTTACTCGCTCTGGCGCTGCTTTCCCTTTCCCGAAACGGCCGCGAAATTTTTCGAGAAAGGGATGGGAGAAGTTCCCCCCTCCTTTGAGATTCGGGATTTGAAGCAATCACCGGTTCCGTATCAGGCGTCTCGCGGAATCGATCCGGGCACGCGAAGTTTTGGAGAAGCGTTGCGCGAGACAATGGCCAATCTGGTCGGTCCTCGTTAGGTCATTGCATTGACCGGGCCGTCGGCATGCCTGCCTTCGGCCGTGTGGATGGCGAAGGCGCCGTCCCTAACGAATTCAGTGCTTGGGCGCCTTGACCGTGCCGGCGTCAATCGCCGTCTTGCGCTGTTCCACCATGCGATTGGCCGTTTCCTCGACCATCTGCTCAAGCAACATGCGCAAATGCGTATTCGGCCGATAATCGGCCGGCGCGATATGCTTCACCCGATCTGCGTGGGCCGAGAGCTGGTAGCATTTCCGGAATCCGGCGCGCAGTGGATCGTCCGGATTATAAACAGCAATGGCCTGTCCGCCGTTTTTTTTCATGACCGTGAAACAGGGCACATCAGTGGGGCCATCCCCCACATAAATCATGTTCGGGAATGGGATGGGCCGAATCTCCGCGTCCATGTGGTCGTTTACGTCCTGCGACATGTCGAGCAGGCCTTTGTTGATGCGGAAAAGGAACTGCGTCTTTTGCGTGTGACTGATGACGCGCTTCGGGAAAGAGATGCGCCCCTCCTTGTCTTCGTCAAACTCGCATCCAAAAATGGCCCGCACGTAGGGTTGCAGACGGCTGCCTTCGATCAGCACCTGCATGCCTGAGGAGATAATATAATGTTCGACCGTGATTCCATAAGACACCTGTTCTTCGGTGAGCAAGCCATGGGCGAATTCGTCGAACATTTCGGGCAGGCCCTTATAGAAATTGAGTTTACCGCCGAGTTCCCGGAGCGACGCGTTGGTCGGCCGGTCCATGCCGAGCTGATCGAGCAGGACCTTCATGTAGGCGAGTTCGTTGTCGTATCCGTTTTCGCGCACCAGCTCCGTGCAACGCTTCCAGAACTTGGCGCCGTCGATCCCAAAGGTCGGGAAAACAACTTCGTCCTGCATGTAACTGGGACTAAGGGTCTGATCGTAGTCGTAAACGATCGCGATGGTATTTTGAGGGGTGGACATGGTGGAGGAAGAAAACGTTAGAGAGTTAAAGCGTTACACCGGTTAGGGCAATCGTGCCAGTTTTTCGACCGCCTGCCGTCCTGCCGGGGCGGAGCGGCAGCGCAGCGCCTCCCTGCCTGCCACCGCTACAATCCCATCAGTTCGCGCACGTATTTCACCGGGGGACTGCCGTAACTTATGACCTGGTCGTTGTACTTTTTCAGATCAAACGATTCGCCCGCCTTCGCTTTGGCTTTCTCCCTCAGCTCCAGATGTTCCGTCACGCCCACGAAATAAGTGGAGAGTTGTGAAGAGGTCAGGCGCGCGCGCTTCCACTTGGCCACCGCCTCGCCTTCCTGCTGAAACCCCTCTTTCATCATCAGGTCCATGGCCTGTTTTTCCGTCATGTTCCCCGCATGAATGCTCTGATCGAGGATGGCGTTACAGATAACGCGCAGCCGCATCTTGAGCTGCTGCATACGGACCTCGGGCCCACCGTAACCCGCTTCCGCCATCATTTGTTCGGTGTAAACGGCCCAGCCTTCGACAAATGTTCCGCTCTGAAAAATGGCTCGCACCATGGTGGGCGCATGAAATTCATTGGCATGCGCGAGTTGTAAATAATGCCCCGGCATCGCTTCATGCACGGTCAGATCGCGAATCATAAAATTGTTGTATTCGCGAAAGAACGATTCCTTGCGCGTCTTCGACCAGTCCTTCGGCGTCGGTTCCACCGCGAAGAATGTCTTGCCGTTTTGCTCGAGCGGGCCGGGCGAGTCGCAGTAGGCGATGCCGGTGCCCCGCTTAAACTCCGGCATAACGATTACATCGAGCGGCTTCTCCGGCACGGTTACCAGATCCTTCTGTTTGACGTAGTCCGTAGCTTCTCCCACCACTTTCTGGCAGTAGCCCACGATCGTATTATCATCCGGATGCTGCTCGGCCAGCTTGTCCAGCACCGCGGTAGTCACCTTCTTTTTGTCAGCCTGGGCCGCCCCCTCCGCCTTCGGAAAGTACTGCTTGTAAAGGGGCAGCGCCGTCTCATAAATGGCGGTTTGGGTCTGCTTCAAATCGCTCTGTGCCCGCTTCATGATCTCCTCCATGGACAAGTCGGAGGAGAGAGCGAAGTGCAGCTTCTGGCGAAACTTGTCCGGGCCAATCCGGAAATTCCCATCCGATCGAGGAAGCAAATCCTTTTGCAACCACTGCCTGTATTCCTCCAGGGCCACGGCCGTCTTTTCCTGCAGCGGGGCGACCTCTTTTTTCATTTGAGGCGCACGATCGAGCAGCGGGGCCAGGCCCTCACGCACCAGGCCAATCGCACCCTGGATCTGTTCGATGGCGGTTTCCGTATAAATACGGGGCGGATGTTGCAGATTGTCTTTGGCCTGCGCGATAACGTGCGGAATGGCTTCCATTCTTTCGCGCAAATTCGGAATGCGCTTTTCCGGGGAATCAAAATCGCGCGCCACCAGCAGATAGAGACTGTCGGCCAGGCTATTGTTATAGACGAGCGGATTCCAGTCGGGCTCTTTGAGCTCTTCCAATTCAAAAATCCGGCCTTCGATATTTTCGCGCAGAATCCGCACATCCACCCGATTCGGCCCCGTTAGTTTGGTAGCGTCCTCGAAATCCTTGAGCGCGAGGAGCACCTGTTTCTCGCGGAAGAGCAGCCGCAGGCGATTAGCGGCGGAATAATCGGTCAGTTGCGCGTCAAAGCGATGATCACCCAATTGGGTGGCGGCCTCGGGATGGGAGGCGAGAAAACCATCGATGTAATCCGTGGCGATTTTCTCGAAGGCGGTGTCCTGCTCGTTAGCCTGAAGGCCCGAGTGAGGAAGCACCAAAAACAGAGCAAATGCGGCAACGATGGTTTTCATATCGATTCTCAGACTCACGGGCGAACGAGGATTGCGAAATCCCTAGATTTCAGGCTGGGCGGCGAGCCCGATGTTCGATCCGGCACCTTCCATCCCTTCGGCCTGGCCCTGCAAATAGGTTCGACCCTTGTAAAACGGTGTGACGAGGGCAAAAAGCACCGCCGTCCCCAACATGACGTAAACAAAAAACATGAAATAGCTGGCGCCCTGCAGTTTCACACTCCCGTCCGGATTCTGAATAAAAAAGTTTACCGCGGCGGTTAGCTGATTACCCAGGGAGATGGCAACGAGATACGTACACATGATGAGGGACTTGAGCTTGACCGGCCCCTGCGTGTAGGAAAATTCCAGATGGGTGGGGGAAACGAGCGTCTCGCCCACCGTCAGGATAACAAACGCCCAGACCTGCCAACTGATGCTTGGCTTGTCGCCGGCGTCGATCCATCTTTGGATGACCGCGACCAGGAAGAAAGAGCCTGCCGTGATAAATAATCCGGCTCCGATTTTTCGCAGCGGCGTCAGCCTGACCACTTTTTCCAACAACGGATAAACCCAGTAGGAGAAGACCGGCAGCATGATCAAAATAAAAATCGGGTTGACCGTCTGAATCTGCGAGGAGAGCCAATTGATCCCGAAAAGATGGCGATCCATGCTCTCCGCCTGGACGATCCAGGAAGAAAAATTCTGCTGCCAGAGCGCCCAGAAAACAGCGACGAACGGTACGGGGATTAAAACGTTTCCGATGACCCTGAGTGTTTCTCTGTTGAAAACCTCCGCGACATATTTGCGCATCCCGACCGGCGGAATGTGCACGAACTTCTTGCGACCGATCCAAAAGAAAATCGTCGCAATCATCATGAAAATACCAGGCAAACCGAAAGCGATGTCCGGGCTATGCAAGCGCGGGCTTTCCAAAAAAGCCGAGAGCGAAGGTGAAGAGGCCTTAAAGCCTTCCGAAGCAGCATAAGGCTCCAGCAGCCAGGGAATGAGCAGGGTGGAGATGAAGGAGCCGGCGTTGATCGAAAAGTAAAACCAGTTGAACACGCGCGTGAGGAGATGCTTGTTCGAGTCTCCGAATTGATCCCCCACGTTGGTCGAAACACACGGCTTAATACCACCGGCGCCCAGCGCGATCAGAATCAAACCCATGGCCAGCAAGTAGCGTGGCTCGATGGAATGAGCGACCGAAGAGCCCATCAACGCGAGGGTCAGATGACCGAAGCAGTAGACGATGGACAAAACGAGCACCACTTTGAATTTTCCGAAGACTGCGTCCGCCAAAACAGCGCCCACCAAAGGCAGGAGATAAAGCACCGAAACAAAAGTGTGATACCAAGCCTCGGCCGCCGCCGGCGGCATCACACTGAGATGCCCCATCTTATCCAGCAGGTATTTCGTCATGAACACCGTCAGGATCGAGTTCATCCCGTAATAGGAGAACCGCTCCGCCGCTTCGTTCCCAATAATATAGGGCACGCCGGGCGGCATGGTGCTGATCTTGGGGGGCGAAGTGAGGTATTGATCTTTCGCCATGGGAAGGGAGCCCGTTAAGGTTTGTTTCCGGGAAAGAAATCGGCCGGCGTAGGGGTGACCGCGGGGGTCGGGGCGACGGGCGCGGCCGGTCCTTCTTCCGTCGCGCTCTCCGGGTAAACGTGTTCCTTCTGAACTTCGGGGAGCTCGCCGACCTTATGTTTGTCGCACGAGCAAAAAAGAGGGAGCGAAGCGAAGGCGGAAAAGGCGATGCACTTCCGCAAAGAAAATCCCATAGGCGCAGGCACCTTAATGTTCCTTGCGCGTGCTGCGCAAGGCGAAAGGTAGGGACGCCGCGCTGCGGGTCCCCTCCGCGCGTTCAATCGCCAGCCAGGTGCACGCCTGCGACCGGATCATCCCGGGGAGCGCACGCGCCCTCGCCGACGAGCCTGATCATTGCCGTCAAACAGGCTGACATTCCGGCGAGGGCACCCGAGCGGGGGCACGCGAGGGCGCGTGCGCTTCCCGACAGAAAACGAAACCTGCTCACTATTGATTGAAAGCGGCACGCGCGAGACTACTATCGTGAGCGGTGGCCCGGTCGGTAAAAAACAATGCCTGGAACGAAGTCTTTGCAATCATCCTGCTCGGAGTCGGGACATTGCTCTTTCTGGCGCTGATTTCCTACGCCCCCAAGGATCTGCCTTCCTGGGTTCCCTGGAGTTATCTCTCCCCGCCCAATCGCCCCGCCCAGAATTTCATCGGGCCCTTTGGCGCCATCCTGGCGGGATTTTGCTATCTTCTTATTGGCGCGGCCTCCTATCTTTTCGCCGCCATTCTGCTCGGCTTCGGCGGGGCCAAGTTATTCCATCCCAGCCTTCGCATCGTTCCGCGCCTTCTGTGGATTATTCTGTTCATCGCCTCGGGCGCCTGCCTGCTTCAGCTGCAAACGCGCTATCTGCGGGGCTGGCATTCCGCCTTCAACATCCAGGGGCCGGGTGGTTCCATCGGCTACCTGCTGGGCAAAACTTTCCTGCTCAGTGCCATGGGCAAGGTGGGATCGTTCGTTCTCCTCATCGGTCTTTATGTAACCAGTCTAATCCTGATGACCGGACTGCGTCCTATCCACCTCGTTAGGCAAACCGTGGCCGGCTTGCGCCAGGGCTGCCTGAATTTGCAGGAATGGCGGCTGCACCGGCAGCTGCGCAACTCCGATCTGAAAGGTCAGCTCGAAATCAGCCAAAAGGAATTGAGCAAGCAACGGCGTGTTATTGAAAAGCAGCTGAAAAAGAAAGGCGCCCCCGTCACCGAGCCCTCCACCGCTTTCATTTCCCGGGAAGAATTGACCAATCGACCCAAGCCGAAAGTGGTCGACACGACCGCCCTGCCCAGCGAATCCGCCCGGGCCCGGCGCAAACCTTCGCTGGCCGAATTGCGCGGCGGCAACGACAAGGCGAAGTCGGCCCCCCCTCTCGCCAGTGACACATGGAGCTCGGAAAATTACATACTGCCCGGTCTCGATCTGCTCGATGAGCAAAACCCGGAAGGACGGGCCGCGGTCGACCCGGCTGAGTTGGAACGCGTCCAGCAAACCTTGATCGATACTCTCGGGCAATTTGGGATCGAAGTCGCTCCGGGAGATATCACGAAGGGCCCGACCATTACGCGTTACGAGGTTTACCCGGCCAAGGGCGTGCGGGTGGACAAGATTGTGAGCCTGGAGCGCGATCTGGCCCGGGCTACCCGGGCGGAACGCATCAATATTCTCGCGCCCATTCCGGGCAAGGACACGGTCGGCATCGAACTGGCCAACAGCCGAAAAGTGACGGTGACGCTGCGTGAGCTACTGCAATCAGTCGATTGGGAGGAGTCGAAAACGAAAACGAAACTGCCCCTCGCTCTGGGCAAGGATGTTTACGGAAAATCGATCATCGCCGACCTCGCCCAAATGCCACATTTGCTGGTGGCAGGCACCACCGGAAGCGGAAAGAGCGTCTGCATTAACGCCTTGATCGCGAGCATGCTCTTTCGGTTCACGCCGGACGAACTTCGCTTCATCATGATCGATCCCAAAGTGGTCGAGATGCAGATCTATAATTCCCTTCCCCATCTGGCTTTCCCCGTCGTGACCGATCCCAAGAAGGTGCTGCTGGCCTTGCGCTGGTTGATCGATGAGATGGAGCGGCGCTACAAGATTTTTGCGCGAATGGGAGTGCGCAACATCGTCAGCTTCAATGCCCGGCCACCCAAAAAAACGCAGAAGGAACTGGACGAAGAACAGGGCGCCGCATCGTCGGCACCCAATGAAGCTGGGCGCGACGGCGCGCGTCCCCCTAATCCGGCCATGACCGTCCCGCGCGAGGACGATCTCATTATTCCAGACAAAATGCCTTACGTGGTCGTCATCATCGACGAGCTGGCTGATCTCATGCAAACCGCGCCGGCCGATGTGGAGAGCGCCATTGCCCGCATTACGCAAATGGCGCGCGCGGCAGGAATTCACATCATCGTGGCGACTCAGACGCCGCGCGCTGACGTTATCACGGGGGTGATCAAGGCAAACATTCCCAGCCGTATCGCCTTTCAGGTCGCCTCTAAAATCGACAGCCGGGTCATCCTCGATGAGAACGGGGCCGATCGGCTGCTCGGCCAGGGCGATATGCTTTATCTGCCGCCCAGCACTTCCCGCCTCATCCGCGCACAAGGTGTGCTTGTGACCGATGATGAGATCCGCCGTGTCGTTGAATTCGTTACCGCCCAAAGCTCCCCGACCTTCGATGCCGCCATGCACGAAAAGTTGCAGTCTTCGGCCAGCCCGGCCGAAGAAGTCACCGAGGAAGATGAAGAGCTGGTGGAAAAATGCCTCGAGATTATCCGCCAGGAGAAGCGCGCTTCCACTTCCCTTCTGCAACGCCGCCTCCGCCTCGGCTACACCCGGGCGGCTCGCATCGTTGATATTCTCGAACAGCGGGGTATTCTGGGACCCGGCGAAGGCGCGAAGCCGCGCGAGATTCTAGTCGATCTTGACGCCGCCGTGTGACCGGCATTCCAGCCCATGACGATCGAAGGCCTCGGTAAAAAATTTCAGGAAGCAAGGATCGCGCGCAAACTGACGCTCGACGAAGCCTCCCGCATGACCAAGATCCGGCCCTCCCGTCTGGCCGAGATCGAAGCGGACGATTTCTCTCAGTTCCCCAGTCTCGCCTACGCCAAAGGCTTCCTGCTTATCTACGGCAAATTTCTGGAGGTCGATGTCACGCCTTACATGGAAGCGTTCGAAGGTTCGGACGCCGTCACCGTGGACGGCTATTCCTATTTGCAGGACAACCCGGCACCCAAGCCTTCCCGGACCCCGGTGGTGCCACGTCGCCCGGTGGCTGCAGCACCCTCGGACCGGCAGACATCGTTCATGCCGCTGGTCATCGGTGTAGTGGTGGTGGTGGTCGGTTATATGGCCATGAAACTCGTCCTCAATATTCAGCGAATCGCTCCGCATCGCGCGGAACCGACCCCCACGGTGGCTGCGATCGGCGCGCCTTCCTACACGGCGATGCCGGTCGCCGTGGCCACGCCGCCGCCGCCCGTGGCGACATCGGCCCCCCACGTAGCCGCGTCATCGCCCACCGCTGCACCGTCCGCTACGGCGACCACGGCACCCGTGGCGGTGGCTGCGCCTTCGGCCACACCGGCCGCGGCGGAACCGGAAGTGCGTCGCGCCGAGCCCGTGCGCCCGGAAGATCTCGTGAAAAATAAGGCCACCGAAAGCAGCGGTCCGAATCGCGTGGCCATACGTCCGCTCAAAAAAACTTACATCAAGGTGGTGGTGGACAACGGAACGGCCACGCCTGCCTTCGAGCGGTGGATTTCTCCGGGGGACGCGCCGGTCGAATTTCGCGGCCAGCATTTCACCGTGCGCGTGCTTGATCGCGAGGCCGTTCAGATCAAGAAAAACGGAAAACCCGTCGCGGCGGACGACAGTGACGTCACCATTGAGTAGTTAGGCCGTGAACGACACATCCAGCAGGCCAAAAACCCGAGCGACGGTCTCTGAGCGCAGACCCGGCTTCGACGCGCCCAGAGCGACGCTCCAAAAGAAGGGCCTTTCCTCGGCCGCGCAGCCCACCAAGGTGGGCATGATCAGCCTGGGATGCGCCAAGAACCTGGTCGATGCCGAGATCATGCTCGGAAGCGTTTTAGCGCGCGGCATGCAAATTACTTCGGATGCAAATGAGGCAGATGTTCTCGTCGTGAATACGTGCGCCTTCATCGATTCGGCCAAGGAAGAGTCGATCGAAGCCATTTTGGATGCGCATGAGCGGCGCGGACTGAATAAACGCGGCCATCAGAAATTAATCGTGAGCGGCTGCATGTCGCAACGTTTCGCCCACGAACTGCGCCAGTCCATGCCGGAAGTCGACGCCTTTATCGGACTCGATCAGGTGGCGAACCTGGGGGCCGTAATCGAGCAGGTCCCGCAAAGGGGCGGATCCGCGGACGGCGATGAGCTGGCCTTCGCCAGCGCGCGGCCCACTTATATTCCCGATTATGATACGCCGCGTTTTCGCCTGACGCCCTCGCACTCCGCCTATTTAAAAATCGCGGAAGGCTGCAATCATCCCTGCAGTTTTT
>JBBRQE010000005.1:0-44549 GCA_038226905.1 Chthoniobacterales bacterium | reverse complement strand
TCAAGAGCATTCGTTCTATGAGGGAATGACCGACGGCGATGAGCGAGGTTACAAAAATCTGCGGAACATCCAAATCACTGGATGAGACCCGAAGAAGACGGAAGCGGACGGGATTAACAAGATTCAAAGGACAAACGCGCTTAGCGCTCTTCAATCCAGTAAATCCTGTCTGGGCCTTATCCCTTCCTGTTTTCGCGCGACTTACGGCTCACAAAACTGTAACCAGTCAGGATCTCCCACGGTCATTTCCGTTGGTGTGGATGCTTTCACGACTACATGGATGATCCTGATGCAGGCGCGCTGGTTCAGGCTGCGCTCGAGCATGACGACGAGGCGGCTCGGGCGTTGGTGCAACGGCTTTATCCCCTGGTTGCGAGGATGGTTCGATCGCATCGTCCGCGTCGCACGGCAGAGGAGGATCTCTGTCAAATGATTTTTATTAAGATGTTTCAAAAACTGTCGCAGTTCTCCGGAAAAGTTCCGCTGGAACACTGGGTCTCGCGCATTGCCGTGAATACCTGCCTTAATCAGATTGAATCGGAAAGAGTGCGTCCTGAGTTGCGCTACGCCGACCTGAGTGAGGAACAGGCGGCCATGGTGGAGGTGCTCGCCGCCACCTCGGAAGAGCTGGCGCCCGACCAAAAATTCGCCTCCCGCCAACTGGTCGAACACCTTCTGGCCACGCTCAAACCGGCTGAACGACTGGTCATTGACCTGCTTTATCTAGAGGGGCGCTCGGTCGAGGAAATACGTGTCTCCACCGGTTGGAGCAGCGCCCTGGTGAAGGTGCGCGCTTTTCGCGCACGACAGAAAATGAAACAGCAACTGACAAGGATGAAGATAAGGAAATGAAAGACTCCAATAATAGTTTCGATCGATTGCTCCGCTTGGCCGCGCAGGTGACGGAAGACTTTCCGGCCGTGCCGCCTTTAGGATTCGAGACCCGCGTGCTGGCTCACTGGCGGTCTGACCTTAACCCGGTTCATGGCCTGAGCCGTCTCCTCCGGCGGGTGGCTTTCCTGGCGGTTGCCGTCATGCTCGTGTCGACCGCAGCGGCTGTGCGCGAACTGCAGCAGGCCAGCGAGGTGGGAGATTCTGTGACTAACGAGTTTGCCATCGCCGATTCGGCCATTCAGAACGAATTCTCCCGATGAACCGAACGCTGCAATGGAAACTGATCGCGGGATTTGTCCTGGTCTTCCTGGCAGGCGCCATGACCGGGGTTTTCTTTGCCGCCATGCACGCGCACAGCATGTCCCTCGAATTTCATCAGCCCGGTCTGATGGCCACGCGGACGAAGGATCGACTGCGGGGAGAGTTGAAGCTTACGCCCGAGCAAGAGGCAAAGATTTCGCCCATGGTAGAGCAGATGTCTGCCCAGTTGGAGAAAATCCGGATTGAAACCGGCCGGCGCGTGCATCAGACGTTTCTCGAAGCGCACCGGCAGATGGCGACAATTTTGACCGACGAGCAACGGAAGAAGCTGCTGCAAATGGAAGAGCATCACCATGGCTGGCACGGTCCGCACGGGGGACATGGTCCCCCTCCGGGCGGGGGTCCGCCGCCTCCCGACTTGTAGGAACCGCCCTGTGGCAGGTGATAGCAGAGCCGAGCGACGGCTCTGTTATTTGGTCGGTGCGTCGAGTTCGCCCGCTCCCAGCGCGGTTACAATTTCTCTCAGCAAATCAGGGCCGCGGTAAATAAAGCCGGTGTAAACCTGTAGAAGCTTCGCGCCCGCTTCGATTTTTTCACAAGCCGCGTCGGCGCCCGAGATGCCGCCGCAACCGATCACCGGGATGGAAGATTGGGCGACGATGGCGCGAATCATCGCCGTCGACTTCTCGCGCAAGGGAGGGCCACTCAGTCCTCCCGTCTGATCGCTGCCGGTCGGAAGGGCCGCGTGATCCAGAGTGGTGTTCGTGGCGATGATTCCGGCCACGTCAAATGTTTCACAGGTGCTGATGACCTCCCCGAGCTCGGCCGCAGTGAGATCGGGGGATATCTTAACCACGATCGGTTTAGCGGTACGGTTCTCCGCCTGGATCGCTTGCAGGAGGATGGAAAGCGATTCGCCGGCCTGGAGCGAACGCAACCCGGGGGTGTTCGGAGAACTCACGTTGAGAACGATGTAGTCGGCAAAATTGCGGAGCCTGCGGAAGGAATGCAAATAATCGGCGGGCGCTTCATCGAGTGGAGTGAGCTTCGACTTCCCGATATTGATTCCGACAGGGACGGCGGGCCAGCGCCCGCTCTCGCGCAACTGGCGCAAGCGATTGGCCACCTGGTCGGCCCCATCGTTGTTGAAGCCCAGGCGGTTGATCAGTGCCTGCTGGTCGGAGAAACGGAAAAGGCGCGGACGCGGATGGCCAGGCTGGGCCCGCGCGGTGACCGTGCCGACTTCTATGAAACCAAAGCCAAGAGCGGCGAGCGCGGGCAAAGCGAGGCCGTTCTTGTCGAACCCGGCGGCCAGACCGACAGGATTGGGGAACGTCACGCCAAAGACTGTCCGCTTCTTATCGGCCGGCCGGAAACGGCGGAGCAGCGTGAGCACCGGATCGATGGAAGAGGCGCGCCGGAGCGAGCCGAGCGCGAGGTTGTGCGCCGTCTCCGGATCAAGCAGGAAGAGGAGTGGCCTAACGATCTTCTCAAAAATAAAACCGGTGCTCATTTTCCGATACAAAATTGGGCGAAGACGGAGTCGAGTATTTGTTCGTGATCGACCGCGCCGATCACTTCACCGACCGCGCCAAGCGTCTCTTTGATGTCGACCGCGTAATAATCCGCCGCGCGTCCACCGGCCAGGGCTTCCTGCGCGCGAGAGCACGATTCGAGAGCGCGGCGCAGACAATGCTGGTGGCGCGCATTGATGGCGAGTGTGCTTTCGGCCTGAAGACTGGCGCCCGCCATCCGGTCGATCATTTGATTCTCCAGTTCGGTGATGCCCACGCCGGTGACGCACGAGATGCGGAGCGCGACCGTATCTTTCCAGTCCGCATGTTCGGGCAGATCGCTCTTGTTAAGCACAATCATCTCTACCCGGTTATCGCGAGGTGCATCAAACCGGGCGGGCTTCGGTGCGCTCCGGTCAGCCAGATACAGACCGAGATCCGCTCGTTGCAAAGACTGGGCGGTGCGCGCCATTCCTTCCCGTTCCACGGCGTCACTCGACTCTCGCAGACCGGCCGTATCGAGGAGTCGAATGGAAATCCCGCGCAGAGTGAACGCTTCTTCGACTGTATCCCGGGTGGTCCCGTGAGATGGACTAACGATTGCGCGATCGTAGCCGAGCAGGCGATTGAGTAAACTGGATTTACCGGCGTTGGTAGGGCCATGGATAACAACACGCAGACCTTCGCGCAAAATCCGGCCCCGTTCCGCGGTGGAGATCAGCTGGGAAATCTTGTCGTGAATGGAAATGAGCCGCGCCTGTAATTGCTGTCCGGCGTCGGGCGCAATGTCTTCGTCAGCGAAGTCCATCGACGCCTCCACGTGAGCGCTCAAGGCAATTAACTCATCCCGAATGAGAGCGACCCGGCGGCCGAGTTGGCCGTCCAGTTGTTCCATGGCGGTGCGCGCGGCCAGATCGCTCCTCGCGCGAATGAGATCAATCACCGCCTCCGCCTGGGTGAGGTCCATCTTGCCGTTAAGGAAGGCGCGCTCGGTAAACTCGCCCGGGCGGGCGGCGCGCGCTCCCTCACGCAGACAGAGGTCCAGAATGCGGGCGGAGACGATTAAACCGCCATGGCAGCTAATCTCGACCAGGTCCTCTCCCGTGTAGCTGGCGGGCGCACGGTGGACGCTCACCAGGACCTCGTCGACCACGGTGGCGCCATCGAGCACGCGGGTAAAATGTTGCAAGCGCGCAGGGAATTCGGAGGGCTTGGTGGCGCCGCCGAACAACCGGTCGGCTACAGCCACGACGTCGGCGCCGCTCATGCGAATAAGGGCAATGGCGCCTTCGCCGGGCGGGGTGGAAATCGCCGCGATGGCATCGCCGGGGACGATCGGGGAATGATGATGCGCCTTCAAGGCGTCCGATCCTTCGGGAGAACGTCGCGCAAGGCGGCGATGCATGTCTTGTTTTGTTCCATTGTTCCGACCGAAATACGGATCCAGCGAGCGAGTCGGTAGCCGTTTAACGGACGCACAATGATCTTGCGAGCGAGCAGTTCCTTGAAAACGGACAGGCCATCTCCTACCTCCACCATCACGAAATTTGCGCGCCCCGGCACAAAATTAAGTTTCATGGCGCTGAATTCCTTTTCCAAAAACGCGCGGCCCTCATCCACCACTTTTTTGGTCGTGTTCTGATGATCTTCATCCTGTAGCGCCGCCAGCGCGGCAATCTGGCCGAGGCCGTTGACGTTAAAAGGCTGTCGCGTTTTCTGCAGAACGGAAATCAGATCGCGCGGGGCCAGCCCGTAGCCTACGCGCAAACTGGCCAGGCCATGGATTTTGGAAAAGGTCCGGAGAACCACCACGTTACGGCCCTGGCGCACATAGCGCAGGGTATCGGGCGGCTCGTCCAGAAATTCAAAGTAGGCTTCATCAAATACGACGACGACCTTATCCGGCACTCGACTCATAAAGCGGTCGATCGTCTTTTGTTCAACCAATGTGCCCGTCGGGTTGTTCGGGTTGGCGATAAAGATCAGGCGCGTTTTCGGAGTGATCGCCGCGATCATAGCATCGAGATCATGCCGATAGTCCGGACTCGGGGTTTCGATCGTCTCTGCGCCAAAGAGTTGTGCGATCAGTTTATAGGCAATGAAGGCGTGCTCGGAGGTAATGACGTTGTCGCCCGCTTGTAGGAAGCCGTGTCCGAGGAGTTCGATCACTTCGTTGGAGCCGCTGCCGAGAATGATGTTTTCGCGAGTCAAACCGAGCCGTGCGGCCAGCGCCTCGCGCAGATAAAATGCGCCGCCGTCGGGGTAGAGCTGAACTTGCGTGACGGCCTGGCCAAGAGCGGCCATGGCTCGAGGCGAGGGGCCCAGAGGATTTTCGTTGGAGGCCAGTTTAATAATTTCGCGCGGATCAACGCCTAACTCCCGCGCGGTTTCTTCAATCGGCTTGCCCGGCTCGTAGACATTAAGATCGCGCAATTGCGGACTGGCCTGGTCCCAAATGGGGCTCATGCGCGCAATGTACTGGGAAATTTCGGGATGAACAGAGTGGCTGCGCGGCCTGGCCGAAGCTTGCGGCAGGGATGGCCAGATGCGATGGAAGAGTCTTGTCGCATTTTCTGCAGAATTTCTGGCGTAACCTTTCAGGGGAGATAACCTTTTGGACGATTTTCGGCCTGGTGGCCAACCTGCTCTTCGCCAGTCGCTTCGTCATTCAGTGGTATGTTTCCGAACGTTTGAAGCGCAGCGTCATTCCGGTGCAGTTTTGGTATCTCAGTATTGCCGGCAGCCTCATGATGCTGGTTTACGCCATCTACATCGGAAAAATTCCACTCATCCTCGGCTTTCTTTTCCCCTCGATTATCTACGTGCGTAATCTGATGTTGATTCGCCGGCAGGAGCGAAGCTCAAAGCTGACGGCGGAAGATTCGGGGCAATTTCCCGGGGCCGGTGAAGCGGATCAAACCCGCCGTAATTGAAATCCCGATGGCCAGGAAGGCCGATGCAGGCAGAGCGTTTTCCCAATGATTTACCTGGATAACAACGCGACGACTCAGATCGATCCGCTGGCCGTGGAAGAGATGATGCCGTTTCTCACGACCGCCTACGCAAATCCCTCCAGCGGCTATGAGTGCGCTGCGCCGGTGCGGCGCGCGCTCGAAAGGGCCCGCCAGAGATTGGCTGCCACATTGGGAGCAAGGCCTTCCGAGATTATTTTTACGAGCGGCGGAACGGAATCGAACAACGCGGCCATTAACTCGGCCCTGCAATTCGAGCCGCGCGGGAAACATATTGTCACGACGGCCGTGGAGCACAGTGCGGTCCGCCGGCATTGCCAGGAACTGTCGAGGCGCGGTTGTGCCGTGACCTTCCTGGAGGTGGATCCGGATGGAAACCTCGACCTGGCCAAACTGGAAAACGCCATTCGGCCGGAAACGTCGGTCGTGTCCGTCATGTGGGCGAATAACGAGACCGGTGTCATCTTTCCGGTGGGCCAGATCGCGGATATTTGCCGAAGCAAGCGGGTCTTCTTTCACACCGATGCGGTCCAGGTAATCGGCAAGATCGGCCTGCGCTTGTCGGAAACGGCCATTGGTTTCCTCTCGCTCTCCGCCCACAAATTTCACGGACCCAAAGGGGTGGGCGCTCTTTATATTAAGGGAGGAACACGTTTCGAGTCGTCGCTCCTCGGAGGATCGCAGGAGGCGGGCCGGCGGGCCGGGACAGAAAACGTGGCGTCCATCGTCGGAATGGGAAAAGCAGCCGAACGCGCGAGCCAGGAAATCGCGGAAGAGCAGACACGGGTTGGTGTGATGCGCGACAGGTTTGAAGCCGTTCTCCTCGAGAAAATACGCGGCACGACCATCAACGGCCGCCAGGCCATGCGTTTGTCGAACACGACCAGTGTGTCTTTTGATGGCGTGGAATCGCAGGCCGCCCTTCTGTTGCTGGATCGCCAGGGTCTTTGTTGTTCGGCCGGATCCGCTTGCCGTAGCGGTTCGGCGGAGGCGTCTCACGTTTTGAAGGCGATGCACGTGACTGACGAACGTGCGCAAGGAACCTTGCGCTTTTCATTTGGGCGCTTCAATACCGAGGCGGATAGGGAAGAGGCCTGTCTAATTGTCCCACGGGTGGTGGCCAAGTTGCGCGACCTTGCCTCTGTTTCCGCCTGATTGAGAAATCGGCATTTCGGGCGCGGCGGCAAAGGGCGGATAACGCCGCGAACGATTCGCTCTGACTCTGAATCTAGGACGATAGAGTGCCCCGGCCGTACTTCGCCGATTGGAGCGTCGCCCGAACGACTCTGACGACTGTGGCCGGATCGAACGGCTTTCGCAAAAGACCGAGGAAACCTTCGCTTAATAATCTCTCCACTCGTTCTCGCTGAGCCAAACCGGTGCAGAGGAGCACCGCGACATCGGGGCGAATCTCTTTCAATCGTTCGAAGACCTCTTCGCCGTCCAGGAACGGCATGTTGAGGTCAAGCAGCACCAAGTCGAAGGCCCAGGGCTGCTGCCGGAATTTATCAAGGCATTCAAACCCGGAGACCGCGGTGGCGACGTTGAATCCGCCTTCGCTGAGTAACTCGGCCATTAATCGGGTTGTCGTTTTCTCGTCGTCGACCACCAGAATCAACGGCTTCCGGCCCGCTGCCGTTTTCCTTCGTTCTTTGGGCTGTGCGTCGAATTCATCGCTTACCTGAGACCCTGGGGCCGTGATGTCCGATGTGTTTTCCACTTCGTTTTGGTGATGACAGGCTGACAACCCGCTCAGCTTGTAGAGCAGGGACAGTACCGCTCGGGCGGCAGATGGAAGGCCGAGAGCCCCTCCGACCGGGCTCACACGGTCCATCTCCTGCTCAGAAAACGGGATGCGTCTCGTCTTCCCGGCACTGCTCTTCGTGGTGACCGCCGGGCTCTGCTTCTCCAGCACACAACCGCTGACGGTTAAGGAGATTGGCCTCATGCTTCGTTCCGGTTACTCGAGTGACGTGGTCGTGCGCGAATTATCCGTGAGACGTTTCGGCGACGAGTTTAACGATGACGTTGAGAAGCAGCTGGAAACGGCCGGCGCGAGTCCGGCGCTTATCCACGCCCTACGGACGGGTCTCTATCAACTTTCGCCCACGGAGCGTGCCGCCATCGAACAACGGGCTACGGCCCGACAGCAGACGCGCGCGCCGGATGATCCTCCTGTGGGCTCCGTGCCGTTAGAAAAAAGAGAAAGCGCACCGACTCAGGCTCTCCCGCCCGGCCCCGGCGACGTCGTCTATCGCATGCTGAAAGGCGACCTGGTGTCCCGTCAGAACGGCGTGATCAGCCATTTCGATGACGAGGCCACTCAGTCCAAGAAGCTATTCATCTTCTTTTTCTCAGCCAACTGGCTGCCGCCGGGCCGAAAATTTACGCCGCGACTCGTTGAGTATTACCAGCGTGTCATTCCGCAGCACCCGGAAGTGGAAGTCATTTTTTTCAGCGTCGATCGTTCCCAATTCGGCATGGAGACTTACGTGAACCAGAGCAGCATGCCGTGGCCTGCCGTTTCGTTCCCGCTGGTCGGCCGGAAGTCCGCTGGAATTGACCCGGATTTGCTGCGCGACCTTCCGTGTCTGCTCCTGGTAGATGGCGCCGGGAGAATTCTTGGCCGGAGCGGTGCTAAACCGGGTAGCGGCACCCTCGACGAAGCCCTGGCCGACTTTGAGAAGATTATCGGGACCGGCTCATCTGCCCAGGCAGCCCGAGCTCCCTGAACTTCCGTAATGGGCGGCCTGCCGTGGGATCCGGGTCAGCCCGGCAATTACGCGAGCTGGCGCGAACGGCGGTGAAGGAAAGGGAAAACGCCGCAGGACAGCACGATAAGCGCCGTTATGGAAGGTTCCGGCACGGAGGTCCCGGATGGCACAATGGCCCATTCTTCAAAGCCCCCCTCGGCTAAACCGTCGGCGGCAGCCTGATCGCCGAAACGGGCAAACATGTAGACGTAGTCAGTGGGTGCGGCGCCGTTGAAGTCCGCCACGGGGATATAGGCATACATGTCCCCGGAACCGCTGCCGTTATTCCGGCTCGCGTCCAACATAATGAACGTATCTCCCGCTCCGTCTAGGCTGTAGCGAAGGGTGCCGAGGGAGCTGACGGTTGTGGTCGTCTGGCTTCCCACGGGAGGTATAAAACTCCAATCGATCCAGCGAAATGAGCGACTTCTTTCCCCCGCTCGTTCGCATCGAGCAGAACCTTGTAATAAAGAACGCCGTTCATCAGGACGCGGCTCGCGCCCAGGTCGGAAAGCTGAATGTCGTGCGTCCAGGGGCCACCCTTGCCATCGAAGGGAGTCCCCCCCGAGGTATTGGTAGCCTTCCTCGATGCCTTTTCCCTGTTCCCGGAGAAAGGGCTGGATCACGCCTGTGCCGGTCGGTTGCTGATCAGTGAAAGTAAATACGCCGCCGTTAGCAGTTCCCACATAGTTGTTCCCCGTGAGATTGACCTCGGTTGCGCTGAATACCGTCAGGGGGCAAGAAACAGAAAAATAACGCCTAAAAGGAGTTTGCCCGCCGATGAAAAAGGGAATTTTGGGAAGCTCATAAATAGGCCTTTCACTGGTAGAAATAATGGAAATTGCGATTGCAGGGGGTTCCATACCGGTCTGCGCGGGAAAAAGTAGGACCTTGGTAAGGGCAATATCTGCGGCAGGGAGACGAGAGCCGGGGACAAGCAGTCCATTCTTCGGCTGATAGGCGGGGGCAATTTCAGAGATTCTGCTGGGTAAAATGCACTTTTTTCTTGTATTTAAACAGGGAGCTCCCTAGAACTACATGAGCAAGTTTTCCACACGGCATAAGAATTGTTATTGACCCTGCGACACAATTATGAGAAATATAGAAAACATAGTTAGTGCCACTTCAAATAACCAATAAAACAATCCAGATGAAATCATATCCATTCCTTAAATTCAGTCTCGCTTGCGCGGCTTTCGCTTTGATTGCCGGCAACTCCCGGGCGACTCTCCTCGACATCACCGCCGCCGGTTCAAGCGGAACGATCAACGGTGCGCTCTACTTCGAATCCGACCAGCAGCCCGCCGGGACCGGCTTTATTCAGTCGTTCCTTCGCGTGCAGGGCAAGGGTGCCGAGCAGGGCTATAACACAGATGGCGGCTTCCCCTTTGACGACAAGAATCCGCACAACTTTCAGCACAGCATTCAATTGGCCGACTTCGAGTCGTTCAATATCGCCGGCACGTCCTATTTCAAGTTTATGCTGGACGCCAATCAATCCGGCGGTCCTCACGGCAGCTTCACCTTGGATAAGCTGCAAATCTATACGGGGAATGACCCCGCTCAGACAACTACGGCCATCAATCCTGATGGAACGTTGAATCTAGGACACCTGGCTTATAGCCTCGACACAGGTGGTGATAACGCCGTCCAGATGCACTCCACGGGAAGCGGCAAATTCGACATGGCGGTGTTTATTCCGGTTTCCGATTTCAACCTGACGGACAAGTACGTCACCCTGTATATGCAGTCCAACGATGCAACGGGCGGCTTCGAAGAATGGACCTTTGCTTCAGGCGTGGCTCCCGTGCCAGAAGTGACCCCCGCTTCGGTGGTTTTCGGATTCCTCGGTTTGATTGTCGCGCTGAGTTCGCGCAAAATGATGATGAAGCGAGCGGGCGCGTTGGCCGGCCGCAGCGACGACAAGTTAGTGTAATTTTCTACTCGTTTGGTTAAGCGGAAACGGCGCCGGTGCAAACCGGCGCCGTTTTTGTCATTTCAGGGAAAAGCGGGCCATAATCCGTCGCTCCCGTAATAGCTCCCTGTTTTGCGTGCAGGCTCTCGCAAAAGCAAAAAGGGCGGTCCGTCGCGGGACCGCCCTTTGAAGCACTAACTTGTAATTCTTATTTGTAAGGCGACCAGAAGCTGGTGTCGGCAACGTCCGACAGAGAGGCTTTGGTGCTGGTGGGGACACTCGGGAGAGAGTCGACCGTCTGCACTCCGTAAGGCTGACCGAAGAGATCGGCGCCCGTGTTATACAGAACCGAGCCCTTCTTCAGGTAATTGGTCCAGTCCACCGTGTTGACGGTGTTGCTGCTCGCCTTGTTCGTTTCGATCGCATACTGGTCCACTGCGGAATCGATCAAGCGCAGATCGTTCAGGATGCGGCTCGCCTGCGAGCGTTTACGCGCACGGAGGAACCCCGGCACAGCGATGGCCGCCAGCAATGCGATGATTGCCACGACGATCATGATTTCCACAAGGGTAAAGCCCCCGCGGCGTTTGTTGATTTTGTTTAACATGTTGTTATTGCTTCCTTTTGTTTCGTTTGATTGCAGCCTGCGGAAGTTCCGCGAGCGTGACGGTTGTAAAGCAGCGTTGATGCCAAGCAGGGTCGTTTTTAAAATTTCTAGAAAATCCCGCCCTCCCTTGGAGGCCGGTGACGTAGGATCAGCGGCGCCTTTTCACGCCGTCCCTTCTTCCTTAACGTGAACGTCTTCCAGCGAATCAAACGTTATTCTCCGGGGGTCGCCGTCTACCTTTTTGCCGGCGTATTTCTCCTGCGCGCCTTTGTCCTCGCCCGCCTGACTACATCTCCCTTTCTCCTGGCCTCGCGGGGCGACATGTATTTTTACAACGATTGGGCCCAACGAATTCTGCGAGGGCAATGGACCGATCACCTCGCCTTCTACGGCCTGCCGCTCTATGCCTACCTTCTCGCGTTCTTCTACAAGATTTTTGGTTATAGCCCTTTCGTCCCGGGCTTGCTTCAAGCCATGCTGGAAGGCGGCACCGCCGTCCTGATTTATCAAATGACGGTGATAATTCAGCCGCCGCTTCGGGCCGATGCGGTCAGAATCTGGCGGCTGGACGAACGGCAGATTTTTGGCCTGCTCGCAGCCGCGGGTTGGGCCTTCTTTGTTCCGGCGCAGGCCTATTCTGCCGTTCTTATGCCCACCGCCTGGCTGGTGTTTATTTTCTGGTTGCTGGTCTGGCGCGCTCTACGGACGGAGCAAGCACTGAGTCTCCGCGAGTATTCACTCACCGGACTTCTCATCGGCGTGACGGCCATGGGCGTGGCTACCATTCTTTTCCTCGTCCCACTCGTCCTCGCCACTGCGCTGCGCCGGGACCAGCCGGGTCGCTCGATCGCTCCGCGACGTCTCGCTTTCGCAGTCGGATTACTCCTGTTCGGTATCGCCGCGGGTAGCTCGCCCTGCTGGATTCATAACTACTTCGTGGCGCGCGACCCGGTCTTTCTCTCGGCCCATAGCGGAATCAATTTCTGGATCGGCAACAATCCGGCAGCCAACGGGTATCCGCGATTCCCGCCCGGCCTGCGGGCAGGTCAGGCTGCCATGTTGCAGGATTCGATCACCAGCGCGGAGAGAGCGGCCGGGCGCCCCCTCAAGCGCTCCGAAGTTTCTGCTTATTGGTCGGCCCAGGCGAAAACCTACGTCGTCTCTCACCCGCTTGCCTGGCTGAAACTTTTATGCGTCAAGTTTCGTAACTTCTGGAGCGCGTTTCGCTACGATGATCTCAGCATTATCTCCGGTTTGCGCGCTTCCGCAGTCATTCTCCCCGGGATATCGTTTGGCCTCGTAGCCGCTCTGGCCATCCCCGGTATTCTCCTCGCCGGTTGGTTTGTGCCTCGTTCCCGGCTGATTGCCGCCGCCATCTTTCTGCACATGGCAGCGCTGCTCCCGGTATTCGTGACTGAGCGTTATCGCCTTCCCGTCGTTCCCGGCCTGCTCGTCTTTACTTCAATCGGGTTGTCGTTTCTCTGGCATGCCGTAATCAACCGGGCGATCGGCCGGACGTTGCTCTACCTTTCGGTCTTGCTTCTGGCCACCACGGCCGTGTCGTGGCCGCAGCAAAATCCGTCGCTCTGGGCCCTGGACGCCTACAATTCCGGCTGGCAGGCTTTGGAATCGGGCGACCTGAAACGGGCCGAGGAAACACTCCTGCTGGCCTACGCCTATGTGCCGACCAATGCCGAGACGAATTTTGCGTTAGGCAATCTGCGACTGGCCCAGAATAACCCCGGGGCCGCATCGAAATTCTATCTTACCACTCTGGCCTTTGACCCTCGGCATGAAGGTGCGTTCAACAATCTGGGTGTAATCAGCCTGCAGAGTGGAAAACCTCTGGAGGCGGCCCGCTGGTTTCAGCGCGCCTTGAGCCTGAACCCGCGCAACGCCAAGAGTCATTTTCTTTTGGCCAAAGCGCTTTCGTTAGGCGGAGATCAGCCGGGCGCTCGCACTGAGGTGGAGCAGGCTCTTTTCCTCAATCCCGAACAACCGGAATTTCGCGCCTTTCGCGAAACTCTTCCCTAGTCTTTGCCGTTGCATCAACCCGCCCCCCATGCACCTTCGGCAGGCAGCATTGCACGTCATGCGTAAGTCATTCTTTCTCAGTGCGGGACTCATTCTTCTGGCTGGCCTTTTCCTGCGATTGCCACCAGCCCTCTTTGCTTCGCCGGCCGGCCCGCTTCGGCTGATCGCCTTCCTGCACCCTCAGCCCGGCTACCAGCATATCGGGTTCGATGAAGCGCTTTACCTGAGATATGTGGACGAGCTTTCCGCCATCGGGATCACTTCATTTCCAGACACGGCTGAGAGGTATATCGCCATCCAGACGCAAATGCCGGGGGCGATTCTACCGCCCACCCGTTTTCTCTATATTTTTTGCGCTTACCTCTGGCACCAATGCACCGGGGCAGAGGCGCTCACCTCTCTCAAAGTGGTTTCGAGCATCTTCAGTATGCTCCTGCTGGTGATCAGCACCCTTTTTGCCACGCGGGCCGGCGGAACCCGAATCGGACTGATGGTTTGCGCACTCATGGCTTTCGCCCCCACCCAGATTCATATGTCCCAGCATGCCTTGATCGACGGGTTCTTTGCCTTCTGGGCCGTCGTTAGTTTGTGGCTGCTCTGGGAAAATCTGGAGAGACCCAATTACTGGCCGCTCCTTTCGGCCTATGGGCTCGCCCTCGCGCTGCTTGTTTTAACCAAGGAAAATGCGCTCTTCGCCTACGTAGGTCTGCTCGGGACCCTCGGGCTCTGCGCCTGGCAGAAACAAGGCCGGATCACCCGCCTGCTTCTCCTGGCTACCTTCGTCGGTCCCCTCCTCGGAGTCGCCCTTCTCGTTAACCTATGCGGCTCTCTCTCCACCACTGTGCAAATTTACCAGCTATTAGTGAGCAAAGCGTCGGTTCTTCCCTATGCCATCGCCACCGGCGATGGCCCCTGGTACCGCTATCTGATTGACCTCATGATCATGAGCCCGGTGGTTTTGGTTCTGGCCATCGGAGGAATTTTCCTGGTGCGCCGCTCCGATTGGCCTGCCCTCTATCTGCTGGCCTTTGTCGTAGCCAGTTACCTTCCCATGGCCAACGTGCGTTACGGCATGAATCTGCGCTACACCAACATGTGGGATATGCCGCTACGTTATCTGGCGAGCATTTGCCTAACGACCCTGGCGGAACGCTGGGGGCGCCATACGCGTTGGGCTCTGCCCGCTGCCGTCATCCTGGTCTGCCTGCTGGAGCTGCAGCAATACCTCGTCTTTTTCGTGCACTACAATCTTTATGAACTGGTCACGGCCGGACTGTTGCACGCCATCCGGATCTTGAAGTAGCCACAGCGGGTAAGAGGCGGCGCGGGAGTTCCGCCCTCCGCGTTCCTTTAACGGCCCGCCGGGAGAAGCTGCACGTCGACCGGCACCAGCTCTTCACGCAGGGGGACTGCGGTGGAGATAGAGTCGAACAACCGGCCGCTGCTCACGATCGTTTCCTGAAGGAGATTATTAGTGGTAGGCAAGGCCTGCGCGCGCACGAAGATCTGATAGGCAAAAAGACCCCGGCTCACCCGGATCAGGGCCGAGTTGAGGCGCAAGAGAAACCGGCTCAGGGCGTTGTGCCCAAGAGCTTTCGGGAATGGCGCCGGCACTCCGCGCATCTCCGTGATGCGATAACCGCTCTGGCGAAACAGCTCGTGGATCGAGCGGAAAGTGAAGAGACGCGTGTGCGTGGCATCGAGAATTCCTTTCTTTCCGTAATTGAACTGGCCCAGCAAAAGCATGGCGCGCGTGGCCAGAAATCCAATGTTGGCCGTGGTCAGCACAATTTCCGGTCTTTTGCATTCGGTGGCGAATCGAAGTTCGTCCATGAAATCTTCCGGCGCTTTTAAATGCTCGATGATATCGAGGAGGAAGATTTGATCGTACTGCGAAACGTTCACGGGAAACTCGCGGCGATCGAGATCCCATGAGATGAAATTCATGCTGCCGGGAGCAGACGATTGCGCCGGCACATACCGATCCATGCCGGTGACACGGCAGCCCTTTTTTACCAGTTCCGCCCCGATGTAACCCTGGCCGCATCCGACATCGAGTACATGACCGCCCACCTTGGCCGCTTCGATCGCCATGGTGTGCGAGGAAGGAAAACCGAGTTTGACGTCATAAGTTTGTTCCGGCGAATGGACGTCGAACTTCCGGTCGAAGAAAAGATTCATTTGGTGCAGGCGCGCCCGCGCCATGGTCTTGGCAATGTCCCAGGCGTACTTCAGGCCATTGACGTGGCAGATTTCATCCCCGTAATATGTGGGAATCGGCAGCTCGGCGATGCGAAGATTTTTCAGGACCAGTTGGATGATGATTTCCGTGTCGAAATGGAAGTCGTTGGTGTTCTTCTCGAAGGGTATCTGGGACAACGCGCGGGTGGAGTAAAGCCGGTAGCCCGAATGAAATTCCGAAAGGGCCGTGCCGAGCGCGCGATTTTGAAAGGTCGTCAGTATCTTGTTCCCGAGGCGCTTGTAAAACGGCATTCCGCCAATTTTGGCTGCACCCGGCAAAAGCATGCGCGAACCGAAGACGGCATCGGCCTCGCCCTGCTCGAGCGGCTGCAATAAATCGGGAAGTTTCTCGGGCGCATATTGCCCGTCGCCATGCACCAGCGCCACGATGTCAAACCCGTGATCGATGGCGTAGCGATAACCGAGTTTTTGATTACCGCCGTAGCCCTGGTTTTCCGTCGTGCGCAAAACCGTAATTTTAAGGCCGCCGTTTTGCTCCTGCCAACGCACTCCCTGGGTAAAGGTATTATCGCCTGAGGAATCATCGATGATCAGCACCTCCACACCGGGTCGATGAAGCGACAGCGGTATCCGGCTCAGGACTTTTTGGATGGTTGTTTCCGCGTTGTAAGCGACGACGAAAATCAGAACCCGTTGGTTCTTACCACGGGGCAAACGAGACGCGCTGGGTTCCAGCTCAGGCGAAAGCATGCCCTTCTTTGAGCTAGAACTGCGCCAAAGTTGTCAGCGCGGAGAACCTCTCCCATGGTCGACCGGGACGATCGCCGCGGGGTCGGCAAAGAGAGGTCCCGTTCTTGATCGTTTCGAGGTGCATTCCGCCAAGGCGACACCGACGCCCAGAAAGGCCACCGGCACCATTTGCATCAGGAGGCGGGAAATGGATGAGGAGACGTGATCCAGATACAGGTGCCACGCGCTGAAAATATAGGTGAATGAGTACAGGAAAATGGGCACGAATATCGTCCCGGCTAACAAACTGCAGGGCAGATCTCGCCAGCGCCAGAGCAGATAGAGTCCGGCCGCCACGGCCACCAGCCAGAAAATGCCCCAATTACTCACGGTCGTGGCCTCCGTCAGAACAACGCGAGCAATTGAAGGAATTCTCAGGAGATTGGAACGAAGCGTGGCACCCGATAACGGTAAAAAATCCACGGTCGGTGTTACCTTCACGCTCCAGAGAAATATCCGCCAGATCGTCATGAGACCAAGACCCGGTAAAAGTGCCAGCAATAGACGGAGGGGTTGGCGCCGTATCAGAATTACTGCGGCAGCCGCCAGCACGGCCACCAACCACAGAATCGATCCTTCTTTTTTGATCCAGGGAAGAAAAGCCAGGCAGGTCGCGAAAATCGAAAAAGAGGAA
Organism: Chthoniobacterales bacterium; assembly: GCA_038226905.1. Classification (GTDB taxonomy): domain Bacteria; phylum Verrucomicrobiota; class Verrucomicrobiia; order Chthoniobacterales; family UBA10450; genus JBBRDU01. The sequence goes on along the minus strand of JBBRQE010000005.1, from coordinate 27,974 downwards.
CCCGGCGCGCGCGTGAGGCTGCTCAACAAATACCCCACCGTCGCCAGGTAAAAAACAGCCAGCGGAAAATCCGCATACCCAACCATGACACTGCCCGTCATGACGCTCACTTGCGGGACGAAATACAGCCCGGAAGCCACGGTGTAGCCGATCCACCGCTGACCCGTTAGGCGGCTCCCCAGCAGACCAAGAAGGCCGGCGCCCGCGCCATAAAATACCGGGAAGATCGCTTTAGCCCAAAACTGATTGGCCTCCCCTATCCAGAGATATAGCCACAGTTGGGTGAACGGGATGGCCAGCGGATAATCAGGATGACTAAAGGCCCGGCCCTCTCCACTGAAATAACTGGCGGGCAGAACGCCATGCATGAGAAAGGCGAAGCGGGCTTTGATTTCCCAAACGAGCATCCCGTCCCACCCCAGGGTGTGTTTACTACCCGCGTAAACAATGCTCGCCACCTGCGCGACCACCAATGACAAAAGAATGCACTCGATCCAGGTTTCGGGACGCGGGATCGTTAGCCGGGCGCCCGCACGGCGAAAAGCGACCCAACCGGCTACCCCTGAGGCTACCGCTAACCCGGTAACCAACCCTTGCAGGAGCACTCCCGAGACACAATTGCCAAACAACCACAAGGAGAAGGAAATTCCTCCGACCCCCAGTGGCCAGGAGAGGCAAAGGGTTTCGAACAGGCTAACCGATTTTGTGCGCGTCAGGAGCACGACCGCGATTCCGGCCCCGAAAAACAGGATGGTGGCAAAAGCCGCGACCAGGCCCAGTAACGTCATTTCGACGGCTCCAGAGGAAGAAGTCTAACTAATCGGCCTTTGGCTCCCAGTCGAATGCCCAGCGGAACCCAGGAGGGAGGACTGATATCACAGAAAGCCAGCGCAGCTACCGATCCGGGCGCGATGGCGGCGAGTTGTTCGGCGCAATCTGTCCCGGGTATGATCACCATTTGGACATCGCGAGGCCAGGCCAGATAGGCCAGGGTCATCCCTAGGAGAGAGCTGCCCGAGTCCCGCTCGCGCACGAAAATAAGCAGGGGTTTCTCTTTCGGCAGATCCACCAGAAGGTCGATGATTTTTTGCGAGGCATCGCCTGAGCCGATGACGGCCTGCAAATAGGCGTCGCTCGAATGGAAAGGCTGCACAGGTCCGGCCCATTTTCCCCCCAGATGTCGGAGAACGGGAGGAGCGTTTACGAAAAGAAAGGCGGCCATCAAAGCAGCACAAAGAGCGCGCCGCGCTGCGAGCCAGATGCCATGACGCACTCTAGATTACTTCCAGCTCGGAACGAAGCGCCCGTCCGAGCGATCCTCTGGCCCGCGTGTCTGGAGAAGCGGCGCGCGCGACTTGGCGCCCGAAGAAATTGTATTTCAAAATGGCGTAGACCGCGCGAAGCCCGTCCTTCCAACTGATCTTCTTCCCCTCGTCGTAGGTCCGGCCATCATACGAAATTCCGATCTCGTAAATGCGGCAGCCGGCCTGGGCGACGCGCGCCGTTATTTCTGGCTCGAAGCCAAACCGGTTCTCGCACAAGACCAGGTTCTCCAGGCTGGAACGGCGGAAAGCCTTATAGCAGGTCTCCATGTCGGTCAGGTTCAGATTGGTACACATGTTGGAGAGGAGCGTGAGAAATTTGTTGGCCACCATGTGCCAGAAATAGACGACGCGATGCGGTCGTCCGCCCATGAAACGAGACCCGAAAACGACGTCGGCCTTGCCCTGCAGAATGGGCTCGATCATCAGTGGATATTCATCCGGGCTGTATTCCAAGTCCGCGTCCTGCACGATGACGATGTCTCCCGTGGCCGCGGCGAACCCGCTCCGCAGGGCAGCGCCCTTCCCGCGGTTGTGCCGGTGATAGATAATTTGGTCGGCCACCAACGATACGGATTCCTGTAAAATCCGGACCGTCCCATCCGTCGAGCCGTCGTCCACCACGATGATCTCGATGTCTTGCACCGGGGAAGCGCGCACGGCCGCCACAATTTGCTCAATCGTGTTCTGCTCGTTGTAACAGGCGATGACGACAGATAGCCTCATTTCCAAAATTACAGCAGGATTTCGGCCGCGCCCCTGCTCCCCCTCTCCCGGTGGCCGAATTCCGCCGGCCTGCCAAACTACTGGCCGCGCAGTAACGAAGCGGCCGTCTTCAGGATGGCCGCATCATCATGATCGTTGAGCCCGGCGAGGAAAACGCGAATACGCCGGATCGATTGGCGGAGGAACAAATCGGCCGCCCGATGCTGGGTAGAGGCGGCGCCGCCATTTTTATAGGAGCTTTGAATCTCCGCGTCCCAGCGGGCCAGCACGCAGGCCGAAGCGAATAGCTCGATCGATACACCGGCAATCCGTTCCTGCACCAACTGCATGTCCATGACAGGCTCGCGATAGGTGATCAAGGCGCGGTTCACCGCAATATTAAAACGCCAGATCAAGCGACCGAGCTGCGAACTGAAGGAACGAAGTTCTGCACTTTGCACCGGAACATGAGGAACCCGGACGGCCGCGCCTAACCGACTCATGCCAGCCGTCCATGCCTGGCCCAGCCTGCCTCCCAGCGGCTTGAGCATGGTGTCGTGAATCTCCTTGAACTCCATGCCGGGGCCGCGCATTCCAACGAGCGCGACGAACGATGTCAGCACTTCGTTGCTGCCTTCTCCGATCTGATTGATACGCGCGTCACGCAACATTCTTTCGATTGGCTGATCGTTAAAATAGGCGGACCCCCCATAGATCTGGAAGGTATCGTTGACCGCTTCCCACAAACGCTCCGTCGTAAACACCTTCAGCATGGCTGTCTCGAGCATATAGTCTTCCAGCCCGCGATCGATCAGCGCGGCCGTGATGGTGGTCATGGCCTCCATGGCATACGCGTCCGCTGCCATGCGCGCGATTTTCTTTTGCACGAGGTGAAATTCCCCAAGGGTCTTGTTGAATTGCCGGCGCGTGTTGGCGTGCGCGATGGCCAAGCGCAGACAGGTCTTGGTCGCGCCCGTGCAACAGGCGCCGAACGTCGTGCGCCCGAAATCGAGGACGGTTAGGGCCACGCGTAACCCTTTGCCAAGCGGCCCCAGCACGTTCTCCTTCGGCACCTTGACGTCGCGCAAGGCGAAGCGACCGGTGGCCGTTCCGCGAATCCCAAGCTTCGGCATGCGCGGCTCCAGCATGGTGAATCCCGGCATGTCGGGGGTGACGATGAAAGCGGTGACGGCAGTTTTGTTCGAACCCGGAACGGGCGTCCGCGCCATGACGGTCAGGACCTGCGCAATAGCCGCGTTGGTGATGTAACGCTTCTCGCCATTTAAAACATAATGCGAACCGTCCGCGCTGGGGATCGCTTCCATCTGCACATTGGCCGCATCCGACCCGGCTTGGGCTTCGGTCAAAGCGAAAGCGGCCAGCTGCTCGCCCGAAACGAGTCGCGGCAACCAGGTCTCCTTCTGCGCGCGAGTGCCAAACAAGAGAAGCGCCCGGATTCCGATCGAATGGTGCGCGTTCACGAAAACGGAAGTCGACGCGCAACGGCTGCCTAACTCCTCTAGAATATGGCAGTTGGCCATCTGCGAAAATCCGTGGCCGCCATATTCGCGGGGTGCCGTCATACCCAGCACACCGACCCTGCCCAATCCATCAATCACGCTCCGTGGAATGTCCGCCCCGCGATCGATGGCGGCCGCATCCAGGCCCTCATCGAGAAATTTACGCACTTCCACCATGGCACGGTCCAACTCGGTCTGTTGGGCCGCCGGAATGCGAGGATAGGGCATGACCCAATCGGAGACAAACTGGCCGAGAAAAAGTCCCTTGGCGAAACCCAAAGCCTGCGGGCCGGCGAAAAGCAATTCTTCCGCCTGCGCCATTTCCTTCTGTCGTTGTACTTCAGTTTCGGTCATAAAAAATGCTTCTCCTTTTTACGGTAGAGTTCCTCCGGCATCGAGGGAACGGCGGCCCATAAATTTAGCCACGTCCATGCGACTGTCCAACCCGGGGGGTGAACCACACTCTGTCATCGCGGCCCGCCAGCGGGGTGGTTGTGCCGCGCAACGGCTCCAGGACCCAGGCAAGCGAAGCCCCGCGGGACACCAGTCCTGCAGGGAAGCGGGCGGCGCGGCGTTCTACCCTAACTACAGCCCTGGCTCGTTCCGCATTCCGTGCAAAGCCCGCAGGCTCCCGCGCGAATCACCTTGTCGCTCCCACAGCTTGAGCACATGACATCCATGAACATGCTGCCGAGCGCTTCTTTCACCCGGTCGGCGTGGCTGTCCCCGTTCGAAGCCATTTGCGGAGCCCCGTCATTCGAAACGTGATTGGTAATCACGTCGATGAGTTCCTTTTCCGCGGTTCGCGACAAGTCGGCGACCGGCCGATTGAGCGCTTTCTTTTCCATCTCCGGGATCTCTTTGAGCGGCAATTCGGCCTGGCCGCTGCGCGGTGAAGTGGCTTCCTTGTATCCTTTGATGAACTGGCACCCCAGCCAGCGGAAGACATAATCCGTGATGCTGGTGGCATTGCGGATATCGGGATTCTTGGTAAAACCGCTCGGCTCAAACCGCTGGTAGGCGAATTTTTTGACAAGGCTTTCCAGCGGCACTCCGTACTGCAAAGCGACCGAGGTAAGCGTGCCAACCGTATCCATGAGCCCGCCGATGGTGCTGCCTTCCTTGGCCATGTGAATGAAGAGTTCTCCGGGCTGGCCGTTCTCGTATAAACCGACCGTGATATACCCTTCGTGGCCTGCAATTTCGAATTTGTGCGTCAGCGACATGCGCGTATCCGACATGCGATGCCGGATGGGTTGATCAACCTTCCCGCGCAGGGTGGTAAGTTCATCCTCCAGTTCGAGAATCCGCTTTTGGAAATCCTGGCGATCCACCGTCACGTCGAGCGAAACTTCCGTCTCCATGGAGCCGCCCATGTCTTTCGTCTTGCGCGTGTTGAGCGGAGCAGAGCGCTTCGAGCCTTCGCGATAAATGGCGATCGATTTCAAGCCGAGGCGCCACCCTTCCACATAGGTGCTGACGATTTCATCAACCGAGGCCGACTCCGGCAGGTTGACCGTTTTGGAAATGGCCCCGCTTAGGAACGGTTGGGCCGCCGCCATCATGCGCAGGTGCGCCATGTAATTGAGCGAACGCTCGCCCTTATGCGGCTTGAAAGCGCAATCGAAGATCGAAATATGCTCGGGCTTCAGCCCCGATGAAATGTTCGATCCATCCGAATCGGAAATATCCTCGATCGTATCGAACGAATCGATATGCGCGAGAATTCGCTCGATCTCATCTGAATTGTAACCAAGGCGCTCCAGCGCCGGCTTGACCGTTTGGTTGACGATCTTAAGCATCCCGCCGCCCGCCAGCAGTTTGTATTTCACGAGGGCCAGGTCCGGTTCAATCCCCGTCGTATCGCAGTCCATCAAAAAGCTAATTGTGCCGGTGGGCGCGAGGACGGTGACCTGCGCATTGCGATATCCATGGCGCCGGCCGAGCCGGGCCGCCCGGTCCCACGTGCGGGCCGCTTCCTCTTTAAGATAGGCGAATTCTTCGATGTCCGGAATTTCACTGACCGCGCCGCGGTGCAAATCCATTACGTCGAGCATGGCTGAGACATTGTCTTTTGACACAGGCTTGGCTACCCCGGTGGCGCGCGCATCGCGGTAGCCCGGAAACGCGCCCATCTCCTTCGCCATCAAGGCGCTTTGCTCGTAGGCTTCGCCCGTCATGATCGATGTGATGGCCCCGCAGAGAGCACGGCCCTCCACGCTATCGTAGCCATAGCCATAGCTCATGATCAACGAACCGAGATTGCTGTAACCCAATCCGAGCGTTCGAAAGATGTGCGAATTCTCCGCGATCGACTTGATCGGATAACTCGCGTTATCCACGATGATTTCCTGCGCGGTGATAAAGATCCGCACCGCCGCCTTGAAACGCTCCACGTCGAACGTGCCATCGGTTAGCTTGAACTTCATCAGGTTCAGCGAAGCGAGGTTGCAGGCCGTGTTATCGAGAAAGAGATATTCGGAACACGGATTGGTCGAATTCTGCCGGTCCGTGCCTTTGCAGGTGTGCCACTTATGAATGGTCGTATCGAACTGCATGCCGGGATCGCCACAGATGTGGGTGCCTTCCGCTATCTTGCGCAAAAGTGTGCGCGCATCCTTGCACTCGCACGGCTGACCATTGCGCACTCGCCGGGTCCACCACTCCCGCCCTTCCACCGCCGCATCCATGAACTCGTCACTCACCCGCACGCTCAGGTTTTCATTCTGATACATGACCGATCCGTAGGCGTCGCCGTTATAACTGCCGTCGTAACCGTGCTCGATCAGCGCCCATGCCTTCTTCTCTTCCTTCTGTTTCGCTTCGATGAATTCTTCGATGTCCGGATGCCAGTCTTTCAACGTGTTCATCTTGGCCGCGCGCCGCGTCTTGCCGCCGCTCTTCACCACATTGGCGACCTGATCGTAAACTTTCAGGAAAGACAACGGACCACTCGGTTTGCCGCCGCCGCTTAATTTCTCGCGCGTCGAGCGGAGGGAGGACAGATCGGAGCCGGTCCCGCTGCCATACTTGAAGAGCATGGCTTCGCTCATGGCCAAACGCATGATGTCTTCCATGGTGTCCTCGACCGACTGAATGAAGCAGGCGCTGCCCTGGGGATATTCGTACTGGGTGCGGGCTCGCTCGGCCCGGCCGGTCGTCCGGTTATAGAAGAAATTCCCTTCGCCCGCATCCTTGCCGATGCCGTAAACGTGATAGAGACCTACGTTGAACCAGACCGGCGAGTTGAAGGCGCCGAATTGATTAAGGCAAAGCCAGGTCAGCTCGTCGTAGAAGGTTTCCGCGGTCTTGCGGTCCGCGAAGTAGCCATCGGCATAGCCACAATCCGTCAGGGTGCGCGTGACGCGATGAATGAGCTGGCGTACGGAGGTTTCGCGCCCGGATTTATGCGGGTCGGTGCCGTTGGCGATGTCGCCGTAAAAATACTTGGAAACCGCGATTTTGGTGGCTAGGGCTGTCCAGCTTTTGGGGACCTCAATCTCTTCCTGCCGGAAGATTACTTTGCCACTGTCATCGGTGATTTCAGCGGTGCGGTGTTCCCATTCCGTCTGATCGAACGGTTTAATGTGCGGATCGCTAAAGACCCGCTCGAAAATCAGCCCGGCCCGCTTCTTTTTCCGCGATGACGCCTTGGGGCGGTCGTTCGATTTACGCGGTTTATTGAGAGAAGAAGGCGAGATACCGGGTTTCAGTTGAATCATGGCGGTTGGAGGAGGTTAAAAGTTGTGAATAACTTTAATTTCAGAGGCAACGAAGCGCCAAGAACCTGTGAATAACCGTCAAAGACGGTCAATAACACAAGATGTTGGGAGCAGGACCTCTCGGACATACAAGATGCAGGGCGCGGTCACCCTTCGGCAAGACGAATTTTGTAACATTTTTTTTTGCGCTTATCCCAGCATCCGAGAGAGACTTGGATCGAAAAGCGGCGCTAACGAGACGCGTAAAAACGGCTCCAGATCATGTGTCACGCGACGACCGGAACTTGGGTCCGGTCGAAACGGTCCCTCGAGGTTTACAAAACGGGCGCTCTATCTAATAGTGTGCGGCACCGGTTCGCTCATTCGAGCGGCCGCAGATCGTGGAAGGGTGGCTGAGTCCGGTTGAAGGCACTCGACTCGAAATCGAGCGTAGGGTTAAACCTACCGTGGGTTCGAATCCCACCCCTTCCGCCATGGCCGCTGGGCCAACGCGGCGGATAAAGTTCGGAAAGGGAGCAGGTGCGGCACAGGATTGCCTAACGAACAGACGACACCTCTCCCGTGCCTTCTCGATTCCAACCTAACCGACCCGGCGACCTGCGCCCCTGGCGGACGCTCGCGCGCGCGGCTGGGCGCTCCCAAGATGTTCTGCGGTGGCGGAAGAGCGATTCACGCCTGGCGGGAAGCGGTAGCCAATTCGGTCAAAGTGGAAGTGGGCGCGACAGTAACCCGGGCGGGCGGCCATTTGCATTTGGCGCTAAAGGATTGTTGAGGGCGGTTGAGTCGCGCGCCTCAAGCTGTTATCCATTTTGCACTTGAAGGCACTTGCTGCTCCGACTGCACCCAGGATTATCCTGGCATGGGCCGCGGCGTTTTTTGCGGTCACGACCTGGACCTCCTACGCCCGCTGGGTCAGTTTCGAGTACCGGACTTTCGACCTCGCCTATTATGTCCAGGCCGTCTGGCAGTTCATTCATGGACGCTTCGAGGTCTCGGTATTGCACGCGCCGCTCCTCGGAAATCATGTCGAGCCAATCGTATTTCTGTTCGCTCCGTTGTTTGCCCTGGTCCGGCATCCGATGCTTTTCGTGGTCGTGCAAAACGGCGCGCTTGCCGCCATGGCACCCATTGGCTACCAAATCGCGCGAAGGCTCGGCTTCGACGATCTGCGCGCCGTGTTGTTAGGCGCGATTTTGCTTGTGACTCCGGCGACTGGTTACGTGGCGTTGCACGAGTTCCACCCGGAAGCGCTCACCGCCCCTTTTCTTCTTCTCCTGTGGCACGCGCGCCTCACGCGCTCCCTATGGCGTCATTGGATATGGTTCATGGCTGTGCTGGCCTGCAAAGAGAACATGGCTCTTCTCCTGGCCGCCTACGGCGCGGTCAACCTGGTGCTGGAACGCAGGCGCGGTTGGCCCGAACTGCGCCGCTGGTATTTCTGGCCGATGGCTCTGGCCATTCTCTGGTTCGCCTTGTGCAGTAAAGTCATCACCCCGGCTTTCAACTCCGGCAGCATCGACTACCTGACGCTCTACGATCGACTGGGCGCATCGGGTTTCGAAATTCTGCGCAACGCCGTCACCCGGCCGCAGTTAATCGGGCATGCCCTTTTTCAATCACTTACACAGGGAAATCTTCTCTGGGCGCTCCTTTTTCCGTTCCTCGGATTGCCCTTGCTGCGGCCGCGCTGGTTAATCATCTCCGCTCCGATTCTGCTGCAGCATCTTCTTTCCTGGCGTTCGTCGGAGTGGACCGTTTATTTCCATTACGCGGCTCCTTTGCTGCCGCTTTTCTGGATGGCTACGGTGGAGACATTGGCCAAGCCGAACACGACGGCGGGTGTCCCTCCAGATGTGGCGCAAGATAGGGAGAGCGCCGCGCCGTCGGCGCCAGGCGAACAAAACTTTCGTCTCACCTGGATGCCGGTCCTTCTTCTTTTCAGCTGCATAATCGCACAGGCCTGGGTGGGCCCGGCCGCGGCCATCGGCCGGGAAACGGCGGACTGGTCCAGCCATCGAGGGGATCGTCTGAGGAAGGCCGCGTTCCTGCGGGAAATTCCGGCGGCGGCCAGCGTGGTCGCGCCCCTTCCCTATCTTTCGCATCTGGCGCTGCGCGAGAAGCTGTATTCCCTGCACTTTATCCTGAAAGGGTTGAAGACGCTCAGCCACGCCAGCTACGAACCGCCGCCGCCGACCGATTACGTCTTCATCGACTACGGCGACGACGCCACCTTCGACGCCGCTGCTGGTTATTATCATCCCGCCATGCAGACGAAAGACGGGCGGGTCATTCTTTCGAGCGAACAATTGTTCCACGATTTCCTGAAGCAGGCAAAATGGCAGCCTAACGAGCGCGACGAACTCTGTCTTCTCCGAAAAAGAGCCGACAGCGCCCCCCCCGAACCGCTTCCCCTCACCGATCCATTGATCAGGTTCAGCGACGACTCCCAACTGCTCGGCTTGGCCGCGTCCACTAAAATGGCCACGGGCGGACCAATCCATCAAATCGACCTCTCGTGGAACCTTGCGCAAGATCGGACGGTGTTCCCCTGGATGCTGCTCAGACTCTCCCGAAATGGGCGCGTGGCCGCCACCCTGACGAAGGGCCTCTGCCTGCCCGAAGGGAACGGAGGCGGCACGATCGAAGTGTGGCAGATCGCTCCCTGGCGCGGCGTGCCGGCGGGCACTTACTCAGTGGAGGCCATCTTTCTCGATAATGCCAAACGCGCCTGGCTAAGAGCGAACGGCCGGCCGGATTCAGATTCGTCGACTCTATTATCTCCACCCGTTTCGCTGGGCGCTCTTACTTTTCCTAACTAAAAAGATTCGTCGCCTTTGGCTGGGCGGCCCTCTGCCGGGCGCAGCGCGCAACGCAGGTCCCCAATCGCGCCTTCCCGCGCAAGAGGCTTGCATCTGGCACATGCGTTGCTCATGATTAGTTTCCGATGATCAGGGCGAATTGTCGGGAGCGGTTCACGGCGGCGGATTTTGATTTCGTGGTGCGCACGCTCTCCCGCTCGGTCACCGATCACGTTTCGCTGGTCGATCTGCTGAGCGACGCCGAGACGCGCGACGCCGTGCTGGATAATCCTCGCCTGGTCGAGGCCATCCTCTCGAACGCCGGTCATCTCCGAATTTCATCGCAATTTTATTTCTACGTCCTGGCCCGTCACGTCCTGCAAGGCGCCGGCATCAACGACCGCAAGTTGTGTGACTATGTCGCCTCGCTTCTCGAGGCCTTCTCGCGCGCCAGTGTTCTGCGCGCGCCCCATACGGGAGGCGCCGTTCAGCAATACATCTCCGACATGCTGATCGCCCTGCAGCGGGTCACGCCCGAGCAGGCTTTCCTCCTGCGCGCGCACGTGGGAAATTATTCCCTCTTCGTCAGTGGAATTTTCCTCGAAAACACCAATCGACGCAGTCTGCGCGGCGGCCCCGACGTAAAATTCTATGAACAGATCGGCCGCTCCAATTTTCACCTCGTGGCCAGTCACGCGGCCGCGCGCCGCTGCGAGTTGGACGACGTCTTTGGCGGATTAGCCGATCGTTTTCGGGAGATTCGCTGTGCCCTAAACCGGCTCTCCGATCAACTGCTTAACCTGGACGACGACCTGCGCCCGGCTCTCAATCTGTGAACGAGACGCTTTTTCGTCAGATCCAGAAGGTCTTTGAACGCACTTACGCGCAGGTCGGGATCAATCTGGAAGAGTGCCTGATCGACCGGCAACGTTGCACCCAGCTCTCCGCCCTGGCCGGGGCCTCGGCCCGCGAATTGAGCGAGCTGGCCCGTACCTTTTTGCGGCGGGCCGACGACCAGCTTTACGTCGGCATCTATTATTCGCGCTGGCTCATCGAACAACTGGAGCAGCACGATCCACGGGCCGGTTTGAATGATCGCAACATTCGTTCGCTCATCATGTTCGTGGAGGAAATCAATCACGCTTTGCACGCCGCCCTCCAATTCAAGCACGGCCGGCGCGAAATCGCTTCGGAGGATTTTGCGCGCAATCTCGAGTTGCAGGCGCAAGTCGATACCTACCTCGTCCTCCTGCTTTTCGTCGCGTTTTTTCGCAAGACGCAGCGGGTTTCACGGACCGACCGGCGCTGGTTGCGCTTTCATCTTTTTGCCCGGCAAAGTCCGAATGCCTTTCGCGACCCTAATCTGCGCCATCGCTATCTGGAAACGAGCGAGCTCGCCTCCAGTTACACCCATTACCTGGACACCCTCAACGGAATGCGCCGGCTCGACGAGATCCGCCGTTTTCGTTCGCTCGATTACGACGCGAAAAAAAGACGGGTCCTCGCGCTACCGGATCGACTCGGAAGAAACTAGACGTCCAGAGGAGATAGCCACGTGGCTGCGCGACGCTGAGAAATGCAACACGGCAGTCGGCCAAAGGAGCGGCTTCCCCTCTGTTCGATCATTTCCATTTGTGGAATGGGAGCGCGTCCGCTAATAATCGAGCGATGTTCAGTTTGACCATGCTCGGCAGCGGCAGCGCCGGCAACAGCGCCCTCCTCGCCACGGAACATTGCAAGATTTTGGTGGACGGCGGATTGAGCGCGCGCCAGCTCGTCCTGCGGCTCGAACAGTGCGGAGTCGCTCCCGAACAACTTGATGGCGTTCTCATCACGCACGAGCACGGCGATCATGTCTGTGGCCTCGAAGTTCTCTGCCGGAAATTCGCCATCCCCATTTATTGCAACGCGCTCACGGCCGAAGCCATTCGCTGCGACAGCGTGCTGGATCAGCACCGCCACTGGCGTCTTTTCCGCACCGGTGCCGAGTTCTCCATCTGCGATATTCTGGTGCAGACCTTTCCCGTTCCACACGACGCGGTTGAGCCCGTGGGCTTCGCTTTTCACGCCGGCGGCAGCGGTCTCGGTTATATCACCGACCTCGGTTACGCCACGAAATTATTGACCGAACGCCTGCGCGAAGTGCACACCCTCGTCATCGAGACCAACCACGACGAAAAGTTGCTGCAGAACGATACGCATCGTCCCTGGCCGGTGAAGCAGCGCATCCAGTCGCGGCACGGCCATCTTTCCAACACAGCGGCGGCCGCCGTCATCGAACAATTGTTGCCGGGCAACCGGCTCGAACGTGTCGTGCTCGGGCATTTGAGCCGCGACTGCAACACACCGGAGCTGGCCTCCGGCACGATCGAAGCGCTGCTCGAAAAGTGCGGACGCCGTGGCGCTGAAGTCTATTGTGCGGGGCAATCTCAGATCAGTCCCCGCTTCAAAATCGGCGAGACCACGCCCGGCCCTTTTCAGCCGACTCTGGGAGATTTGTTTTTTTCAACGGCCACCGTGTAAAGGCGGTCCATGGAAGCGGTGCAATCGCGTCACGGAACGGAAGTCCCTTTATCAGCCTCCTCCATGGGGACGATTCGCGAGGCGAGGCCGGCTGATTTACCGGCCATTATCGAGATCTATAACGCGGCCATCGCCACGCGCGGAGCCACGGGCCAGCTGGAACCCGTTACGCTGGAGAGTCGCAAGGACTGGCTGCGCGAACATCCGCCGGACGAGCATCCGTTTTTGGTACTGCCGATGGACGGGAAGGTGGTGGGCTGGCTTACCTTTAAAAGCTTTCTCCCTCGTTGCGCCTATCGCGGCACGGCGGAACTGAGTGTCTACGTGCACGAAGGACATCGGCGACGCGGCGTGGCCCGGCGCTTATTGGAGGAAGCGATTACTCGAGCGCCCGCCCTCGGAATTAATGCGCTGGTGGGACTGATTTTCGCGCATAACGAAGCCAGCATCCGATTGTTCGAGCGACTTGGTTTTACCAGGTGGGGATTGCTGCCGCGCGTGGCCAAAGTGGAAGAGATGGAGCGCGATCTCACCATCATGGGACGCCATGTTTTGACGAGTGAAACCAGTCAGAAAACAGGGGAAAGAGTTTCGAGACAGGGTTGACCCGATTTGGGGGGACCCTGCCAGAATTTCTTTAATCGAGTAAATCCTGCCCGCTCGCGAAAGCTTTCGGAGTTAATCCTGTCCAGGTCTTCTCTTTCAGAATTCGGCGGCGGCTACGCTTCCTCGTGACCAATCACGAGATGGATCACGCCGCTCGGCGCCGAGACGAAAAACCCATCGAAATCTTCGCGCAATTGCTCGACTTCATCACGACGCGCCACTCCATTGACCTTGAGGAAGGAGGCCGCCGCTTCCGTGTCGTTCGTCTCCAATTCCAACCAGATATCGGGATGACTGAGGTTGGGGACCTTGTCGACCCACAGTCGATTGGGGCCGAACTGAAAAATGCAGCCGTCGGCTTCCTCCTCGATGAGAGGTAGACCGAGCGTGTCGCGGTAAAAGGCGACCGTCTGGTCGTAGGTGTGGGCCGGGCACTTGATCGCGATATTGGCGCCCCCGGAAAACTGGGGACCGTTGACGTTGGCAACCATGGTTGGGAGAAAGTCGTGCGACTTAGGGAATTTGCGTCACGATTTTTTGAGCCAGCTTCTTCGCCTGCTCAAGGCCCGTTTCTTCATCGAAGCCGGAGAGCCCGACCGTGACTAACGAATTGCCTTTGACCACGTAAAGCATCACAACATTGGCGGACAGTCCGCTGGCCGGTCCACTGTAAATTTGCGCTTTGTCTCCCAATCCGGCGACCGGTTTAGGCGTGCCGGTGCTCACTCGCACGGCCTCCAGCTCCTGCCGGGCGTTAAAACCGGGAGCCGCCTGATAAAGACGCAGAACCAACGCCTTATTTGAGGTCGCGCTGTAGTAATTACACTTCGAATAGTAACCATCGTCGCCGTCGAGATTGCGCGGGGCCGGCACTTTGACCTTTTCGCCGAGGACCGACTCCGCCGTGGCCTGGTCTATGATGCGGGACACATCAGGACGATCGTCGGCCCGACTGGCCGTCGCACTACCCGCGACAAGACATCCTATGAGAGCGCAGCGGGAAACAACACTCCAAGCCCGGGTTTTCATCCGCCGCCCGACCCTTCGCCGCCGGGCTCGGTCATGCCGACGGGATCGAGCACGCGTTGCAACTCCGCTTCCGGCAACACTTTCTTTTCCAGACAGATTTCGCGAATCGTCTTCCCGGTCCGGGCGCTTTCCTTCGCGATTTCCGCAGCGCGGTCATACCCGATCCTGGGCGCCAGGCTCGTGACCATGGCCATGGATAATTCTACCAACTCGGCGCAGCGCTCCTTGTTGGCCACTATGCCGCGCACGCAGCGCTCACTGAAAACGTTGACCACGTTGGCCAGAAGCCGGATCGATTCGAGAAGATCGTGCGCCATGACCGGCATCATGACGTTCAATTCGAAATTGCCATTGGCGCCCGCCCACGTGATGCAGCTGTCGTTTCCGAACACCTGCGCGCACACCATCATCATGGCTTCGCACATAACGGGATTTACCTTGCCAGGCATGATAGAGCTGCCCGGTTGCGTGGCGGGCAGCTGAATCTCACCGATGCCGCAGCGCGGTCCGCTCCCCAGCCAGCGCAGATCGCTAGCCATCTTGAATAGACTGGTCGCAATCGTCTTGAGTTGACCACTCGCTTCCACGACGCCGTCTTTCGCGCCCTGCGCTTCGAAATGATTGTGCGCCTCGACAAAAGCGAGGCCCGTCCGCTCTTCGAGGTGGCGCACGACCTTTTTCGGAAAATCGATGTGACGATTGAGACCGGTGCCGACGGCCGTCCCACCCAGAGCCAGTTCGCGCAGTGCCTCCACCGCCCGCTGCGCGCGTTCCCCGGCATAACGAATCTGCTGGGCGTAGCCGGCAAACTCCTGACCCAGGCGCACGGGCGTGGCATCCATCAAATGGGTGCGGCCGATCTTAATGACGTCCCAGAATTCCTTCGCCTTGCCTTCGAGCTCTTTCTGCAATTTCTCCAGAGCCGGCAGCAGTTGGCTGGTGAGTTCTTCTGCTGCGCTCACATGCATGGCCGATGGAATCACGTCGTTGCTCGACTGCCCCATGTTGACATGATCATTCGGGTGAACCGCTTCCCGTGAACCCACCGCGTGGCCGGCCAGCTGGGCGCAACGGTTGGCGATCACTTCGTTGGCGTTGGTATTGGTGCTGGTGCCGGATCCCGTCTGGAAAATATCGAGCGGGAAATGCTCGTCGAGTTTGCCCTCCACCACTTCCTCGGCCGCCTGCACGATCAGGGCACTGCGCGTCGCGTCGAGTAATCCGAGATCATGGTTGGCTTGGGCGGCCGCCCGTTTGATCAAGCCAAGCGCGCGAATAAAGGCGCGCGAAAAGCGGTAACCGCTGATCGGAAAGTTCAGGACCGCGCGTTGCGTGGAAGCCCCATAAAGCGCGGTGGCGGGGACGGACATCTCCCCCATCGAATCTTTTTCGATCCGGGTCCCGTCGCCGATCATCGCATGGATTCGCGAGAAACCTGCCGCGGTTCGTGCCTGGCGGCCGTGCGAGCATGTCCGTTCAGCTTGTTCGTCTTACGAAAAATAGTGATGAACATGGGAGGAATATTTTGCAGGAAATATTCCGAATCGGCGTGCTCGAAAATGGTGGCGTGCTGCTTTAGTTCGTTCGTTACCTGGTAAATGATGAAGCTTCCGTCCTCTGCCAGAGCGTCGTGCGTCTTTTGTAATAAGGCGCGCTTCTTATCGATGTTCAGAATGCTGAAGGGGATGCCCGAAAGGATGTAATCGCAATGACCGATCCCACGGCGTTGCAATTCCTCCGGCAGGGTGGCGGCATCGCCATGACACACCTGCACGCGCGCATCGTGCGCAAATTGACGTTTCAGATCGCGCGAGAAGGCGGCGTCCAATTCGAAAACAAGCAGCTTCGCATCCGGACGCATGCGGCGCACGATCTCCCGGGTATGGACGCCCTCGCCCGGCCCATACTCCGCAATGACACCCGCTTTTTCGAAATCGATCTTGTCCGAAACACGCTCCACCATGGCGCGAGAACTGGGCATAATGGAGGCGACCTGAAAAGGTCTCTGCAAAAAGCGTTTAAAGAATAACGCACTCATTGGCGGTTCGCATAGTCAACCGCCCCTCTCCGCTTGTCCAGTCACGATGTGGCGGGCGACCGGCGAACCAGTTCCCGATTATTTCCCCGGAAGGGACCTAACAATGGTCGTTGACATTGATTATAAAATTTATAATGCTGACAGCAGCGAAAATGTCTTGCCCAGCAGGGTTCGACTTGATGTCTATCACTCATGCATAACCTTTTAACGGTCAAGGAAACGGCCAAATACCTTCGTATTCCGTTACCCACCGTTTACTATCTGGTGCAACGCGGACAACTTCCCGCCATCCAAATCGGGGGCCGCTGGCGTATCAAGAAATCGTCGCTCGATAAGGATATCCTCAAGGAGGACAAATCCGGCCAACCCACTGTGCTGGTGGTGGATGACGACGAAGGTTTGCAGAGTCTCTTTAAGGTTTTTCTCAAGAAAATCGGATTCAGTCGCGTGGTGGTGGGCACGGTTAAGGAAGCGTTGGTCGCGCTGGATAAACAGAAGTTCGATCTCATTTTTCTCGATCTAAAACTTCCGGACGGCCCGGCCGATGATGTCTACGATGTGGCCAAGGCTGAACAGCCAGAATGCCCAATTATAATTATTACCGGCTATCCAGACAGCGAGATGCTCGATCGAATTTTGAATAAGGGCCCGGTCACGGTTCTGAAAAAACCGCTTCAGGTCGAGCAACTAAAAGAGACTGTCAGGATTCTGGGTCACAAAGACGCGGTCAAGCTGGCCGCTTAAACATTCGGGGAAGACCTGGCTCCCGGCCGCTTCTGGCGCTCGACCGAATTCGATGGCAACGACCATCCGCGATTCCGAGGGCGAATAGATAGTGATGACGCCTTTCGCGCAGTTGCTTTCCAAATGGCCGTTGCTCCGCCAGATCCGCGAGCGAAAAGACGGAACCGGTCTTGAGTCCATGTCGGACCGGACACGCGCCCTGCATGCGCGGACGGACGGCGCAAAAGTGGCGCGCTCAATTTGTCCGTATTGCGGGGTCGGCTGCGGACAGCTCATCTATCACGATGGCAAAAAACTGATCTCGATCGAAGGCGATCCGGAGAGTCCCATCAGCCAGGGAAATCTTTGCCCGAAAGGCGCGGCTTCCCACCAACTGCTGACGCACAGCCGCCGGGAAACAAAGGTGAAATACCGCGCGCCTTTCGCCAGGGAATGGACGCAGATTCCGCTCACCCGTGCCCTAGAGATGGTGGCCGATCGGGTATGGGAATCGCGCAAACGCACATTTACGCGCACGAAGAATGGATCGACCGTTAACCACACCACTGCTATCGCGCATCTGGGCGGCGCCACCCTCGACAACGAGGAAAATTATCTGATCAAGAAGCTGTTCACCGGAGGGCTCGGGATGGTTTGCGTCTCGAACCAGGCGCGCATATGACACAGCAGCACGGTGCCCGGTCTGGGCACCTCTCTCGGCCGGGGCGGAGCTACGACCGCGCAGCAAGATCTCGCTAACGCCGATTGCATCCTGATCGAGGGCTCCTCCATGGCGGAGGCGCATCCCGTCGGTTTCCGCTGGGTCATGAAAGCAAAGGAACGCGGCGCCACCATTATCCATGTGGACCCGCGCTTCTCGCGCACCAGCGCCCTGGCCGACATCTGGGTGCCGCTCCGCGCCGGTACCGACATCGTCTTTCTGGGTGGACTGGTCCGGCACATCATCGAAACAGAAAGTTACTTCCGGGAATACGTGGTGCATTACACGAACGCGTCCTGCATTCTTCGCGAGAACTTCACCGACTCGGATGCCACGGGATATTTTTCCGGGTGGGACGAAGCCACCCGCGCCTATAACCCGGAGAGCTGGCTCTACCAGGGTGACGGCCTGAGTTTCCCCGAGCGCGATATGACGCTGAAAAATGCGCGTTGCGTCTTTCAAACGCTGAGGCGCCATTTCGCCCGCTATACACCGGAGATGGTGGAAAAAGCGTGCGGCATTTCGCGGGAGATATTCCAAAAGGTCGCGGCCCATCTCATCGCCGCCTCCGGTCCGGAAAAGACGGCGGCGATTTGCTACGCGCTGGGTTGGACGCAGCATTCGAAAGGTGTGCAGGTCATTCGCACGGCCGCCATTTTGCAGCTCCTTCTCGGGAACATCGGGAGGCCCGGCGGCGGCATCCTCGCGTTACGGGGTCATGCCTCCATCCAGGGTTCGACCGACATTCCCACGCTTTACGATGTGCTGCCGGGTTACCTCGCCATGCCGCGGGGCGGCCAGGGCGAGGACACTCTCGAACAGTATCTCGAGAAGCACACAGGCAAGTCCAGTCTCTGGACAAATTATCCCTCCTATTTCATCAGTTTGATGAAGGCGTATTACGGCAAACGTGCGACAGCCGAGAATCAATTCGGCTACGAATGGATGCCGAAGATAACGGGCAACCATTCCTATTTCGAATTCCTCTACGAAATGGCGGATGGAAAAATGGACGGCATGTTTTTGATGGGACAAAATCCCGCTGTCGGCGCGCAAAACGCGCGTTTCCAACGCAAGGCGCTCGCGCAATTGAAGTGGTTCGTCGTGCGCGACATGGTCGAGATCGAGTCGGCCTCCTTTTGGTATAACTCACCCGAAATCGAGCGAGGTGAGCTCAAGACGGAGGAGATCGGGACCGAGGTATTCTTGTTCCCAGCGGCCGGTCACGCGGAAAAGGAAGGGGCGTTTACCAATACCCAGCGACTCGTGCAATGGCGCGAGAAAGCGATCGAACCGCCGGGCGATTGCCGGAGCGAAGGTTGGTTCGTGCATCAGCTCGCCCTGCGCCTGATCGCCCGGGCGCATGCGTCGGACGATGAGATGGATGAGCCGTTGCGTGCCCTCGACTGGTGGTATCCGGCGGATGAAACGGGCGAGCCAAAAATGGAAGCAGTCCTTGCGGAAATCAACGGCTGGAGAACCACGGCCGCGTTTGGCGAGCAAGGCGTTTTGTTCCCACTCGATGCGCAAGGCGCGCCGCATCACGGTGCGCAAGTGGACAGCTATGAAGAACTGCAGGACGACGGCTCCACCGCCAGTGGTTGCTGGATTTATGCCGGCGTTTTTGGAAGCGATGGCGTGAACAAGGCGCTGGCGCGCCAATCGCATGACGCGCTCGGACACGGCTGGGGTTTTGCCTGGCCCTCCGATCGACGCATTCTCTACAACAGGGCGAGTGCCGCACCGGATGGCCGCCCTTGGAGTGAGCGAAAAAAACTCGTCTGGTGGGATGAAATCAACGGCGAATGGACGGGCCTCGACGTGCCCGATTTTAAGAAGACGAAGCACCCGGATTACCGGCCCAAAGGTCATCAAAAGGGCCTCGACGCCATCGCCGGGGATAACCCGTTTATCCTGCACGAAGATGGTCTGGCGTGGCTCTTCGTCCCCAGAGGTTTACAGGACGGCCCGCTGCCCACACACTACGAACCGCTCGAATCGCCCGTGGCCAATCCGCTTTATCCGCGCGACACCAACCCGGTGGTCAACTGGTTCACGCGCGAACAAAATCGCTTCGCCCCACCGGGCGACGCGCGCTTCCCCTTTGTCCTCACCACCTATCGTCTGACCGAACATCATACGGCCGGCGGGATGAGCCGGTTCCTGCCGCACCTCGCCGAATTGCAGCCGGAGATGTTTGTCGAAATTTCGCCGGAAGTAGCGACGCTCCTGAGCGTGAAAAATGGCGACACGGTTTGCGTCGTGACCATGCGCGGCGCGGTGGAAGCGCGCGCGCTGGTCAGCCGCCGGATGCGCCCGTTACGGATCGATGGGAACACCCTGCATCAGGTCGCCCTTCCCTTTCACTGGGGTTCGGCCGGACCGGTGCGCGGCGATGTGGCTAACGATCTGATGGCCATCTCGGGCGAGCCGAACGTCACCATCATGGAAACCAAAGCGCTCCTTTGTAACATTGTTCCCGGCTCTCTGCCACGTGGGGCCGCCTACCTTCCCTGGCTGGAAAAATATGCGCCGCAGGAGGGCCGCCCTGATCTTCATCCGGAGCAACCACCGCCCGGCGCACCGACCGGCGGAAATTTTGAACAAGGCTACGCGCAACACGGCAAATCCACGTAAGCGAGATGAGTCTGGAAACGAGGAAGCTAGGAACAGATACAAGGGGCCTTAGCCGGGAGCGCGCAAGATTTTCCTCCTGGTTTTCTGGCTTCCTGATTGGGTTGTTTTCATGATCGGCCAAGGCACAGAGAGCACGAACCAGCGCCGGCATTCCTTCGTGCAGGACCACGTCGAGGTCGGCTTCTTTACCGATCCTAGCGTCTGCATCGGCTGCAAAGCGTGCGAGGTGGCCTGCAAGGAATGGAACGAAGTGCCGGACGACGGCTTTAACTGGACAGGGAATTCTTATGACAATACCGGCCATCTTGGCGCCTCCACCTGGCGGCATGTCCTTTTCGTGGAGCAGGATCGGGCCAAGGGGAATCAGATTACCGGTCCGGCCTCGTTAGGCGGCGAGGGGGAAAACCCCTTTCGCTGGATTTTTGTGTCGGACGTCTGCAAACATTGCGAGGAAGCGGGCTGCCTG
Organism: Chthoniobacterales bacterium; assembly: GCA_038226905.1. GTDB lineage: Bacteria > Verrucomicrobiota > Verrucomicrobiia > Chthoniobacterales > UBA10450 > JBBRDU01. Next base: position 7,164 of record JBBRQE010000005.1, on the reverse strand, counting down.
GAAGCTTGTCCCACCGGATCTATTGTGCGCACCGAGGTCGGCTCGGTTCTTGTGCAAAACGACATTTGCAACGGCTGCGGATACTGCGTCGTCTCGTGCCCGTTCGGTGTTATCGACAAACGCCTCGAGCCGTTGCCCGACGCGGGTGGCGCCTTCAAATGCACCTTCTGTTATGACCGCCAGAAAAGCGGACTCACCCCCGCCTGCGCCAAAGTTTGCCCGACCGAATCCATCGTCTTCGGCCGCCTCGATGATTTGCGCGCGCGCGGCGCCAACCGTCTGCAGGAACTGCAAAAGCAGGGCTACCACGATGCGCAAATTTACGACCCTCAGGAGACGTCGGTGCGGGGGTTGCACGCATTTTTTCTCATCCTCGGCGAACCCGAAGCGTATGGCCTCCCGCCCAAACCGCAGATCCCCACCCTCTATTTGAAATCGAGCTGGACCGCGGCGGTCGTGACCGCCCTCGCAGCGACGCTGGCAGCCCTGTCCGCCTTCGCCTTTCTATGACGGCACCGCGCCCATCCGAGCAACGTCTCGACGACCTGCGCGAGGAGGCGCGGCGGCAGGGTAACGTAGGCGGCCACGGCGTGGATATCGCGGGCGGTCCCATCCCGGTTCAACCCGGCTATTACGGCCAACCGATCGTTAGGCCACCGGTCTGGACGTGGGAAATTTCGAGTTACTTTTTTATCGGAGGCTGCGGCGGAATGGCGGGCGTCATCGGGGCCGCTGCGCTCGCTTTCGGCCACGCCGAGGTGACGCGCGCCGCCATGTGGATCGCCTTGGCCGCGGCCGTTCTCTCCCCCATTTTGCTGATTCTCGATCTGGGGCGTCCCCTCCTTTTTCTTAATATGCTGCGCGTCTTCAAAGCGCGGTCTCCCATGTCGGTGGGTTCGTGGATTGTCTCGTTTTTTGGCATGAGCGCGGGCCCCGGAGCCATTGCGGTGGAACTTTGGCAGCGCCACATTTTTTCAGGCATGTTCGGAACATTCTGTCACGCGATGGCCATCCTGCTTGTTCTCGGCACGGCCTTTTGGGGAGTGTTCCTCGCCACATACACCGGGGTGCTTATCAGCGTCACCACCATTCCCGCCTGGTTCCTGCATCGCGTGATCTTGCCCATCCATTTCGGCACGGCCGGTCTCGGTTCGGCCGCCGGTTTGCTCGAGTTGCTCGGTTACCGTATCGCACCGCTTTTTGCCCTGAGCGTGGCCACCGCCGTGGCCGAAGCGATTCTCTGGATCGCGCTCGAGGTCAACAAACACGGCGCGGCCGATCGCGCTCTGCACGAAGGCCGCTCGGGCTGGGGCATACGTATCTCGGAAATTTTGAGCGGACCCTTGGCGCTTGTCCTGCGCTTCAGCGGTTTCGTACCCGCGGCCGCCGTTTCCTTTCTGGGCGGGGCCTTGCTTAGCCGTTTTGCCTGGATGGAAGCGGGCCGCGCGAGCGGGCGCGATCCCGAAGCGGTTTTCGCTTCGCAACGGTGAAATCCGCGTGAGCAAGAAGGCCGGTTTTCCGATCCCGCACACCCCCCAACTTGCTAATCGGCCGCGCTCATCGCATAATTCCGCCCTGATCCCGAATGCGCGGTTAGCTCAGTGGTAGAGCACTACCTTGACACGGTAGGGGTCACAGGTTCGAACCCTGTATCGCGCACCATTTTTCTTAACGCAGCCATGCGCGATTCATCTGAAATTCTGCAAAACGCCATGGCCGGAGCGCACCAGGCCATTCACGCCGTGGCCGACCTGGAGGGAGCCGTCGATCGGGCGGCCGACGCCGTGACCCGTTGCCTAACGAGTGGGCATAAACTTCTGGTTTGCGGGAATGGCGGCAGCGCGGCTGATGCGGCCGATTTCTGCACCGAGTTTGCCTGCCGCTTTGTGCAGGACCGGCGCCCCTATCCGGCCATGAACCTTTCGCAGGGTGGCAGCCTTCTCACTGCCACCGGTAACGATTATGGATTCGACGCCATCTTTGCCCGGCAAATCGCCGCCTTTGCCCAGCAGGGAGACCTGCTCATCGTCATTTCCACGAGCGGAAAGTCGGCTAACATCCTGCGCGCTTTGCAGGAAGGAAAAGTACGCAAATTGAAAACCATCGCCCTCCTGGGGCGCGACGGGGGGCCGTGCAAAAACATGGCGGACATCGATCTGATCGTGGACGTGGAAACAACCGCGCGAATCCAGGAAGCGCATAAATTCCTGCTGCACGTGCTTTGCGAAATCTGCGAAGAACGCCTGCCGAAATAACCACATCCTCGGCCGACCAGCCGGGGAGCGTCGATTCCGGAGTCTCTCTGACGCCCAATTGCTGGTACTTCGGTCCCGTGGCGAGGACGCGTTCTTAACTTAAACCGTCACCGTCTCGCTCTCGATCCCAGCCGCAGCGCCGGGCGCGCGCTTGCTCGTGCGGTAGCGCCAGATGGCGAAGGTCACGAACAACAAATCGCACACCACGAAGGTGGCGACGTAGGTTTCTCCGCCGATACCAAAGCCGTAACTGTGTAATCCTTTGCCCAGGACGAAATTGACCCCGTACCACGCCATCAAAACGGCCAGAAAACAGACTACACTGGCTACGACCAGACCAAACTGGGTCCACCATCCGGCCAGACGGCCATGCAAAGTGGTGATGTAACAAAGGAGCGCGATTAACGCCCATGTTTCCTTCGGATCCCACCCCCAGAAGCGGCCCCAGGAGTAATTGGCCCAGACCCCGCCGAGGATGGTCCCGGCCGCCAGGAGCAACACGCCCAGCTGCATGATCCGATAGAGCCAGAAATGAAGGGAAGCGTTGGCCCGCGTCTCCGCCGGATTGAGAATATAAAAGATAAACAGGATATGACCGAAGGCGCAGGCGAGGAGGAAGGCGGCGTAACTCAGGGTGATGGTGAGGACGTGGATGGTAAGCCAAAAGTTATCGCGCAGGACGGGCACGAGCGGATCGATGCTGGCCGGCATGGCGATGGGCATTTGATGTACCAGGAGGAGGGCGAGGAAGCTGGCCGGAAGGGCGGCCAGCAAATAAATGGCGGTCCGGTAACGAAGGAAAAAAATCATCCCGAAAACCGAAGCCGCGAACGACACCCAGATGATCGATTCGTACATGTTAGTGACGGGCGGACGTCCCCCAATGAAACAACGCAGGACAATTCCGCCGGCGTGAAAAGCCAGGGCGACGAGCGCGACCAACACGCCCGTGGTGCGCAAAAGGCCCTCCCGACCGCGCAGATGAGCCACGAGCAAAATCAGGAAGGCCAGTCCGTATAACCAGATGGCGCGATAGAACGCGTAAAGATGGTTATAGTTAGACTCCATCTGCAATCGTCCTTCCGGCGGATAAATGGCGGGACTGAGAGAACTCAGCGACTGCCGCAACTGACGCGACGCGCTGCTGAATTGAAAGCCATCGCCCTCCGTGTAGGCGGTGGCCACAGCCTGTAATTCCTTCTGGGCCGGAGCGAACTGCGTTTCCGCGTAATACCTGGCAAACTCGGGCGGGACCACCCATGGATCGGTCTCGTTAGTCGCCGCCGGCACAATGAGAAAGGCGCTCCCGTCCATGACATGGGCAAAGAGGGTGAGACGCTCGCTCACGCTCATCACTTCCTGCTCCAGACGATCGAGTGACTTCTCCGCCTTGCGCTTGGCGTGGGCCTCGTTGGCCAGGCGGTTGAGTTCGGGCAAAGCGGTTAATTGCGCGAAAGAAAATCGCCGCTGGGTCGGCTCGAGTCCGAGCTGCTCTTTCAATTTCCCGAAGGAAACGAGCACCATCGGCTCGGTCCGCCAATCGTGCGTTTCGAGCAAGGCGGACAAGACGAAATCGCGCGCCTCCCAGGCGCGGCCGGTTTTATCCGTGTAACCGGAGCGTCCGGTGATTCGAATCAGGGTTTCCGCGGCGAAGGTATCGATCGGTTTGCGGCGGCCGCCATCCTGAATAGCTAAAAGACCGAATTGCTTAAAATCGAGCGTGCTCGTATCGGCCGCTTTGAAAGTGGCGGGGCGTTCCTGCGACCACCCGGTCGTGACCCACACGGCGCAAAAAAGGACAAGAGAAAGACGGAGTTTCGCCACAAGAAGGCCAATCTACGCGCGCTGGCGGTCTGCCACAAGATTGCTTCGAAGGCCCCCAAGGGGCGCAGCACTGATCCATGCAACAGGCGGTTGCCACAACCGCCTGTGCAACCTTTCCGTGTTCTTTCGCACGTCCCTTTGTTACTATGTTGCCTACCTATGAAGAAGACCCTTTTTGCAACTCTCGTATGCACCTTTGCTCTCGTCGTCTGCGCGTCGGCCGGCACTCGGGTGGAAGCCAAGGCTTGGGGCAAAGTGCAGACGTACGATGTTCGGACACTGGCCCCGGCTCTGGCCGGCCATGTCCGTGAACTGGTCGCTCTCAAATTCACTTTTCGGGGGAAGGATATTCATCATCTCAAACCGAACTGGTCCGAAAGCTCCCTTTGGCAACCCGATCCCAAAGGGCACAAAGGGTTTACCGATGTGCGCGTGATGTTGGCGCAGAAAGACCTGGCCGCCTTTAAATCGATCACGACCGACTCCTCTTCCCCGGCCGAGATGACGGTCTACGGCCGCGTCCTCCGCGATTTCGACTCGCATTACCTTTTCGTGCAATTGCTCGGCCGCAACGCCGTGGTCGATCCCAACGGAAACGCCAATATTGGTTGGTAACGGGGACGTGCTGCCCTTCCGCTTTGCGCGCGCTTGTCGGAAAATCAGAGGGGAAGCAAAAGTTTTAAGGCACGGTTTTCCTGGAGCGTTTCTTCCAGTTCATCGACACGAGCAGCGAGCGTCGCCTGCAAGAGGAGGACTCGAAGACCGACCTTGAGCCGGGCATGCAGCTCTTCCTTGTTGAAAGGCTTAATCAAATAGTCATCGGCTCCGGCCTGCAATCCCTCCACCACCTGTTCTTTGGCGCTCCGCGCGGTCAGCAGTAAAATATAAACAAGTTTGTCCGCCGCGCGCAGACGGCGACAGATTTCGAGACCATCCATGCCAGGCATCATCCAATCCAAAACGGCGAGGACAGGACCGGTTTGAGCGCGCAGGATCTCCATCGCTTCGCGTCCTTCGCTCGCCACCAGGAGATCGAAGCCCCAATTGCGCAGGAGGGTGCAGACAACTTCGCGCGAGATGGCGTCGTCTTCTGCCACCACGACTTTGACTTTCGATTCCAACCCACTCGCCTCAGCCGCCGCCGGGATTATCGCAATGGCCTCCCGGTCGGGGGAACGGACCGGATCAGCGGCAAGCGACTGCCAGTCGGGATTGAATGGAATCCACTTCACTCTTTAGTTGGTTGAGAACTTGTTTAGCGGGAGCAAACGAACAGGTCTCGCCCAGGACCTCGAGTTCGCGCGCGCAGGTCATCGCTTTCTCCGCGCCAAGCGCTCCGAACGATCCTACAAGAGTGTGGGCGGTCTGTCTTAAAATAGTGGCATCCTCTGTCTGGAGGGCGTGTTCCAGGTTGGCCAGCATGCCCGGGGTTTGTTCCGCGAAAATTGCGCTGATCCGCTGAAGCAGGGCCACATCGCCATCGAATTTCCCCAGAAGTTCGGCGGGCCCGGAATCGCTCGTCGATGGTCGCGGACGGACCACGCCGGCGCCAAACTCATCCACGATCTCCAGCAAATGTTGTCTTTCGATGGGCTTGGCAATGTATCCATCCATCCCGGCGGCCAGACATCGTTCACGATCGCCGCTCATGGCATGCGCGGTCATCGCCACGATGGGAAGGCGACGGCCCTGGCCCTGTTCGATTCGCCTGATTCGCTCGGTCGCGCCGAATCCATCCAATTCAGGCATCTGCACATCCATCAGAATCAGGTCGAAAGGCTCGCGCTCGAAGAGTTCGACCGCTTCTGCGCCGTTGCCGCAGACCGTGATGAGGTGGCCCTGCTTTTCCAAAATTCCGCGGGCCACTGATTGATTAATCGGATTGTCGTCCGCGATGAGGATACGCAGAGCCAGCATGGCCGGCCGATTCAAGGAGGTGACCGGTTTGTCGTCAAGTGATCCCACGCACGTTTTGGCGATGGCTTCGAGCAACTCCGATTGGGTCACCGGTTTCGTAATGTAGGCCGAAGTGCCCAACGCCTCCCAGCGAGCGATCTCGTCTTCGCTCAATCCGGAGGAAAGCATGATCATGGGGCACGCGGCGATGGAGGGGGAGTGCGAGATTCGTTCGGCCAGGCTGAATCCGTCCGTTTCTGGCATGAGCGCGTCAAGCACGACTAACTGGAACGGAGCGGCGGAAGCAGTCGCGGATTCGAGCGCAGCCATGGCTTCAGCCCCGGAGGCAACACCCGAGGGGACCATCTGCCAATTTGATAAAATGGCCTGCAGAATTCGGCGGTCGTTGTCATTGTCATCCACTACCAGGACGCGCAGTCTATGAAAATTCGGTGCGACTTTCTCCGCTGGCGGGGTGGCCCGGGCGGGACGGCCTAACGTGATGGTAAAGTGAAAGACGCTGCCCTGGTCGGGCCTGCTTTCCACGGCCAGCGTCCCGCCCATCTGTTCGACCAGCCGCGCCGAGATGGCCAGGCCGAGCCCGGTGCCCCCGTAATTGCGGGTGGTTGAGCCGTCCGCCTGCGCGAAAGCCGCGAAGATGATTTCCTGTTTTTCCGTGGCGATCCCGATCCCGGTATCCCGCACAGAAAAGGCCAGGGATATTTCATCCTCGCGGGCGACGACCAGTCGCACGCGAAAATTCACCTCGCCTGCATCCGTGAACTTGATCGCGTTATCGATCAGATTAAGAATGATCTGGCGGAGCCGGCCGGGGTCGCCAATCAGGACATCCGGGATGTCCGCATCCAGTTCGGAGGTGAGCTCAACGCCCTTGCGCTCAGCCCGGATGGCGAGTGCTCTTAGGGTTTTTCCCAGCGCCGGTTTGAGATCGAACGGAATCGTTTCGAGCGACAATTTGCCGGCCTCGATTTTGGAGAAGTCGAGTATGTCATTGATGAGTGAGAGGAGCGAATCGGCGGAATGCTTGACCATTTCAAGATACTCGCGCTGGGACCGGCTCAGATCGGTTTCCAAGGCGAGCGCGGTCATTCCGATAATCCCGTTCATGGGAGTCCGGATTTCGTGACTCATGTTCGCGAGGAACTCGCTCTTGGCGCGGTTAGCCGCC
>JBBRQE010000004.1:0-49065 GCA_038226905.1 Chthoniobacterales bacterium | reverse complement strand
GCGTTGTGCGCCCTCGTTTTGTGCATACCCAACTGTTCGAATTGCTTCCGAGCCGGGGCGACCGGGCCTCCCTTCAGATTTCCGCGCTGAATATAGATCCGGATTTGCCCCGAGGTTCTTGATTCCGCCGTGCGAATCGCTGCTACAATTCGATCGTGGTCCAGCTGGCCTATGAATTCCTGGCTGCGCATGTCTTACCAGCCTGAACCCGCGCCGCCACCGCCAAAGCCACCGCCGCCGCCGCCCGAAAATCCGCTGAAGCCGCCTCCGTCACTACCGGAAGACCAGCCGCCCCCGCCTGACCCGCTCGACCAGCCTCCCATGAAAGGTCCGCCCAAGCCGGAGTAGCGGTAGCCTTTTTTTCCCCGGCGGCGCGCAATATTGATGATGAAGAAAAGGAAGATAATGAAAAAGATGATGAAAGGCCCCGGGCTGTTGTGCGGGCCTTCACCCTCTTTAACGGTTTTGCCGGTGCCCTTGTATTCGCCTCGAAGTGCCTGACCAATAAGATCGATGCCGATGGCCAGACCCCGCTCATAGTTCCCGGCTCGGAACTCGGGTTTGATGTGACGTTCCGTAATATCGAAGCAGGTGGCGTCCGGCAGGGCGCCTTCTACGCCATGCGCTGTCTGGATGAACATCTTGCGGTCCGCGATAAAGACGAACAAGGCGACGCCGTTCTGCGTTTGTTTTTGACCGATGTCCCAAGCTTGGGCGATGCGCCGCGTGTAGTCATCGATCGACGAGTCCGTCTGCATCTTGGGAAATACCGCGACGACAATCTGAGCTGAATTGTCGCGCTCTAACTGCGCAAGCTGTTCGTTAAAACGGAGGCCCGCCTCGGCGGAAACAACGTGGGCATAGTCGTTAAAATAACGATCGGGCTTTGGCGGTATGACTTCCGTCGCGTGAAGGCTCGAGCAACCGACGTAAAAAAATGCTGCCAGGATGAGGGAGGAGACAAAATCAGGCAGAAGAGAATTTGCGGCGAGGGCGCCCCAAATAATACGCGGGCCTCGTGTGCTCCCCGGCAGAGGGCGATGTTTCAATAGCCTGGTTGCGTGGACAGGTGAGCTATGTGTCTTCAGCGTTGTCGAGGTGCTTGCCGCAACAGCCTCTATAACGGTGCGCGGTTTCTGCGAAACGTCCCGCTTCATGTTCATTACGATAAACATTGGAACGGACGCCCCGGAGGTGCGTCCCTACCTGGAAGGCCTAGGGCGATGCGCTGGCGGCCGGTGCCGGGCTCGGACTACCGAAATTGAAATTCACGGTCGGAGCCTTGTCGGCCCCCGGCTGCGCGTTGAAAAATGGCCGCGGCGCAAAACCGAACATCCCGGCGACGAAGTTCGCGGGGAAACTGCGCACCGCGGTGTTGTAATTTTGCACGGCTGTATTGAAGTTCCCGCGCTCGACCGAGATGCGGTTTTCGCTGCCTTCGAGTTGAGCCTGGAGACTGAGGAAGTTCTGGTTCGCTTTTAGATCAGGATAATTCTCGCTGACCACGAGCAGCCGGGAGAGCGCGCTGCTGAGTTGCCCCTGGGCGGCCTGAAATTGTTGCAATTGCGCGGCGTCGGTCGGAGCCTTGCTCGGATCAAGCTGAACACGTCCGACACTGGCCCGGGCGTTCGTCACTTCCACCAGGGTGGACTTTTCGAAGTTGGCCGCTCCGGCCACCGTATTGACCAGATTAGGAATCAAGTCGGCGCGCCGCTGATAAACGTTCTGCACCTGGGCCCAGCTTTGATCGACGCCCTGCTGCAGCTTGACCAAACGATTATAAATCCCGGCGAGGGCGAGTCCGCCCACTACCAAAACGAAAATAAGAATAACGACAAGGCCGCCGCAACCGATGGCAAATTTATTCATGAGAGGAGGATAATTAGTGGGCGCTGAACCGTTCGGGCATGATGTCGGGAAGTCAAACCGAAGACCACCCAAATATCTTTAACGGTCGAAGATTATGCGGAGGAAATGGGCGTCGGAAAATTTCGCGTCAGCCGATGATTGTCGCACGATGAGGGCGTTCATCGAAGGGATGATGAAGAGGCGTTGATAGTGCGAGCCGAGTCCGACCACCATGTCGGGTGGCGCTACCTTGGATATGCAGACCCCCCGCCAGGCGGCGCGCTGCCACGGAAGGTCGAGAAGTTTCTCGATATCTTGCTCGCGCGAGTTGCCGACGGCCGGGCGATTCAACCAAAAGGTCAAACCGTAAGAGGGATTGGGGGACGACCCAACGAAGGCCCTTTGCAAAAGATCGGGCGGCACGATTTGCCGTCCCCCCACGCTGCCGTGACCGAGCACCATCTCGCCCAGCCGCGCCCATTGCCGCGCGCTCAGGTGGAAGCCGCTGGCGAAAAGCGGATTTCGCCGGGCGTCCTGTTTGTATTCGATATTACCGATGCCTAGGGGGCCAAGCACATGCTCCTGCAGATAGGCGAACGTGCTTCGTCCATTCAATTTCCGGCGGAGCAATTCGCCAAAAATCTGAAGGTGACTCGGGCCGTAGATAAAAGCGGAATTGAGAGATGCCACCACCGGCACGCCCAAAGCCATGGCGTTACGGTCCGGGATAGAGTCGCGATGAAGGCGGGAAGCGCCGTCGATTCCATCGGTGAAGTTGAGGAGCTGGCGAATTGTGATTTGCGATTTTCGAGAGTCGTTCCTCCATTCCGTGATTGTTTCCGAGACATGATCGTCGAGCCGAAACAGGCCTTCATTCACGGCCACGAGCGCGGCTATGCCCCAGAAATTTTTGGTCCCGCTGAAGACAGGCCAGGCGGCATCAGAGTTGCCGCCATTGGCATAATGTTCAAAGACCGTCCTTCCGTCCTGCAGGACAAGGAGCGACGTCCCGTTTTTTCCGTCTGAATATTGGGCGGCCCGGGCACAGGCGGATGCCTGGAGGACGACAGGGGCGGCGTCACCCCGGGCGCAAAATACGCAAATAAAGGCCGTTGCCAGCCAGGTCTTCACTGATTTCATAGGCTATTTTGGAGGTCTGGATAGCTTCCCAAAATTTTTACCACGTCGCAATGTTTGCGGAGCTCCTTCATCGCGGCCACCAAGAGTGCATCCTCCTGATGCCCCTCCAGGTCGATGAAGAAGAAATATTGCCAGGCCTTGCGGCGCGACGGCCGGCTTTCCACGTTGCGCAGGTTGATCTTGAGCTGATCGAGCGAGCGAAGCGCGGCGAAAAGCGCGCCCGTTTCATCGCGCGGCCCAAACATCAGCGCGGTTCGGTCGTGATCGGTTTTGGGACAATCATGACGGCCCACGACCAGAAACCGAGTCGTGTTATCCGGGCGATCTTGCACCGCCTTTTCCAGAATGGTGAGACCGTAAACTGTCGCTGCGAGAGGACTGGCGAGGGCGGCGGTACCAAGTTCCTGCGAGGCCAGCTCGGCCGCGCGGGTCGTGCTGGAAACCTCGATTTTTTCCACGGTGGGCATCTCGCGCCGTAACCAATCGCGGCACTGCCCGAAGACCTGCGGGTGGGAGTAGACCCTCGCGATGTTTTGACGAGGACCCCGGGCAAGCAGGTTATTCTCGATTCGGAGCAGGATTTGCGCGCAGATTCGCAAATCGCAATCCATCAAGAGATCGAGCGTCTGGTCGACTGCGCCTTCCGTGGAATTCTCTACCGGGACGACTCCGTACTCCGCGGTGTTCCGGCTGACTGAATCGAAAACATCCGCAATACTTTTCGAGGGAAGGCAGGACACGTCCTGCCCGAATTTCTCGCGCGCCGCCTGATGGGTCCAGCTGGCTTCCGGTCCGAGATAGGCAATGGCCATCGTGTTCTCCAAGGGAAGCGAAGAGCTTCCGGCATAGGGTGGTCCGATCAATCCGCGGGGCTCGGGGCAGCTGCTTCCGGCAGGGGATCGACTTCTGCAACGGGGAGCGGTTCGACGAGCGGGGTGCGCGGCGCGATGGGGAGATAGCGGGTCCGCAGTTCCTCCACATTGGGAAGCTCGTCCAGACTCCGCAGTCCGAAGTTCTCGAGAAACAGCTGCGTGGTGTCGTAAAGCAACGGACGGCCCGGAATATCCGCGCGACCGCCGATCTTGACGAGGCCGCGTTCCATCAGAGTTTGCAGGACTCCGTCAATGGTGACGCCTCGGACCACTTCCACATCTGCTCGCGTGATGGGCTGTCGGTAGGCGATGATGGCCAGCGTTTCCAGGGCGGGCGAGCTGAGACGCGCGGGCTTGGGCGCGGGAAAGAGCTGTTGAACCCACATGGCATATTGCGGGTCGGTCATAAACTGCCAGCCTTCCGCTTTTTCCAGTAGTTGGAAGGAGCGGTCCTGCTCGATGCATTGGACTTTCAGTTGTTCCAGAGCGGCGGCGACCTCGGCTTCTTTGGTTTTTGCCAGGTCGTTAGGCACGAGATCGTCATCTCCCCCGGCCGCTTTGATGGTAGCCAGTATCTCGCGCACGGAGAGCGGCTTTTTCGCGCTGAAGAGGAGCGCTTCGATTACTTTGAGGAGCATCTCAGATTTCTCCGATGGCTTTTTGGATGGCGGCGGCGATGCCATCAGCCTGTCGATCAATCTGGTTGAGCTCGCGTCCTTCGATAAGGAGCCGTATTTTCGGCTCGGTGCCGGAGTAACGCAGGAGGACACGACCTTTACCGCCCAATTCATTCACGGCCTGATCTCTCAGTTTTACCACCTCGCGCAGCTCGTCAATGGGAGGCTTGGCCGTGACCCGGAGGTTGCGCTGAGCCTGCGGGTATTTCTTTAAACAGCCTTTCAGTTCGCTTAAGGGAGTGCCGGTTTCATGCATGATGCGCAGAATCTGCAGAGCGCTAACGATTCCATCTCCCGTCGTGCTGAAGTCGCGAAAAATAATATGACCGCTTTGTTCCCCGCCCAGGTTCGTTTCGTCCCGTAACATTTCTTCGATAACATAGCGATCGCCCACCTTCGTGCGTGTCACTTTACCGCCGGCGGCGGCCAGCGTTTCGTCCAACCCGAAATTGCTCATTACGGTCGCGACCAGGGTGTTCTTCTGTAAATGGCCCGAGCGCAGAAGATCGAGGGCGGCGATGGCCAGAATCTCGTCGCCGTCCACAATTTCGCCATTTTCGTCGCAGAGCAGCGCTCGATCGGCGTCGCCATCGTGGGTGATGCCGACGTGCGCGCCGGTCTCCCGGACGATGCGACAGATCTCTTGCGGGTGGGTACTGCCGCAGTGGGCGTTGATGTTCGTTCCGTTAGGTTCGTTATGGGCGACCGTGACGTCCGCTCCCAGTTCTCGCAGAATACAGGGTGTCGATTTGTAGGAGGCGCCATTGGCCAGGTCCACCGCGACGCGCATTCCTTCCAGGGACATCCGTCTGGGAAAGCTGGCTTTGGCGAATTCGACGTAGCGTCCGAGGGCGTCGTCGATCCGGGCGGCCCGACCTATTTTTCCGGCGGTTGGTCGAATCGAATCTATTTCGCCGGTAAAGACGAGCTGTTCGATTTTTTCCTCGATCTGATCGTCCAGTTTGTAGCCATCGTGCCGGAAAAATTTTATACCGTTATCCTCATAGGGATTGTGCGACGCGGAGAGCATGATCCCGGCATCGGCCCGGAGCGATCTCGTGATGTAAGCAACCCCGGGCGTGGGGAGAGGACCGATGAGAAGAACGTCCACGCCGAGCGAAGTAATTCCGGCGACGAGGGCGTTCTCCAGCATGTAGCCGGACAGGCGCGTGTCCTTCCCTAGGACGATTTTTGGGCGGGCTCCTTCTGGAATGGTGCGCGGGTTCAACTGGGTAAACACGTGGGCGGCGGCGCGGCCCAGCTTCAAAGCTGTCTCAGCCGTGACTGGTTCGACGTTGGCCGTGCCGCGCACCCCGTCGGTGCCGAAAATCTTCTTCGTCTGCACTAGGTCGTAATTGAAACGGTGGCTCCGGCTTGGCCAAGCAAATTAATACGAATCGACCTGAGCGGAGAAAGGCCTGGGTGGGTCATGGAGTTGGGTGACTGCGGTCGCGGTCGCTCAGGAAAGCGCATTCCTTATCAAAACCGAGCACGAGCGTGCCCCATTTAAAAGGGAGTTTTCCCTGGTCGGGCGTTTGCTGGATGATGGAGACCCACTCGCGGTAATCGCCCTTTGTGATATCACGAAGTTTATTGTCTGCGCCACTGATGGGCGTGAGATAAAGAGCCGCGACGGGGCCGCCCAAAAGTCCGTAGTCGCTCAGGTCGGTGACTGCTTTGATCGTGTCCGGCACAAGGATACTTCTGCGATCGGCATACCAGGCAATGGCCCATGGCATATCAGAGGCGGTGACTTCGTCGGGCTTCATCCATTCGTTTAACACGGCGATGTAGGGAGGAACATAAGGCGGCCACCGAAAGCCGATGGCGGGGGGGCCGAAGAGCATGAAGTATAGTGAATTCACCATGGGAAAGCCGCAGAAGAGGAAGAGCACCGCGATGAAGGCGATGCGGGCGAGGCGCAGTTCAAGGCCGAGGCGGTTCCATTGCACGAGCAGCCAGGCCAGTCCGTAGCAGGTCATGAGCGGGATAAAAAGGAGGTGTATCTGATTGGCCGCCAGGCCCTGCTCCTCGTTCAATCCGAAGACGGCCATGCCGAGGGTGGCGCCGGCCCACATGGCCAACAGCATCCACCGAATCGTACTGGTCTCGTCTCTCTTAAAGAGATGAAGCGAAGAAACAAAGAACATGAGGGCGACCACGCTCCAGCCGAGATAGTCGAAAATCCGTCCCATTTGCTGGAGAACGCTATTGAGAACCTTGTCCCGCAACGCGGCCAGCGTGATCGTGTCGGTGTGAAAGGCCAGTTGTCGCATCCAGCCGGCTTCGCTGCGGCCGAGGCCGTCCAGGACCGAGTAGAAGGCGAGTCCGCAGGGACTTCCGCAGACCACCCAGTTACGGATCAGCCATGGAAGGTAAAGGATGAGAAAAGCGGAGAGAACGAGGGCCACGGCCCGGCCCCTGGGGCGAAAGAACAATGTAATAACGAGGAGGGCGGGGGCGAAGATCCAGATCGTTAGGCCATGGCTGAGGGCGAGCAAACCGAAGCCAGCGCCCACCGCGGCCAGCCATGGGCCGGGTAGCTTTTGCTCATATCTCGCCTCGACCGCGCGGACCAAGGCGTAGACGGTGGCGTTAAAAAGAAACAGCAGCAACATCTGGGGCAAACCCGAGAGGGCGTAGCGCCACATCATTTCGCAGATGAGGGTCAGACTGCAGGCGAGGAGAGCGAGCCAACGATCGAAGAGACGCGAAGCGGTGAAAAATTGGATAACGACCGAGCCGAGAAAAAACAGGATAGCCAGAATGGCGATAGCCCTGTCCCCCGGATAGACCGGCCAGCGCGGGGAAGGTTTTAAGTAGGACTTGATGGGGAAGAGCGCGATGGCGTCAACCAAGGGGGGCAGAGGGGCGTTGTAGGTATCGATCCAGATATGGTCGGGGACATTTTTGCCGTGGCTTTGCAGTTGAGCGACGGCCAGAGGGCGGACGTAGTTAGTGTGCCAACCCCGGCCGGAGGCGAGGGCCCGCCCGATTTGCGCCTGATCCATGCCTTGCGACGTGGCCAGGCCACGGAAGTGGTACATAAAAACGGCCGCGATGGAGAATATTCCGACCATGGCCAGCAGACGCTGCATCCAGGTGGAGGCCGCGCCGGCCTCGATCGCATGAACTGCGCGCTGCACGAAATCGGCGCTACCTGGCATCTTTCTCCGGCGAATTTTCCGGGACGCCCCGGGAATTGTCCTGCGATTGCTCTGCGTTCATTTCGTTTATTTTGCGATGAAGCGTGCGGCGGCTGATGCCGAGCCGGCGAGCGGCGGCGGTTACGTTGCCATTGGTGGCGGCCAGGGCCTGTAGAACGAGTTTGCGCTCCGTTTCGTGTAGGTCCAAGGGGTTGAGTCGCTCACCGAAAGCGCGCGTGGCGGAGATGCCCCGCGGCAAAATGACGCCACCGGCCTGGCGAACGGCGGCAGGTAAATCTCGTACCGTAATCTTTGCGCCGGTCGCCATGACCACCCCGTGTTCAATGGCCGTGCGAAGTTCGCGCACGTTGCCGGGCCAGTCGTAGGTGAGAAGAGCATTCATGGCGTCGGCTGTAAGTTCGAGCAGGGGCTTCTCATTGACCTTGCTGAAATGTCGCAGAAAACCCCGCACGAGCAGAGGAATATCCTCTTTGCGATCGCGCAACGGAGGCATGGTAATGCGCACCACGTTCAACCGGAAAAAGAGATCGTCGCGAAATTTCCCTTCTTGGACCAGCTGCTCCAGGTTCTTATTGGTGGCGGCGATCAACCGAACATCGGCATGGAGGGTTTGGTTGCCGCCGACCCGCTCGAAGGCTCGATCTTCCCCAATAACGCGCAGCAATTTCACCTGGGTACTCGGATCGATTTCCCCGATTTCGTCCAGGAAAATGCTGCCGCCGTTAGCCTGTTCGAAGCGGCCCGCGCGCCTCTCACTGGCTCCGGTGAACGCGCCTTTTTCATGGCCAAACAGCTCACTCTCCAAAAGCTGGGGGGAGAGCGCGGCGCAGTGGACCACCACAAATTTAGCCCGCGTCCGACGGCTCAGGTTATGAAGGGCGTGGGCCGCCAGTTCTTTACCCGTGCCGCTTTCACCCTCGATCAGAACGTTGGCCGACGAGGGGGCCACCTGTTTGACCGTATCAAGGACCTCGCGCAATGCGACGGATTCGCCCCAGATGTTTTCCATTCCGTAGCGCTCGTCCACCTGTTGCCGCAGCGTCCGGTTCTCCTGTTCCAGGTGGCGGCCCTGCAGAGCGCGCGCAATCAACAGTTCCACTTTGTCCAGATTGAGCGGCTTCGTCACAAAATCGTAGGCCCCGCGTTTCATTGCCTCCACGGCGGTATCCACCGATCCGTAGGCCGTCATCATGATACAAATGGGCGGGTGCGGCATTTTTAGGGCGCGCTCTATCAGGGTCATGCCGTCTTCGCCAGCCAGCCGGAGATCGGTCAGGAGAAGGTCTATGGGTTCGCGTTCCAGTACATCGATCGCGCCTCCCATATCGGCAGCGATGTAGACATCGTATTGGTCCTCCAGCAAACGGCGCAATCCGTCGCGCGTATGCTTTTCGTCATCGACGATGAGAATTGTGGGCTGAAGAGCGTCCATACTGAGGGGAAAGTCTCATATTCCGCCAATCGACGAATGGCTCAACGTCTAATCGGGGGGCCTGAGGGGTCGAGCGCCTGTGAGCCCACGTGGGGAAAGGCTTCGCGGGAGCTCCGCCCTCCGGCATCGTCACTCCGTGGAATGAGTTCCCGCCTCCAGCAGGCGAACCCGCCGGTCGAGGTAGGGCAGCCGCACCGTTACGGTCAGGCCTTTGCCCTCCGTGCTCTGGACGGATAACTCACCGCCGTGTTCCCGCACAATCCGTCGCACAATAAGAAGACCCAAACCTGACCCTGTCGATTTGGTGGTGAAATAGGGCTCGAAGACGTGGCTGAGGTTTTCCGCGGAAATGCCGCCGCCGCTGTCGGTGAAACGAACGAGCACGTGCGTCTCGTCCATGTCGGAGCGGATTCGCAGAATGCCGCGACGCTTCATCGCTTCGAGGCTGTTCTTGATCAGATTGTAAAAAGCCTGCGTCATCTGGTCGCGGTCCAGCTGAAGGACGGGGAGATCGGAACGCAGCTCCTGTTCGACGACGGCGTCACGATCCTTGATCTCCGGAGCGAAGAAGCGCACGGCTTCCTCGATGATGGTGTTGATACTTTCCGGTCGAAGCTGGGGCCGGGTCGGCCGGATGGCGCGGAGAAACTGTGTGACGATGGAATCGAGGCGCGCTATCTCGGTGCGGGCAATGGCAATGGATTCCTGCAGCTCCTGCCGGGGTTCATTTTCGAGCTCGCGCACTTTGCGCTCCATCAATTGCAGATGGATGTGCAAAGAGTTCAGCGGATTACCAATCTCGTGAGCCACTCCGGCAGCCAGGAGAGTGAGAGCGTTGAGCCGTTCCGACTCGAGCGTCTGTTCGGCGGAACGCCGGCTTTCGGTGATGTCGCGTAGGATCATGGCAAATCCAACATGGGCGCCCCCTGGAACTGCCTTGGTTGAATCGCGCGAGTCTTCCGACTCGCGGTGCTCCATGATTAGCGGCACCACATAGAAATTGATAAAGCGGTTAGCCGGATAAAAGACTTCCATGTCGCGGCTGAGCGGTCCGCCGCTCTGGGTGAGCGAGGCCCAGTCGAGGCCGCGCACACGTTCTTCGATCTGTTTGCCAATGGAGTCCGATCCCTGTAGTCCGAAAAATTCGCAGGCGGCTTCGTTCAGGTAAGTGATTCGCCCCTTGTCGTCGATCACGATGATCCCCTCCTGGATGGCGTTAAAAACGGTCTCGAGGAAACCCTTTTCCTGGGCCAGGCGCAGAAAATAATTCTGGACGTCCTCGGGGCCAATGCGCCCGAGTCGACCAATTAGTTTTTCGACGAAGCTGGATTTCATCGCGGCAAGACCGCGGCCGAGTCGCCTTTAGACCGGCGTGGCGGCAGGTGCCGACTGGCCGTTTTCCAATGCTGCACGCTCTTGCAAAGCGGCTTTACGCGAGAGTTTGACGCGTCCTTTGTCATCAATGCCGATGCATTTGACCCAGATCATGTCACCCATGTTGGCTACGTCTTCCGTGCGCTTGACGCGGAAATCCGCCAGTTCCGAGATGTGAACGAGTCCGTCGCGACCTGGGAACACTTCGACGAAGGCGCCGAATTCCTTGATGGAAACCACGCGGCCCTGGTAGGTCTGGCCGATTTCGATTTCGCGCGACATGCCGCCGATGATTTCTTTTGCGCGGGCCATGCTCTCGGGGCTGGTGGCGTAGATGTGAACGGAACCGTCGTCGTCGATATTAATCTCCGCACCGGTTTCGGCCACGATGCCTTTGATCGTCTTGCCGCCGGGCCCGATGAGAGCGCCGATTTTCTCCGGGTTGATTTTGATCGTCTCAATACGCGGCGCGTACTGGCTGAGATCAGCGCGGGGTTTGTCGAGCGCCTGCGCCATGATCGCGAGAATCTTGGTGCGCGCTTCTTTTGTGCGCATGGTCGCTTCGGCCATGATCTTGTGGCTGACGCCCGCCAATTTCAGGTCGAGCTGAAAGCCCGTGATGCCCGCTTCGGTCCCGCAAACTTTGTAATCCATGTCTCCGAAATGATCCTCGGAACCAAGAATGTCGGTCAGTAGTTCGTAGCGTTTGAGCTGACCGCTATCGTCCTTCTCGGTCACGAGGCCGACGCTAATGCCCGCGACCGGCGTCTTGATGGGAACACCGGCGTCCATCAAAGCGAGCATGCCGCCACAGACACTCGCCATGGAGCTGGAACCGTTGGATTCCATGATTTCGCTGGTGATGCGAATGGCATAACGAAAATCTTCCATGCCGGGAATGACCGGCTCGAGCGAACGCTCGGCCAGCGCGCCATGTCCGATTTCGCGTCGGCTGGTGCCGCCGGTCCGGCCGGTTTCGCCCACGCTGAAAGGCGGGAAATTGTAGTGAAGGAGAAAACTCTTGGAGGTCTCACCGCCGCCGTAGGCGTCGATATTTTGCGCTTCTTCAATGGGCGCCAGGGTCACGAGGGCGAGCGACTGAGTCTCGCCGCGCTGGAAAATAGCTGAACCGTGGGAGCGTGGCAGAACGCCGACGTCGCACGTGATGGGTCGCAGGTCCTGATAACCGCGGCCGTCCATGCGCTTCTGTTTGTCGAGCACGCTGATGCGGAAGGCCTTCTTTTGGACGTAATCAAACGCCTGCGAGATGGCGAACTTGTCGGCCTCAGGGAACTTCTCGAGCACCTTGGCCTTCACTTCTTCCTTGAGGGCATTGACGGCCTTGCTGCGGTCGACTTTTTTCTCGTTATAGAGCGCGGCTTCGATGCGATCGCCGGCCACGTGATAGGCGATCTCCAGGATTTCCTGGTTGACCGTCATCAACGGCATCTCACGTTTCGGTTTCCCGACCTTGGTCGCGAGTTCGCGTTGAATCCGAATCATCTCTTTGGCGTATCCATGCGCGAACTCCAGCGCTTTGATGAACTCCGCTTCGGGAAGTTCCTGGGCAGAGCCTTCGATCATGATCACATCGTTTTCAGTGCCGACGTAAACAAGATCGAGATCGCTCTCAATCCGTTGCTCGTGCGTGGGATTCACGACGAACTCGCCGTTGACGCGACCGACGCGAACTGCGCCGACGGGGCCGGCAAAAGGAATGTCTGAAATAGTGAGGGCGGCTGACGCGCCGTTGATCGCCAGAATGTCAGGATCGTTTTGTCCGTCTGCGCTGAGCAGCATCGAAATGATCTGCGTGTCGTAGAGATAACCCGCCGGAAAGAGGGGGCGCAGCGGCCGATCCGTCATGCGCGAGGTCAGCGTCTCTTTTTCAGAGGGACGGCCTTCGCGTTTGAAGTAGCCGCCCGGGAATTTTCCGACCGCAGCCGCTTTCTCACGGTAATCGACCGTGAGCGGGAACCAGTCCTGACCTTCCTTAATGGCGGTGGCCGAAACGGCGCTGGTCATGATAATGGTGTCGCCGCACGAGACGACCACGGCGCCGTCGGCGAGTTTGGCGAGTTTGCCGGTCTCGATTGAGATTTCAGTGGACCCGATTTGGGCTGTGACCTTGTGTTGCATATGGCTCTCCTGGATGTGCGAGTTCCAGGCCGGTCACCCTGACTGTAGGTTTTAAACCCGAGCGCTTTCGGGGCTAAAACCTAGAATCCAAGGTGCCGTATCGGCCTGGTAGGCGCGTTACTGTTTCGTCTTCGTTGTGGGTTGAGCCGAACGTTTCTTGAACATCGGCCTCAATCAACCCGCGGCTATTTCCGCAGGTTTAGCTTCTCGAGTAATGCCTTGTAGCGGCCCGCTTCCGAGCGACTCAAGTAATCGAGCAGGCTACGGCGTTGCGCGACCATCTGGAGAAGGCCGCGGCGCGAGGAATGATCTTTGGCGTTGCTCTTCAAATGTTCCGTAAGCTGCGCGATTCGATGGGTCAAAAGCGCAACCTGGACGTCTGCGCTTCCCGTGTCTTTCTCGTGCAGTTGGAATTGTTTGAGGTCCAACGTTTCAGTGCTCTCTGCCATAACGAAGGGCGTATTGTAACGGAAGATCGGCCATCCGCAAGTGAGAGCGGAGATTAAAATGGGAGAGGCAAAAGATCGGGAGTAATCCAGCCCGCGTGATCTGGGGGAGCACACGCCGCTGACCTGCGGCATTCGGCGGCTCGCCGAATGTGCTTAACCTAAAGGCCAGCCCGACAAAACCCGCGAAAAAGCGGTTCGCGGCGAGCCGCCGCGAACGGCAGGCCAGCGGCCTGTGCTCCCCGAAGTTATGCCGTACCCGTGGCGTGGCGACCTCAACTCGTTCCCGCCGAAACCTGAATGGGAAGCTGACAGCTTCTCCACAGGGTCGAGTCGGCCGGAGATGACGGTTTGGCGCTCAGCCCAAGAGATGAAATTTGATGCAGGCGTAGAGCAGAATCAGCGCGCCGATGATCGACATGATGAAGCCGGCCGGATGAAAAGGCGAACCAGGTGCCGGCTTCGAGAAAAGCCGTGCAATCAATCCGCCGACGATGGAGCCGCCAACGCCGAGAACGGTTGTCCAGATAAATCCGAGCTGCTGGGCGCCCGGCATGATTTTTCCCGCAATCCAGCCGACGATGAAACCAACAATAATGGACCAGATGATGTGTAGCATAGTTTTTAGGGTTGAAGGCCAAGGGTACCATGCCCTGCTCGGGCAAGGCGATTGTTTTTTGGGGGCGGGCGATTAGGGCGGGGGCGGGTTGCGCTTGCGGGGGCGCGGAACCGCCAAATTCCTCTGTAGGGGAAGCTGCCAGCTTCCCCACAAAAAGGATAAGCGGTAACGCGCTTAAGCCTGGGCGTCGGCGGCCAGATATTCGGCGCGCCGCGGGCTGAAGGTATCGAGCACGCGCGTCTCTTCGAGAGTTTCCACGGCGTGAGGAACGTTGCTGGCCAGGTAAAAGGAATCACCGGTGACGAGTTCGTGCGGCTGTCCGTCCACAAGCAGACGCATGCGTCCTTCCAAAATATGAATGATCTGTTCATTCAGGTGTTTGTGTTCGGGCATGCGGCTCCCCGCCTCCAATTGCGCGATCATTTGGTACATGGCCGGTCCGCTCGTCTGGGTACGACGCTTGATGCCCGGGCAGATGTCGATCCAAGGGTTGGCATTTCTCATCAGGCTATCTCCTCGGCTGAATTTTGGTGGGGATGGAAAAATGGTAGGCGGCAATTTTCATTTGTTTGGCGAAATAGAAGCGATGAGCCTCGAACCGCTGCACCCCGGAATCGAGTTCGAGTTGTTCGCAGCCGTGAGCCTGCGCCTCGGCCAGCAGCCAGTCTAGCAATTGTCCTCCGTAACCTCGGGAGCGCGCGCCTTCGGCCGTGACCAGGTCGTCCACGTAAAGAAAGCGGCCGGCAAAAAGTGACTCGCCATAACGATAGCCGGCCACGGCTTGGACCTGGCCGTCTGCCTCGAGGAAAGCGAGGAGATATCCCTGACGCTGCTGACGGCGAACGCGTTCCACGAAATCCTGTGGCCGCTTGCAGTGGGGGCGCAGTTCACGCATGACCGGGTGACAGCGTTTCACCTGCGCGCTGGTGCGGGCCACCGTGATGCGCAACGTTTTTTCCGGTCGCGACCGGCTCATGTCGTTTTGCTTTCGCGTTTACCGTCGTACCAAAGATCGAGCTTGCCGCGCGATCGGCAGGCGCGTTTCCCCCCGAGTACGATGCAGGTGGAGCGCCACCAGAGATACCCCCCTGAATGCATGCGTAATTTGCGTCCGGAGGTGACCATCGGTTCGCGCAGAATTTTGAACGGCCCGATTTTCTTCAAGGCGAGGCTCAGAAAAACTTCTTCACCGGCGAAATATTGTTCATCGAAACCCCCGATGGCCTCGAAGTTGGCGCGGGTGGTGAAGATGAAGGCGCCTGCGCCAAGACCATTAGCGAAATAAAGGGCGGAAAGTATTTTGAGCACCAGATGACCCCATCGCGGGGTGGCGTGGTCGGAAACGATCCGGGCGCTGCCACCCGAGCATCCCTTTTTCAGGGCATCCAAACCGTCCCGGATGTGGATCGCGTTGATGCGAGTGTCGGCGTCGACAAAGAACAGGATCTCGCCGCGGGCTTGACGGGCTCCCGCATTGCGAGCGGCAGCAATTTGCCGGCGCGCAATGGTCACCACCTCTGCACCCGCCGCGCGAGCCAACGCCACGGTGTTATCGGTCGAACCGTCGTCCACCACGATCAGCTCATATGGTTCTCCCACCTCCGCCGCAGCCTGTCGGATTGCCTGAAGAGTCGGAGGCAACTCCAACTCTTCGTTATACGCCGGAACAACGAACGAAATCACACCGATGACAATCCGGCACCGCTCTCTCTTGGCAAGTGGACCAGCCCGGGAAGATTTTTAACGGCCTTGCCGTCCGATTAGTCAGCCTAACGAAACGGGTGGCCGCTCTAATGAATCGAGAGGTTGCCGTTAGTGAGATTACCGCTCGCGCAATAACCATCACTGACCTTGATAGAAAAGGTGTCGTTAGCGAGGAATCAGGGGTTGGCCGGGTGCGGTATAGTGATACCTCGCCAAGCCGTTAAGCGCCGAGACGTAGGTGACGTGTTGGGTCATGTGAAGCGGCGACCGTGCCTTCATCGCACGGCAAAGGCGATAGCCGGGGAGAGTGCCTCCCAGTGGGAGGCAATACTCAGATATGCGGGCTGAGATGAGCGGACCTGCCGCGGTCAGTGAATGGAGATGTTCCCACTCGTGAGGTTACCGCTGGTGGAATAACCGTTGCTCACGCTGATGGAAAAGGTGTCGTTGGTGCCGGGCGCGCCGTTATCGGTCACGTCGACCGTGAAGTTGACGTGTTGCTTAGGCTTGCTCGTGGTCTTGGCTGTGCCGCTAAAGGTGCAGTGATTGCCGCTGAAGACGATGCTCGTGATCTTGGAGGTGGTAAAGGTCAACGGAAAGGTGGAGTCGCTAAAGTAAAGCATACCTTTGGGTTTAACGCGTTTACCCGTGCCGTTGTGTACCCCTGTAATGGTGAAGCTGGCCTGACCACCCGCGGCAGTGATGTTGACCGTGGAAGCTCCACTATTAACCGTCCCCTGTCCGTCCAGGTCCAGCCCTCCGGCAGTCGGAGTCGGAGTGGGAGTGGGGGTCGGCGTGGGCGTGGGCGTGGGCGTGGGAGTTGGTGTGGGGCTCGGGGTCGGACTTGGGGTCGGGCTAGGTGTGGGAGTCGGCGTGGGTGTCGGAGTTGGCGTCGCAAGGTTTTTGCATTTGCCGCCGGAGCCAGCGCCCGCGATGGAGGACACCTCGACTGCGGTCAACGCCCGGTCGAAGATTTCCACTTCGTCGATTAAGCCGGGGAAGAATCGTCCGGCCCCATCCTTCTCACTGCCGATGTAAACATTGGCGTCGCTGGCCGTGATCGGGGTCATTGTTCCCACGGTCGCGTTGACCGACGTTCCGTTGACATAAAGAGTGAACAAGCCGGTGGTGGAATCGTAAGTCATGGCGACATGCGTCCACGTATTGAGTGGGATGGTGCCACCCGTAATCGTTTGCTCGCCACCATTGACCGCGGCAAAGAGTTGAAGCGTTGAGGAAGGACCGGTTGGGGCGTTGAGTGAATTGTCGATCAGCCACAAACCGTAGGCATCAGTGGTTCCGGACTGCACCCATTTTGTTACCACAGCGATGAGACCGCCCGGTGCAGGCAGCGAAGATGGATTAACCCAGGCGTCGAGAGTAATGGCCGTGGTGATTTTTAAGTTGGCCGGATTACCGATAAGGACGTCCTGATCCGTGCCATTGAAGGAAAAGGCTTGATCGACCTCGCCGGTGGCGAAAGTCGCAGAGTTTTCGAGGGTGCCATTGTTCCCGCCCTGGATATCGGTGGCATCTCCGTCGCCCGGCCACCAGCTGATCATATTGGGCGGCGGGGTAACGCAAGGGGAGGGGGTCGGAGTCGGGGTAGGAGTCGGCGTGGGAGTAATCATGCCATCCGGAAGCACTGTTCTTTGATTGGCGGCGCGAGCGGGAGCCATGCGCATTCCCGTGATGACGGTGGCGGCGACGAGCGCTCCGAGAAAAGTGCGGCTGACGATGGAAAACGATGATTTCATGGTGTGAATTTCTTGATTTCGGAATTGCGCCAAGCCGGACGTAAGTTTACGCGAGACCTGCGTATAGAGATAAACGGATGTGCGACTGAAATCGCGCGTATTTCGAAATACGCAACTTTTTTCACGCTTCTCTACACCATAACTGCGGACCTACGCTGCTTCGGGCGGCGATGCGCGCTTAGCGGAATTGAACCGACTCCAATGGGACACAACGAGCCCGATCAGCCGTCCTCTCACCCTCCCGTATTAGTGGATGGAAATGTTACCGCTGGTCAGATTCCCACCGGCTGAGTAACCGGGACTGACCGTGATGGAAAACGTATCGTTCGTCCCGGGAGCGCCGTTATCCGTCACGTTAACGGTGAAGCTAATGTTTTGCTTCGGTTTGCCGCTGGTTTTGGCGGTGCCACTGAAGGTGGCGTGGTTACCACTGACGACGAGGTTGGCAATCTTCTTGGTCGTGAAAGAGAGGGGAACGGAAGGATCGTTGTAGGTGAACGTCCCCTGGATCTTCTTCTTCTTACCCATGCCGAACTGCACTCCCTGAATGGTGAAGCTGGCCTGGCCGCCCGAGGCGCTGATCGTGCCCTGGCCATCTACATCCTGCCCACTGGGAAGCGGAGGAGTGGGCGTGGGAGTCGACGTTGGAACGGGAGTAGGAGTCGGCGTTGGGGTGGGCGTTGGAGTCGGGACGGGCGTGGGAGTTGGTGTGGGTGTGGGCGTTGGAGTCGGGACGGGCGTGGGAGTTGGTGTGGGTGTGGGCGTGGGCGTGGGAATGGGGGTTGGCGTTGGAGTGGGCGTGGGGGTCGGCGTGGGGGTCGGCGCCGGCGAAGCGCCCGGGAGACAAACGTCATCCACGAACATATTGGTGGGATCGCCCCCATTATCCCCATGGACGAGGAATTTAATAGAGACGGTCTGCCCGGCGAAGGCGCTCATATCGTAAGTCACTTGTTTCCAAACCTGATCGTTCTCGCACACGTGCATGATGGTGGCCAGAGTGGTGTTGCCGGAGGCATCCGCGACATAGGCGTCCTGCCAATCGAAGGTGATCGAGTCGGTCGTGAACGGGTTGTACCAGAAACTCAGAGTCCCGCCGCCTGCCGGGACCGCGATGGTTTGAAAGATCGAACTATCGCCTGGCGTCTCACTGGTAGCAGCGGCGACCGTCCCGCCACTTGGACTTCCCAGGAAGGCGGAATAAGTGCCGGAATGAGATTTCTCGTTCGACACAAATGGCGTTGGCTGGCTGTCCCTGATGTTCCAGAGAGGGAATGAGCCGGTCTCGAAACCGGGGTTATCGAAACCGCATTCCGCAGGCGGCGTAGGAGTGGGTGTGGGCGAAGGAGTAGGGGTGGGCGAAGGAGTAGGGGTGGGGGTGGGGGTAAAGATTGGCGTCGGCGTGGGAGTGGGCGTAGGACTCGGAGTCGGCGTGGGACTCGGAGTGATCGTGGGAATCGGAGTTGGCGTCGGACTCGGGGTAGGCGTTACCGTGGGCGTCGGGGTTGCCGTAGGAGTCGGCGTCGGCGTGGGACTGACCGCACTGATCGGAAATTCTCCGCCCAGCGTGTTCTGACGCTTCAGCTGAGGGTAAGTAACAGTGGTGAGCTGAGATCCGTCCTGCGTGTACTGATAAAAGGTGCCCTGGGTATTTTGCGACCCCATCCAAAGGGTTTGATCCGCCGGGTCGATGGCCAGACACGAGATGCCGGTAAACGGGACGGTGAACGACGAAAGCAAGGAGCCGGTCAGGTCCCGATGTTCCACCACGCTGGAATGAAAGGTCGAAATCCAAAGCGTGTTATTCGTGACGTCGAAAGTGATGCCCAGATAATCAGAAGGAGTGGAAAAAAGCAGCTGAGGATTCGTCCAATCGGAGTTGAAGATGTAGACACCTCCGTGGTTGAAATCGACCGAGTAATTCGACGTCCCGTCGCTGGCCCCGTCCCAGAAACCTGCCTTAGCCACGGGGGGGTAGATGTAGTTTGTTCCGGTAAACGTCCCGTCCAGGGTGTACTCCGCACCTTTGGTGGTGTTGCCAACGTAAAACGACCCGAGCTGTCGAACCATGTCGGTGACCGAGATCGCGTATTCACCCACCCCTCCCGGGTGCTGTTGCTTCCACGTCCTGACGACTCCCAGGTCTTGCACCACCCAATCGTTAGCCTGTTCTCCGGCCGTTAGATAATAGGGACTCAATGGACCCGGAGGCGGCCCCTCGCCCGCAGCGCGCCAAGTTGTGACCGCGCTCAGGAGAAGAATGGCAAGGAGTCTGTTCATGATCAATCGTCTAAGGGAGGTCGCCGCTTGCAAAACATGGTGGCAATCCCGTTTTGCGCAATGATCTCTTTCCACACCTTTTACGCTATTGGGGGAGGACCTGGCAAAACATTAGACAATATTTTTTTGGAAAGATTTTGGGCCTGCGCAGTCTGAGTCAGCCATTGAAAGGAGGTCGCTCCCCCCTGCGCTTAGGCCGCGGTGCCGTGCCTGGGTCTTATTCGCATGGCCACCACTTTTTTTTGCCGGATGCCATTACAGAGGCCGACTTTCTGCTCTGATAGACAGGCGTATGGAACAAGCCTCGGTTGTCGCGCAATTCGAGATGCTGCTTCCATTGGCCATCGATTGGGCCACCCGCCAGGAACAACGAATCCTGCGCGAAGGAGTGCCCTTGTCAGAAGCGGAGCTAGTCGAGGCCCGGCGCGTGGAAGTGCAACATCCCGAGCGGGTCCGTCTCCTCCGGGTGGACGTTATTCCTGCTCCGACCGATCCGGTTCTGAAGGTTGCGAGCCAGGCGACCAATCTAATTCCGGCCGCGCCGCGCGGGCTCACCCTCTTCTATGGCGTATTCGTCCGGTCCGACTGTTGGCGCGATCGCAATCTGATCGTGCACGAACTTGTTCATACGGCGCAGTACGAACGGCTCGGCGGTATTGCGCCATTTCTGCGCAGGTACTTGCTGGAGTGCGCCACGGTGGGCTACTCCGCGTCGCCCATGGAAGACCAGGCCATCCGCGGCGCCGCGGGCGTTTGTTTTTCCTGACTGACATTTCGCGGCCGAGGATGTGTAATCCGGGGGCGTGCCGCAGAATGGACGCAGGGAATAGACCCTCTGACGTGTCGTAGCGGAACGGTAATCAGGCAAAAGACCGCGCCTTTATGAACCTATTGCTCCAAACAATCGAAGACGCTGAAATCCATTTCGGCCAGAAAGCGACCATGGCCGGCAACCTTCTTGGGATGGTGGCTCAAGGCGAGAAAGCGTTTGGCTTTTTGACAGGTGACATGAGTCAGGGATTCGATGTGACGGTGGGGATTTTCAAGGGGAAGGCACGCTACATTGCCTTTAAAAAGCGCACCGGTACTCCCTGGGGAGAAGGCGATTTGCGCGCAGCCCTCATGCAGATAGGGAAGTACTCGAACTGGTCCTTCAAGGCGGGTTCAGATTTTTTCGATTACGAAGAAAAGAAGGCCCGTATCGTAGTGGCGGAGGCGACAGGCTGGCAGACTCCGCGGCGCGGCTACGCCCTGGCCTATGTTGCGGATGTGCCGGGCGAGATCGGATTGCTGCCGGACAAGACGGCGGTCGACCAAAAGTTTCCGTTCGGTTGAGCGCTCTCCCTGGACTCTGCGCCGTCGGACTCTTCAAACTAGAGCGACAACGCGCTGCCCTCCAGCTCTAGTCGTTAGGCTCAATCCGGCGGTCGCTCCTTTTTCAAATAGCCAACCATCTCCCCTTGGACAGTGCGGGCATCCACCCGGGTCAGATGCTTTGCGGTGGCCGGAGTCAGCAGGGAGGTGTGGGAAATTTCGCAAAGATATTCCGCGATGAACCAGACCGGCTCGTCGGACGTCATCCAATGCAGAGGATCGAAGCGCTTCAGATTTACGGGCCGGGAATACCGGCGCAGGGTGCGTTCGTAGCGGAGGTTAAAGTAGGTGTTGAAGTAACTCAGAGCCAGTTCGCGCAGGGTGCGGTAGACCGGCTCGCGGTAACGGCAGCCGGTGAAGTTGGATTTGGCGATGGCACCCCACAGGCCGCGCACCTTGAAGATGGCGATGACGTGATCCGTGTCCTGGTCCGCTTCGAGGTCGAAGATGAGCGGTTGAAATCCGAGGACGCGCAACGCGGCGGCGGCAAAGATGGCGCCTTCCAGACAGGAGGCCGTTCGATCCTGCAGGACTTTGCGAGGCGACGCGGCGGTCAGGGCTAAATTATACGGCAGCGTGTCGAGGAAAACCTGGATGCCGTGCGGCGTCTTCAGCCTGCGTAAGGCGCGAAGCTCCGGCGCGGTCAGGGCAGAATGGACGTTCGTGTGAATTACAATCCTACCGGATGTCGGGCTTCGAAGCCAGCCGGCTTGCGCACGGTCGGCTGCCAGCGCGGTGCCCAACGCTCACGTCCTGTGATATAGGGAGTAGTATCGAGCCGCAAGCCCGCGATGACGGCAAAGGTGTGGCCGTTACGCGCATAAACCGTGATCCATCGGCCGCTGCCGTGTTGCCCGAAGCGGCGGAAATCGGACGAGCTCATGGGTGATTTGATTAATCCCGCGCCGCCCAGCATATACGAAACGGTGCCGGAACAATCGTAGGCGTTATCATGGAACGAGCGGTGGCCGCCCCCGAAACGGTAGGGCTTGGTGTGAAGTTGGTTGGCCGCCCAAATAGCGCGCTTCACGGCGATCGGCGCGCTTTCCGGCGCGGCCGCCTGTCCAAAACGCAGGCGCGCGGTGCTCCCGGCGACGGTTGGACCCGCGGACGGGAATGAACCGGAGTTAACAGGCGAACCGAGGGCTAAACTGACCGTGCCACCCAAGGCTAGAAAAAGAGAGAGGAGAGAACGATACACAACGCAGAACTTGGAGCGTGTCGTATGCCATTACCCTGGCATTTGAAAAGCACAAACTTGCTACCCTGTCCTCGCTAGGGCGGCTGCGACCTGGCCGAAATCTGTTACACGCCGGAACAAATATTGCTTTTAAAAAATCGGGTTCGGCCACAATGATCGGCCCGTCCCCGCCATGCCTCAGATTGATTTCGGTGAAGTTTTTTTAGAATCGCAATGACCGATGACCCAGCCATCGGGAACGTTCCTGTGGTTCTGAGAAGACACGAGTGGACCAATAGAGCTTTCGTTCTTCTCGCGCTGCTGGGGGGTCTGTTTTGTCTCTTCCATTTTTTCAATGGCGCCGGAATTTTCTGCGCGGCCGCAGCACGGCCGCGGGCGCCTCTTTATTCACAACCCGAATCTCCGGCAGCGGCTGTCCTTGACCGGCTTGAGTCGGTAGCCTCCACGGAATTGTCTCCGTCGGCCGGGGGCAAACAAGAACGCCGTAGCACCGGCGATCCCTTCTCGCGCGTCAGCGCTCTGCTCTCCTTAAATCCGCCCAGTTCGAAGTCGTCACGCGCCCTTGCCGGCGCCGGCTTTATATTGGGAATACCGGGCCATCCGGGCAGTTTGCTTTCCGCTCTCGCGCTCCCCGCCCCTGGTGGAGATGCGTTGATGCAAGCGTTCTATCGTGGGGTGTCGGATTTTCAAAACGCGCCCGGCCAAATTCTGCGCGAACCGCCGGAGCCCCAGGACAAGCGTTAGCTGAGCGGTGCTACGCGGACTGGGCCATTGAGCAAGATGGTCGAGGCGCCGGGACCGTCGCAAGATTCTGTCAGTCGACGCCTTGCAACTCTTTATGATAGTGTCGCGGGTATGGCGCGATGGTTTGCGGTGGCCGCAGGTGTCCTGGCTTTTTCTGCCACGGTCTGGGCGGCTGAGGAATTACCAAAGAGCGATCAGGACGAATCGTTCGAGGTGGAGCCCCCGCTCTTGATTCCCTATCGCGACCCTGCCACGAAGGGCACAGCCCTGACGCTGACGACCGTAACGCCGGCGATTGATCTCGATCGCCTAACGAGAGACGTGGAGCGCGCCAGACGCAGCGCCCTGAGCGCGGAGCGGCTTTTCCGCATGGGCGCTCTCGCCAAGATTGAAGCGGAACAGCGCGCGCTGAAAGTGGTGCGGCTACAGGCGGACTTGGAAAACGCAAGACTGGCCCGGACCAAGGAAGAGTTGGCGGCACCGGGCGTCGACCCGACTGGCCCAGACGCGGCCTCCTCCGATGCGGAGTTGGCTCACGCCATCCAGGCAGCGCACGCGGCCGCGAAGAAACGCGAACAGGCCGAGCTGGAAGCGGCCGAAATTAATTTAACGCGCCAGCAAAAATTGCTGTCGTTAGGCATCGGCCGTAAAACGAACGTGGCCAAAGCGGAACAGAAACTGGCCGAGTTAAAGGCGGCCGGGAATTAGGTGGAAAGAGAAGGTAGCCGACAGGATTAACGGGATTAAACAGGATTCGAGAAGGTCCGTTCGGGTTGGTTTTAATAATCCAGTAAATCCTGTTACAAAAAATAGCGGGATCTGACCCGCCCAAGTATTCGCCTCCGTTGTGGCAGTCCATTCCATATGGAATGGTTATTCCCTCATGAAGATTTGTTTCCTGTTTTGCTTTTCGCTCGCGGCGTCTGCCCTCTCCCCACTGTGCGCGGCCGAAGAAAAGCTTTCCTATCCCGCCGCACCGAAAAGCGATCAGGTAGATGACTATTCCGGAACGAAGGTGGCCGATCCCTTTCGCCCGCTCGAGGAGGTCGATTCTGCGGCCACGCGTAAATGGGTCGAAGAAGAGAACAAGCTGACCTTTAATTATTTTGATACGATTCCGGAGCGCGCCCGGATCAACCAAAGGCTTACCGCGCTTTGGAACTTTGAGCGCTACGGAGTGCCTTTCCACGAAGCCGGCACCTACTTTTTCTCGAAGAACACCGGCTTACAGAATCAGAGTGTGCTTTATGCGGCATCGACCCTGCCGGGCGAGCCGCATCCATTGCTCGATCCCAATACTCTCTCCAAAGACGGCACCGTTGCCCTCGGCGGGCTTTCTGTCTCGGATGATGGAAAACGTCTCGCCTACGGACTGGCCAGCGCGGGGTCGGATTGGCAGGAATGGAAAGTGCGAGAGGTCGGGAGCGGCAAAGATTTATCGGACGACCTGAAGTGGGTGAAGTTTTCCGGGGCATCGTGGAATCACGACGGCACAGGTTTCTATTACAGCCGGTATGACGCGCCCAGAGATCAGGAATTGAAGGGCACGAATTATTTTCAAAAACTCTTCTTCCATAAGATCGGGACGCCGCAGGAAAAGGACGCATTGATCTACGAGCGGAAAGATCACAAGGATTGGCTGTTCAACGGATCGGTCACTGATGATGGACGCTATTTGATCATCAATGTTTCACAGGGGACCGATCCGAAAAACCGGATCTTCTACAAAGATCTGCGGCAAGCGGATGCGAAAGTGGTGGAGCTGCTCAACCGGCAGGATGCTTCCTACAGTTTCCTTGATAACCAGGGCAGTCTCTTCTGGTTTAAGACTGACTTGAGCGCGCCGAAGGGGCGCATCATTGCCATCGACGTCGAACATCCGGACGAGATGGACGACATGAAGG
Source organism: Chthoniobacterales bacterium (assembly GCA_038226905.1). Lineage (GTDB taxonomy): Bacteria > Verrucomicrobiota > Verrucomicrobiia > Chthoniobacterales > UBA10450 > JBBRDU01. Next base: position 24,387 of record JBBRQE010000004.1, on the reverse strand, counting down.
AGATCGTTCCGCAGAGCGAGGACAAGCTCGAAGGTGTCACCGTGGTGGGAAACCGTTTCGTGGCGCAGTATTTGAAGGACGCCCATTCGGTCATCCGACTTTTTGAGCTTAACGGAAAAGCCGCCGGCGAAATTTCACTCCCGGGATTGGGCACGGCGGGTGGGTTTAGTGGCAAACGCCCGGAGCAGGAAACTTTTTATTCCTATGTGAGCTACACCGAGCCGGCCACCATTTATCGCTACGATTTCCAAACCGGAAAAAGCAGCGCGTTGTTCCGGCCCAAGGTTGATTTCAAGTCGGAAGAATTTGAAACCGAACAGGTTTTTTATCAGAGCAAGGATGGGACGCGTGTCCCCATGTTCCTGACTTACGCCAAAGGGCTGCAGAAGAACGGGGATAATCCCACGCTGCTTTACGGCTACGGCGGATTCGACATCTCTTCGACCCCGGGGTTTTCGCCAGCGGTCGCGGCCTGGCTGCAAATGGGCGGGATCTACGCCGTAGCCAATTTGCGAGGGGGCGGTGAGTACGGCGAGGAGTGGCATCTGGCTGGAACGAAACTGCGCAAGCAGAACGTGTTCGACGATTTTATCGCGGCCGGCCAATGGCTCATCGCGAATAAGTACACCTCCACGCCGAAACTGGCGATCAACGGACGAAGCAACGGCGGCTTGCTGGTCGGCGCGGCCCTCACGGAGCGACCGGAACTGTGGGGTGCGGCGCTGCCCGGGGTCGGCGTTTTGGATATGTTGCGCTTCCAGAAGTTTACCATCGGCTGGGCCTGGACTTCGGATTACGGCTCAAGCGATAACGCGGAAGAGTTCAAGGCTCTCTATAAGTACTCACCGCTGCACAATGTGAAGCCGGGGACGAAGTACCCGCCCACTCTCGTCACCACGGCCGATCACGATGATCGCGTCTTCCCGGGGCACAGCTTCAAGTTCACCGCCGCCCTGCAATCCGCCCAGGCGGGTCCGGCCCCGATTCTCATTCGGATTGAAACGCAGGCGGGGCATGGCGCCGGCAAGCCGACGACCAAGATCATCGAGGACCAAACCGATCAATGGGCCTTCCTGGTCAGAAATCTGGGAATGAAGATTCCGTTTTAGCCGACGCGGCTTGGCGGCGACAATGTTACTACGGCTTTGGACGGATGGCGGCCTTGCGCACCCAATACAACAGCGAAGCCACCGCCAGAACGATCGCCGTCACGGTAAATTCGCGGCTCGTGGCGTGCGCCAGAATCCAGATGATGACCACGATTGCCCCGATGGGAAACAGGCGTGCTCCGGGGAATGTGAAAGGCCGGCCATCACCGCGCACGTCGCGCCGGGCTAACTCCCAGGCGGCCGCGCAACAGAGAATGTAGAGGAAAAGCACAGCGACATTCGCCATCACGGCCAAAGCTTCGAAACTGGAACTCAGGGAGAAGGCGAAGGCAATGACTGCATAAGAAATGATGGCCACATCGGGAGAACGGTGGCGCGGATGCACATGCGCAAACCAGGAGGGCAGGACTCCGTCCCTTCCGAAAGCGAAGAGGATGCGGGGCGAGCTCAGAATATCGCTCGTCACAAATCCAAAGGCCGAAAGGAGCGCTCCGCCGAGAAGAAGAAGCCGGCCGGTGTTGCCGAGGAATCGACCGGCCGCTTCGGCCAGCGGCGAGATGGTATTGGCGGACAGATCAGAGCCGAGGGTACCTTGCGCGACCAATTGGATGGTGATGTAGAGAACGGTCGTAATGATGAGCGCGAGGTAAATGGAACGCGGCACTGTGCGGCTGGGGTTTCTCACTTCGCCGCTGGGCACGAGGGCAACTTCAATCCCCACGAAAGCGAAAATTAACAAAAGCACGCTGTCGCCCAAAGCCTGGCTCGTGGGAAATCCGGGCCAGGCAAGCGCGGCCGGCTTGATAAAGAAGATGCCGGCGATCACGAAGACAAGGAGGGGAAATAATTTTGCCACGGTCACGCCCGTGACGGCTCCCGCTCCCGCCCGCACGCCGCGGACGTTAATGACGACCAGAACGGCATAGACCAGAATCATGATGAGCGCACGGCCCGCCGGATTGGCCAAGGTGGGCACGAGCGCACTAACGGACCCGGCCAGGACGTTAACCACCCCGGCCACACTCAGGACGGCGGTCAGGTAGAAAAGAATTCCGGAAAGAAATCCAACGTAACGCCCGAAGGCCACTTCCACATAAGCGTAGAGCCCGCCTGTCAGGGAAACACGGCTGCCCGCCATGGCGAAGCAGGTAACGAACAAAACCATGGCGAAAGCGCAGACGATGAAAGCGACGGGGGCGGCCGCGCCGAGGCCTTTGGCGACCAGGGCGGGCAGGACAAAAATTCCCGCACCGATGGTGGTGTTGACGATGTTGGCCGTGAGGCCGGGCACCCCGATGGCGCGGACCAGTTGATGATCAACCTGTTCGGCGCTTTCGGACGCATGAGAAAGTTCGTTAGGCATTTTGGGAGCAGCCTCCACTAATATCCGGCGGCCTGTCCGTCCTTGCGCGACTCGCTGGCGCCCACATAGACGCGTTGGCCGTCGTGCATTTCCACTTTGATGGCTTGATATCCCCCGTAGCCGCCCACGTCGAGGCGGACGTCGTGCCCCTTCTTTTTTAATTCCCGGACGGTTTCGTAGGGAATTCCGCTCTCCACTTCCACATAGCCTCCGGACTCGGTCATCTTTTCTCCCGTCGGTTCGTTATCCCCTTCGTGTTGCCAGCGGGAGGCGTCACCTGCTTCCTGCACGTTCAGGCCGAAATCAATCTGGTTGGTCAACACCTGCACGTGGCCTTGTGGTTGCATGCCGCCGCCCATTACACCGAACGCTTCCCATGGTTTGCCGTCCTTCATGACGAACCCCGGGATGATGGTGTGGAAAGGGCGTTTGCCCGGAGCGTAAACATTGGCGTGTCCCGGTTCCATGGAGAAGAGTTCGCCGCGATCCTGGAACATGAATCCCAGGCCGGGCACGACAATGCCGCTCCCCATGCCGCGATAATTGCTTTGGATCAGGCTGACCATGTTTCCTTCCTCATCCGCCGTGCACATGTAGATGGTATCGCCCTGACCGAGCGCGGGATTTCCCGGTTCCACTTTTTTGGCGGCGTGATTCGGATCGATGAGTTTGCGCCGCTCCGCCGCGTACGGTTTCGAGATTAGCTGGCCTAACGGAATCTTGACGAAGGCCGGATCCGCATAAAATTTAGCACGATCAGCCCACGCCAATTTCTTCGCTTCGATCATGGCGTGGAGCGCTTCCGGCGAATTGCGTCCCAGAGCGGCCAGATCGAATCCTTCGAGGATGTTCAGGATCTGGAGGGCCGCGATGCCCTGCCCGTTAGGCGGCAATTCAAATACATCGAAGCCGCGATAGTTGGTGCTGGCGGGTTCGACCCATGTGCTCGTGTGTTTTTCGAAATCGGCCTTGCGCAGGAAACCGCCATTGGCCTGCATGAAGGCGTCGATTTTCTCCGCGATCTCCCCTTTATAGAAGGCGTCGCGTCCCTTCTCGCCGATCAGACGAAGGGTTTTGGCCAAAGCCGGGTTCTTGAAAATGTCGCCTTTCCCCGGAGTCTTGCCGTTGCCATCCAGGGTATAGGTTTCAAGAAAAGCGCCGGGCAATCCTTTATAGATGCGCGGACCGAAGGCCCAGTAGTAGGCGATCAGTTCCGTGACGGGAAATCCTTCCTCCGCGTAGTGCGCAGCCGGGGCCAGATCCTCCGATAACTTCAATTTGCCGAATTTTTTGTGCAACTCGGCCCAGGCATCGACCGCACCGGGCACGCTGATGGGAAGCATGCCGGTGGGCGGAATGGTCTCCCGTTTCGATTTGGCGATTTCCGCCTTCATCTGGTCGTAACTCAGGCCGAGAGGTGAGCGACCGCTGCCGTTGAGGCCGAAGAGTTTGTTTTCTTTGGCGCTGTAAACGATGGCGAAGAGATCGCCGCCCAAGCCATTGGAGACTGGTTCCATCAACCCGAGCGTGGCGTTGGCCGCGATGGCCGCGTCGACCGCACTGCCCCCGCGTTTTAGAATCTCGATCCCGACCTGCGTGGCGGCCGGGACGCTCGTGCAAACCATGCCGTGCCGGGCCAGGACTTCGGAGCGCGTGGCGAACGGCTTTCCCGTGATGCGATCGATTTGCGCGCGGGCGAGTTTGGGCAACCCAGAGACGAGCAGGAGCAAGACGAAACCGAAGAGCTTGGACATGGCGCCAACCTTACCACTGCGGACCTGACGGAGCGAAGCGAGGAATCTCAATATCCGCAGCGCCGTCCCTACCACTCCAGGCGAAAACAGCTGGCCGGCTTATTCGCCGCTGTCGTCCCCGCCGCCATCATCACCGTCGTCCCCGCCGTCATCCGACATATCTTCTCCGTCGTCGTCGGAAGCATCGTCCATGCTATCGTCATCCTCGGTGTCGTCCGCATCGACTTCGGCGTCCGTATCTTCTTCCTCCGCCACTTCGTCCTGCTCGTCCTCCGACATTTCAAACGATTCGTCGGAAGCGTAAGATTCTTCGCTGGTCATCTCCTCCTCGGAAACCGACTCGCTGACATCGACCTCTTCGCCTTCATAGATGTCGACGCTCGTCTCGACCGAAGTCCAGTCATAGGAGGTGGATGTTTCCCACGAAACGTAAAGATCGTCGTAGCTCTTCTCGACCGTTGTGAGCACGAGGTAATCGGCGCGCCATGACTTATCGACGTAATAATCGTAGCCGCGGAGGAGGCCGGCTTGTTCGTCGAGCAGATAAAGCGTGGCGAGATAAGAATCGAGGCTGACCGGTTCTTTCAGGATATGACGAGCCTGGCTCTGCACTTTATGCAGACCTTTTTCGAGGCCTTTATCCTTGGCCGCTTCTTTGTCCAGCTTCTTCAGCCCGCTCAAAATCGTTTTCTGCTGCGCCTTGATCTTGGCGAAGGCGGCCTTCTCCGGCTCGGTTAATTCCCCCCCCTTCTTTTTCCGCGCTGCCTCCTTGGAGAATTGCGTGCGCAGCAGGGCGAGGGAATGTCCCAGCTTTTTGGCGTTTTCGATGACCACCTTATTTTTCGAATCAGTGAGCTGCCAATCCACCTTGAGCTGCGCTTCGGCCCGTCGCGCCTGGGCGATTCCCTTAAAGAATTCGTCGTTCTTGGCGGCCAATCCTTTTTCCGCCCCTTTCAAACTCTTGGCGATCGCCTGAGCCGATTTCCAGAATGGCTTGTTCTTCGGAGTCTTGGCATCGAGGCCCTTGTCCGCGCGCGCGGCCTTAACCATGAGGGCAAAAGTTTTTTTGGAAGCTGTCAGCAAGGTTTTGGCATCGGCTTTCTGGCCGCTTGCCTTGTGCGGGACTGCCGCTTTGGCGGCCGCCGGCTTGGCGGAAATGGCATGAGCGAGGGCGAAACCGGTCAGGGCGATGCAGAGTAAGATTCGGATAAAGGATTTCATAACGGTGAGTGCGAGCGGAAGCGGCCTAGTTCCGGGACGCTGGCTCTTTTTTCAAGCACTGCCGCCGAAGATATTGCTCAACGAGGTCGACTCTTCTCCCGGTCGATTCCGCCGGAGGTGAAATTGCCTTCCAGTGCCGTTCCGCGGCGAATATCCTCGGCCTCGATTGACGATGGCCGAGACCGTTGAAAAACTGACGACAGGCGAGCCGCTGACGATTGATCAGCTCATCGAGTATCTGCCTGCGCTCAAGGAGATCCCGCGAGCCCAGTTAGAGAACTGGGCGAAAGGCGCGGCGGTCCTGCACCGTTTTCGCAAGGGGGAAATGGTTTGTGAAGAAGGAGAGTTCGGGTCGACCGCCTACTACATCGTGTCCGGCACGGTCGACATATTCATTCACAATCCGCTGGCCCACGTCCGGACCAATCCCGTGGTGGGCCTTTTTGGACGCAGTTTTAAACGCATGCGCAGCTTCCTGACCGACGATCACACCGATCTGCGACCGGAGGCGCAGCAGCGAAAATTTATCGGGATCGATGCCAACATCGATTTGCCGATCAACCGTCCGTTAGGCGAACTGGGGCCCGGCGAATTATTCGGGGAGATGACCTGCCGCACGTATCAGCCCCGCTCGGCCACGGTGCAGGCGCGGGAAAATTGCGTGATGGTCGAAATGCTGCGCGTCATCCTCGACATGCTGGTGGGGAATCGCCAGGTCTCGGAGGCCTCCAAGGCCACGAGCAAGGTGAAGATGCCCACCTTCAAGGGAACTTCGTTCAAGACGGACCTCGACCGAAAATATCGAGAGCGCTCTCTCAATAATCATCTGCGCAGCGTTCCGCTTTTCGCCTCTCTCGATGAGGAATTCCTCGAGCATCTCCGCCAGAATGTGGAGCTGGTGTCATTCAATCAGACCCAGGTCATCTGCAAGGAAGGGGAAGAGGCGGATGCATTTTACCTGATTCGTTCGGGCATGGTGCGGGTCTCGAACGCACTTCCCGGCGGAGAGATGGTGCGAACTTATTTGAGCCGCGGCGATTACTTCGGAGAAATCGGACTGCTCCGCGCGATCAAGCGCACCGCCACGTGCAGTGCGCTGGACGCGGTGGATTTGGTCAAAATCCCGGCGAGCGAGTTCAACGAGATGCTGGAAAAATTTCCGGCGGTGCGGCGGCAGATTGAGCAAGTGGCGACGGCTCGTCTGGAAGCCGACCAGCAAAAGACGATCCCGGTGGGGCTGCATTTGGACGACTTTCTCAATCAGGGATTGTTCGAGGCGCAAAATCTTTTGCTCATCGATCTGGATAACTGCACGCGTTGCGATGCCTGTGTGCGGGCCTGCGCGCAGGCGCATGACGGGGTTTCCCGTTTGTTGCGGGATGGCTTGCGCTACGAGCATTACCTCGTGGCCACCGCCTGCCGGTCCTGCCGCGATCCCCTGTGCATGACGCAGTGCCCGGTGGGCTCGATTCGGCGCAAAGAGAACCTCGAAATCATTATCGAGGATTGGTGTATCGGCTGCGGCAAATGCGCGGAGTTATGTCCTTACGGCAACATCAACATGCACCCGCTCGAGGTCATCAAAGAAGTTAAGACGGAAATCAAATCGAAGGAGGAAGGCGTACCCTCCACCGTCAAGATCGAGAAAAAAAAGACGACCGCCTACAAAGCGAACACCTGCGACCTCTGTACTCAGCTTTCCACTCCGAGTTGTGTTTACGCCTGCCCGCACGACGCCGCCAAACGAGTCGATCCGCAAAGATATTTCGGCGACGCCATCAACGCGCAAAGCGAACTCATCGGCAAAACCTGGTCCCCCACCTCGCGCTACGAAACGCATCGCACCCACTGATGATATTTCCCATCTCCGATTTCCAATTTCCGATTTGCTCCGGCGCCTTCTGAGTCATGCGTATTTTCAATCGTGCGCATGTCCCGTGGGCCGTCTTTGTTCTTCTGGCCACGCTCTTTGCCCTTTGGATTTATCTGGGGAACTTCGATCCCGAGATGCTTCCTTCCGGCCTGCGACTGCCGCGCGGTTTAATTCAGAAACCTTCCGAACATCGCAGTGTCGGCGGAACGCCCATTGGTCTCGTCTTCGGGTCGATCGCGCTTGCCATTTTTATCTTTGCCGCGCTCCTCGGGGTGCGCAAGAAACTGGTTCTCTGGAGGATCGGAACGGTTCAGAGGTGGTTACGAGCCCACATCTGGCTGACTTTCCTAACGATTCCCCTGGTTATTTTTCACAGTGGCTTCCGGCTAGGCGGCCCCATGACCACATTCCTCATCGTGCTCTATATCATCGTCATGATCAGCGGGATCTATGGGCTCGCGTTGCAGCATCAGATGCCGCGCATCATGATGGAGCGGTTACCGGCTGAATCGGTTTACGAACAAATTCCGCACATTCGAGGGCAGTTGCATGCCGCTGCCAAAAAGATGCGCGATTCTTTCAAGCCAGTCCCGCCCCCCTCCGCTAAAATAACGGATGCAGGCGCTCCCGCGGCCAGCGCGGCCAAAGCGGTGACAGCGGGGTCGACTCCAATGGCTTCGACCACGGGTGAGCTGAGTACGCCGACGGCGCGCGCCAAAACCGCGGTCGGTTCGACCATCACGGCCGAGTCGGTGGAGATTCCAGCGCCACCCAAAACGCCTGGAGCGATGGCCGGCGATCCCGCCAGTGCAAAATCTGCGCCGGTGATTGCAGCCGGGTCAGAGAGAGAGAAGCCGCCGGAAACGATGGGAACACCGACAGCGCGCGTGCCGGAGGGGACAGTCGTTCCGCCCGGGACAGAGAAAGTGACCGGCGTCGCCCCGGCCGAAGTGATCCCGCGCGCCATCACTCCGCCAACCCCGCTCGTGGCAGCGTCCGCGGCGCCCGCGGAAAAAACGTCGCCCGCCGCCATTGGGGAACCTGTGGCGCGGGCCGCTGATCCCGACAGTGCGAAACCAACCGCTGCGACTCTGGCGACAAAAGGAGCAACCGTCGGAGCGCCCAAGCCCGGAGGCAAAGCGATCGCGCCCGCCAGTGATCTCGCTTCGGAAGCGGCGCTGCTTGATTTTCTGGATCGCCAAATTCTTCCCTATCTGGCCGCCAAACGGGGCGACCGCATGCGCCTGGGAAACGCCCGTTTCTCTGAAGACACGATTCGTTTCGTCAAATTGCGCGTGGCGGAAGGGTACCGCGAACGCGTGGAAGAAATTCAAGGATGGTGTGACGAACGACGCATGCTCGATCTGCAAACGAAGCTGCACCATTGGCTGCACGGCTGGATTTTTCTCCACGCACCCGTCTCGTTCCTTTTGCTCATGGGCACGATCTGGCACGCTTTTGTGACGTTGTTTTACTACTGAGTGCCGATGGCCAATCCCGGACGGACGCAAAAGCAGATCGCCGAGCGCTACAAGGGCAATCTCGGCTACTACAACAAGCTGCACCCGTGGCGCCGCGCGCGCCTGCTCGTTAGTCTGATCACGCTCGGCGGTGGTCTCATCGGTATCTGGCTTTTCCAGAAGCGCGGGCACGAGAAGTTTTTCAACGCCGGCGCGCTCTCGGCCAATCACGCTCCGCTCGTCAATAACTGTGGGGCCTGCCATGACGCCAGTCTTCTGACCGGGGGACGTCTTACCTCAGCGCAATTCAAGACCGTGGTGAGCGCGCGCTTTCACGAGGGGATCGCCTTCGATCCAATCGACCGAAAATGCGAGAGTTGTCACCAGCAGCACACTTTTCACGAAGCCAACGTGGTGCAAAACCGCTCGTGCTCCGCCTGCCACCAGGAACACCAGGGACCGGGCGTCATGAAAGCGGTGGCGGCTACACAGTGCATAACTTGTCATGGCAACAGTCAGGTGATGGAAGCATCCGCCCGCAAAGGAGCGCACATCGAGGCGGCTCTTTTTCAGCGCCACGCGCAGTCGCCCCAGCAGGTGGCTTTTCAATTGCCGCGACCCGCTCGTGGCTACACCGAGGTCCTGCATACCTTCTGGGGAGATCACCCCGAGTTTCAGTTGAACACGGCAAAGGTTCTTGATCCGAAAGTACGCGACCCGGACGCCTTGCGTTTCAATCACCAGCGCCATCTCGCGGCGGACATTCCACCGGTGGACAAGCAGGGAACCAAACTGGACTGCAATTATTGCCACAAACCGGATACGGAAGGGCGCTTCATGAAACGCGTCACCTTTGCGGCCAATTGTCAGACGTGCCACTCGCTGCAGTTCGACCTTAACAACCCCGACCTCACCTTGCCGCACGGGAACTCCACGGCGGTCCTGGGATTTTTGCGCTCGCTTCCGACTCACTATGAGGAACTGGCCCGAAACAAAGGGATAGCGCCTGGGCAGGTTCGCTCTTTTGTCGAACAACAGCGCCGGCAATTGCGGAATCAATTCGCTTCAGACGACGAACTGATTCGCAGCGTCTTTACCACAGTCGATCCCTACAAGCCCCAGCAACGCGCGGCCGCCCGGACTCGCGCTTCTTTCGCCGGCTGCCGCTTTTGTCATGAAGTGAAACCGGTCGCGGTTGGTGCGCCCATTATAACTAAACCGATTCTGGTCGATCGCTGGATGTTGCGTTCGGATTTCAATCACGCCAAGCACGCCAGCGTTCAGTGCGACGATTGCCATCACGCTTCGCAAAGTCGCGATACGGCTGACATCCTCATGCCGGTGAAAGCGAATTGCGTGACTTGTCACAGCCCGCTGGGCCGTGCCTCGGCCGACTGCATGACCTGCCATGAATATCACGCGCCGGGACACGCCCTCACAGCGGCCGCGCATGCAGCCGCGCCCGTTTCAGTAAGACAGATGCTGCTCGGCTCAAATTGAGAGCAGATATTGCAACTCTCCAGTTTCTCTGGCGGTTGAACCCCTTCACCGTCGCACCTAGGTTGCGCGCGCATCCTGCCGTGCCTTTTCGCACTTGAGAACACAAATGACATACGTGCCCGAGCGGCGTTACGGTTTCGAACAACCCTGGTATCGACGGGCTCGTTTTTACATCCCCTTGTGCGTCGGCCTCATGTTGCTCGGCGCTCTCGCGATCTACTTCTTCATCGGGGCGGGTGACCTGAAAGAGCAGGCCGGCAAGTTCGACCTGTCGCAGCTCGAGCAGATGGAATCCTCCAGTGTCATCCTGGATCGCAACAGCAAGATCTTTGGCCAGATCTACGTGGAAAATCGCGAGACCATTCCCTACGATCAAATCCCGCGCGACCTGGTCAACGCCGTGGTGGCAGTGGAAGACAGCAAGTTCTACCAGCATAACGGCTACGATCTATTCGGAATTATCCGGGCCGCCCTGAAGAATTTTACGGCCGGCCACGTCCGTCAGGGCGCGAGCACGATCACGCAGCAATTGGCCCGGAACAGCTTCTCCCTGAAAGAGCGGACGTTCGGGCGCAAGCTGCTCGAGATTTTTCTGTCCCGCCGCATCGAAGATAATTTCGGGAAACAGAAGATCATGGAGCTCTATCTTAACCGCATCTATTTCGGGGCCGGTCTTTACGGTTGCGAAGCGGCGTCGCGTGGCTATTTCGCCAAGCCCGCCCGGGACATGACTCTATCGGAATGCGCTACCCTGGCCGGGTTGATCAAAAGTCCAAACAGGTTGTCACCCTGGGGAGACCGGGTCGCCTCGCGCGACGCCCGTAATTACGCGCTCACCCGCATGCGCGATCTGGGCTTCATCACTCGTGAAAAATGCACGAGCGCCCAAGCCGATGATTTAGCCATCAGCAGCCGTCAGAATGCCCAAGGGCAGACGTACGCGGTGGACTACATCCGGCAGCAGGTAATCGCGGCGGTCGGATGGGATCGCGCCATGAACGAGGGGTTTCGCATCCACACCACGATTGACTCTGATTTGCAAAAAGTGGCGGAAGACTCGCTGCGCGCGAATCTGGATAAAGCGGAACGACATTCCGGTTACAATCATCAGACCTATGCCGATTATGCGGCGAATTTTAAGAAGGCGAAATCGACCAACACAATGGCGAATCTGCCGACCCCGGAATACCTGCAAGGCGCCATCATCGCACTTGATAATGAGACGGCCGGCGTGCTCGCGCTGGTGGGCGGACGCGATTTCGAACACAATCAATTTGACCGAGCCCTGCAGGCGAAGCGGCCGGCCGGCACGGCCATGACGCCATTCGTCTATGCCGCCGCTTTCGAGAACGGCGATTATCCCGGAACGGTGGTGGAGGATTCCGCCCTCGATAATCGCGCCGTCATGATCGGTGGGACCACGGGAATTTTGGGTGAGTGGGGACCAGAGAGTGAGGAGAATCGGTATGATGGGGCAATGACGGCGCGGCAGGCCCTGACCAGCTCCAAGAATGGAGCGACCGTCCGCATCGGCATGGATGCGGGAGTTGATAGCGTCATTCAGCTTTGCAAGATGGCCGGGATTCGATCGGCTTTGCGACCCTATCCCGCCACTTTTCTGGGCAGCAGCGAAGTAACGCTGGCCGAACTAGCGCTGGCCTACACCATTTTTCCGAATGGCGGCTGGCGCCCGGACGGGTCGCACATTCTCGAGCGGATCGAGGAGAAGGACGGCACGGTTGTGTGGGACGCTCAGCGAGCGCGGAACCGCCAAAAGGTGATTAAACCCGAGACCGCCTACGAGGTGCACTCGTGCTTGGAAGATGTTCTGGAAGCGGGAACCGCGAGGGAGGCGCACCCTCGTTTTGGATTAAAGAAAATTCCGGGCGCAGCCGGAAAAACCGGGACGGCTTATGACTTCACCGATGTCTTGTTTGCGGGATACGACAGTGCCCTGACCTGTGCGGTGTGGGCAGGATTCGACAAGCCGCAAAAGATTTTTCGCGGCGCCTTCGGTCGCGACATCGCGTTACCCGTTTGGGTCGATATTATGAATGCGTCGATCGATCGGTATCCGGCCAAAGAATTGGCGCGACCGGCCACCCTCAAGCAGGTGGAGATCTGTTCGCGTTCCGGCCTGCTGGCCACGGACAAATGTTACGACACGGCAAGGGGCCCCGACGGGAAATCGATACAACACCGCACCACATATGTGGAAATCGGAACAACCGCCCAACTGCCCACGGATGCTTGCAATGTGCATGGCGATGCACGCGGCCGTTTCGTAAAAGAAACGGCGGAGGGCGAATTTCCGCGGGCGGCCGCGGCGGTCGATCTTAACGAGGTCCAGGCAGTTATCGTGAAAAGTCCGGCCCTTCTGGCGGACAAGGATCCGTATAATTCGGCGCGCGCTGTGATTAAAGCGACTCCGCCGCCCGCGCCGGAACCGGCGAACCCGGCGACGGCCTCGGAAAAACAGGAGGAGAAGCCGACGCCGGAAACAGGCGCGCCCATCATGAAGGCCATTCCCGTTCACCCGGAAGAGGAAAAGCCGCTCGAAATTCGCAAAGCCCAGCCGGTCGGGCCTCTCGATGAAGTGAAGGATGAAACTTTGTTGAAGTCGGCCACTCCTCCACCAACCAGTGATCCCAATGAATAAACATGGCGTCAAAAGACGCGGTTGAATTTAAGCTCACTGTCCTGAGTCCGCGCGGGCGCGACCGGGAGCAGTACTTCGATCAGCCGGCCACGCCGGAATCCGGCGGACATCCTCCGGTTAACTTTCACGGCTTCGCCGCCTGCACGCGAGGGACCTTCCATCGCGAAGTGAAGCCGGCCATCGCCGAAAAAACGCCCATTCTGCTTTTATTGCGCGGCGATTTCAAAGCGTCGCAGCGCGCGCTCCTTGCATGCCGCCAAGCCCGGCGAACCGTGGTCGTCTCACTCAAGGAAACCGGCCTGCATCAAATTGCGCAACAGATGTCCGACGGCGGCAAGATCGCGCGCTTCCTCGACATTATGAATCGCGCACAGGGTTGCCTGGCCATTACGCCGGAGGCGGCTGATCTTTATCGACTGGCGCGCGGTAAACTGGACCGGACATCCGTGGGGTTCGCGCCGACCCCTTACCCTCTGGAGGATCCCAAATGGAATTTTGCGGTGCTGCCGGACAAGCAAAAGGGGATTCTCATCGGGACGCGGGAGTGGGACGTGCCATCGCGTAATCATTTCGCCGCGTTGCTCATCGCCAAGCAAGTGTGTGAATCCACTGGCGAACCGGTCACCGTCTTCAACCTGGACGGCCGCCGTGGTGCGAAGCGTTTGGCGGGGATGAAGTTTCCCACGGGAAAATTGCGCGTGATCGAAGGTCGCAAACCTTACGCTGAATATCTGCGCGTGGTGGCCGCCCACAAAGTGGTCCTGCAATTGGATCGAAGCGGGGTCCCCGGACAAGTAGCGGGCGACGCCCTGCTCGGTCGAACCGTTTGTGTGGGCGGCGACGGTGTAATCGAGCGCATCGCTTTCCCGAATTCCTGCGGCAACGGTCGCGCCTTCGATCAAATTATTTCGATCGCCACCGAGTTGGTCAAAGACACACCAGCGCGGGCCACCGCCATCGTGGAGTCGCAATGGCGCGCCCTGGAACGAATTTCGTTTCAGGCCGTGAGACCGCAGTTAGCCGCATTCTTCGAGCACATCGCCAAGTCCGTCTGACGCCACGCGTTCGTGGCATCGGCACCCTGCCCATGCCCCCATCTGATCGTTAGGGCGACATCGTCTCCAGATAAATGTCTTCCAGCCGGCGAACCTGCGCGGTTTGATCGAAATTCTGAGCAACCGATTCCGCCCCGGCTCGCGCCAGTCGCGCCAAAAGACCGGGATCTCCCGCGGCCCCCAGCAATGCCTCACTCAAAGCCTTGTGGTCGCCCTCCGCTACGAGCACACCGCTCACACCGTTTATAAGCGCTTCTGGAATTCCGCCATGGGTGGTGGCGAAAACCGGCAGACCACTGGCCATCGCTTCCAGCATGGAATTCGGCACACCTTCCTGATTGCCATCGCGTCCGGTCTCGCTGGGGTGCAGAAAAATGTGGGAGGCCAGGAAGAGCGTCCGCAGCTCGTCCTGGGAAAGTAATCCGGTGAACGTCACTTTTTGGTCGATTTGCAGTTGGCGCGCCAGATTCTGCAGCTCTTCCAGCAACGGACCTTCGCCTGCCACGTTCAAGGTAGCGCGCGGATGACGCGCCGTGAAGGCGGCAAAAGCGCGCAGGGTGGTGGGCAATCCCTTCTTCTCGATCAGGCGGCACGCTTGCACGAGACGCCATTCGTCATTGGCCGGCTTCGAGCGGGCGCGGAAACGAAATTCCCCGAGGGGAATACCGGTACGGACAATTTCGATCTTGCCCGGATCGCAACCGAGAGCGACGACCGCTTTGCCTAACGAATCGGACCGAACCAGGACCCGGCGCGCTACCCGCAGCATTTCGTGGGTGGCGCGGCCATAGGCCGGTTTGTGCATGTCGACCAGCACGTCCGCACCGTGAAACGAAACGATCGAGGCATTTGGCCAGGAACGCATGAGCGGCAGGAGATGGACGGCGATGTGGCCGAAATAGATGTGAAGCAGGCGGGCGTTGCTCCGGGTGAGAAGCCGGGTCAAGGCATCCTGCTCCACCCCGGAGATTTGCCATGGACTATCCAGCAACTGTCGAAACCAAAAGCGCCGCAGGAAATGACTGGCCGGCTTGCCTACCAGATAGACGGGATCAAAGGGGAACCGCTCGCGATGCTCGCGTTTTTGCGCAAGAACGATCGAGCGAACGCGGTGCAGCGCCGTGATCTGCCGGTAGATGTGCAGCATCTCCGGTTTAAGAAACGTCGCGCAATAGGAGGCGACGACCGGTCGTTGATCGGGATCAAGGTGCAAGGTCGGACGTTACATCGAACATCGGGACTGAGGCACCTGTTTTGATCTGCAGGGCAGCGCGCTGTCGCTGCCTTAATGCCGGCACCGACGGCGCGATGCCCACCAGGTAGGCTGTTATCACCGGCCGATGTGGCCGATCACGAAATATGTAGCCACCGCGTTGCGCGCACGGCCCACCCGACCGTGGCGACAAACCAAACTCAACTCAGAACACGATTTCGAACAGTTTGATGCCCTTCCACTTTCCCGGGATGTTCGGATCGAATGATGTGTTTTCCACCCACGTGCCATACTTGGCCGGAGCTTTCGGGTTAAGCATTTGTAGAGGATTGCCTCCGCGGAACCCGCGTGGGATTGCTCCCCTGACCTCGCCGGGTTGAGCCACGGGAGGTGTGGCGGTTCGGGCGGTCTTGGCATTTTTCTTGCCGGTCGTACTATAGTTTTGCTTCTGCGGCTCGGCCGATATCGTGCCCGCCAGAGCTACCACCAGGCAAATACTCAGGATTGTCTTCATAAAAATTCCCCCTGACGGAGCCGCGCAAGTTCTTGCCCGTCCCAACGTCCGCCCGCAATATACAGGGTGATGGATTACCTTGAAAAGGCCATTCGTGTCCTGGACATCGAAATTCTCGAGCTGAAGCGATTGCGCGATCGGCTGGGAGCGCCCTTTGCGCGCGCCGTTGATTTGATCAAGGAGGCGGTGGATGCGCGCGGCAAGGTGGTGGTTCTCGGTATCGGAAAGTCCGGGCACATTGGGAGCAAGATCGCCGCCACGCTCACCAGTACCGGCTCTCCGGCAGTGGTGCTTGATTCGTCGAACGCCTTGCACGGTGATCTAGGGGTGCTGGCCGACGGTGACATCGTGCTGGCCCTCAGTGCGAGCGGGGAGACAGATGAACTGACGCAAATTCTGCCGGCCATCGCTCGTTTTCAGGTCAAGATCATTGCCATGTGCGGCAAAGCGGGATCGACTCTCGCGCAAAACGCCCATGTCTTTCTTGACGTGAATGTCGAGCAGGAGGCCTGTCCGCTGAATCTGGCGCCCACTTCCAGCACGACGGTCATGCTCGCCCTGGGAGATGCACTCGCCATGGTGCTGCTGGAGGCGCGAGGTTTTCAAAAGGAGGATTTCGCCAAGTTTCATCCGGGCGGCGTGATCGGACGCAGCCTGCTGCTGCGGGTTCACCAGATCATGCGACCGCGCGAATCGATGGCGATTGTTTCGACGGACACGCCCATCCGTGAAGTTCTAAAAGCCATGACACGCGTGCGCGCGGGCGCGGCCGTCGTGGCGGATCCTCAGCAACATCTGGCCGGAATTTTCACGCACGGCGATTTCGCCCGGCATTTCCAATCCGACGCGAAAATTGGCGACCGCCCCGTGGCCGAGTTGATGACGTCGGACCCGGTGACGGTGCACAAGGACAAGTTGGCGGTGGAAGTGCTGAATCTGCTGGAGCGGCATCGGATTGACGATCTGATCGTGCTGGATGACGACAAGGTGCCGGTGGGGATTGTAGATTCGCAGGATCTGACGCGGCTCAAGTTGCTTTGAGCGCCGGCGTGCGTACCGTCGCGGTCCCGTTTACCGCATCAACTCTTTCACGATTTAACGATACCCATGGCCGCCGCTAACGATCTTCGCAAAGGAATGGCGATTAAATATAACGGCAATGCCGCTATCGTGCTGGAGGTCCATCATCGCACGCCGGGGAATCTACGCGCCTTCGTCCAGGCCATCATTCGCTACATCAATACGGGCAAGAGCGCGGACGTTCGATTTGGTTCGACCGACAAGGTCGAGTTCGTCGATATCGAGCGGAAGCAACTGGATTTCAGTTACAAGGATAACGACGGTTATCACTTCATGGATCCGGTCAGCTACGAGACGATCACGTTTCAGGAAAACTTCCTGGCCGAGGCCAAAGATTATCTGGTGGAAAATTTGTCGGTCCAGGTTCTGTATGCGGAAGGCAAACCGGTGGAAGTAGAATTACCGGCTTCGGTCAATTTAAAGGTGATCGAATCGGCCGAGGGGCTGCGGGGCGACACAGCCAGCAACGTGACCAAGCCGGCTCTGCTGGAAAGCGGCAAGACGGTCAACGTTCCTCTCTTCATTAAAGAAGGCGAGTTGATCAAGGTAGACACTCGCACCGGCGCCTACATGGGCCGCTCCTAGCCGGGTAGGGCGGCGCGCGCAGGCGCAGCAGCGGGAGGCAAAGCAGACGCAGCGGCGCGCGCACTTACCCGGGCCCGGAGCTTTGGAGGACTCTGCGTCTTCATCGCGGACCACTTCCGCGGCGTGGACAGCGCGGCGCGTTGTCCCTACCCTTGCCAATTCTGCTGGCCCTGCCTTATTTTTCTGTTTAACAACGTCCCGTCACGTGGCTGCATCGAAGAAACATAGGGCAATGACTGTGCCGAGGACGCGCCAGACAGGACGGCGCGTCAAAATTGCGCCTTACATCGTGCCGACGACGCGGTCCGCCTACGATCCCCTCATGGTTCCGACGCGCTGGTTGAAGTTCGTCTTCGCCCTCTTTCTGCTCCCGCTCTGCGCTGTCCTGACCCAGACGTTTTTTACGGCTTTTGCCCGCGCCGCCACCCAGGGGTTGTGGGCCGCCGAAGAATTCTGGTTCTTTTCGTTAGGCGTGCTTCTCTGGCTGATCGCCTTTTTCGGCTTGAGCCGGCCCATGATTCTTTACGTGTTTGGTCACGAACTAACCCACGCGCTTTGGGTTTGGATGATGGGTGGACGGGTCAGCCGCTTCCGGGTGGGCCGCGACGGCGGTCATATCGTGACGGATAAAAACAACTTTCTTATCGCCCTCGCTCCGTATTTTTTTCCGCTCTACAGCATTTTTGCCATCGTCGCCTATGGAGTGCTCAGTCTCTTCCATGACGTGCGCCCTTATGGCCGGCTTCTTTACGCCATCATCGGTGTGACCTGGGCGTTCCATTTCACTTTCACCTGCTGGATGATTCCCAAGAACCAGACCGACCTGAGCGACCACGGGACGTTCTTTTCGCTGGTCGTTATTTACCTGATGAATCTGACTCTGCTCAGCGTCATGCTCGTGTTAGCCGCGCCCCAGATTACATTTTTTGCCTTGGGCGCGGATCTACTGACGAACGTGAGTACGTTTTCGCACGGGATTGTTTACCTGTGTGAAAGGTTCAGTCGCGGTGCGCAGGGCTGACGGGGACGGCGAGCGACGCGCTCGTGATGAGGGCGAAGGGCAAAGACGACATGGCTTCACTGAGGTGCAATTGGCGTCCTGTGAGCGAAAGGTTCCGGCCGCTAAACAGTTCCCGGGATCCATCCCAACGGAGGTCTGCCGGTATTTCTATCAACGTATCATTCCATTTCTGACCGACCGGCGGAAAGCCGACTCGGGAGGAGAGCCTGGGCGCGAGCACTATCATCCAGTCGTCCTCCCGCTGGCGCACGAACCCAATGCAGGACTCGGCCAGGGTGCCACGGGCGGTGACCGGGACATAGGCTCCTTCGCGGAAAATTTCCGGATGTTCCCGGCGAAAGCGGAGGACCCGCTGGATCAGGAACATCTTGATCCGTCCATCCGGCCAGTTTTGCATGAGCTCTTCCGGCCTCACTGTGACCAGGCTTGTTAGGGCAGCCCGGCGCTGCTGGTAATCGACGCGGCGCCGATTGTCCGGGTCGACCAGGGAGAGATCCCAGATTTCGTTTCCCTGATAAATGTCCGGTAGGCCCGGGGAGGTTAGCTTCAAGAGTGTTTGCGTGAGTGAATTGATTGCGCCTAACCGGGCCACCTCGGCCGCGACCGGCAGAAAGTTCGGGAGAAACCTGTTCTTGGGCGACGACTCGAGGATATGGCCGACGAACCCGCTCATGGCGCTGAGCCATTCGTCGTTAGGCTGAACCCAGCTGGTGTTCATTTTCGCTTCGTTCAGCGCCTTCGTCATATAGGCCTGAATGCGTTCCACGTATTCGGGGGAAGCGCTCTTCTCCGGTTCGCCGCTGGACTGAAGCGGCCAGGTCCCCAGGAGCGTTTGATAAAGCAAATACTCTTCGTTCGCCTCCGGCGCCTCGATCTCCTCCAGCTGTTGTTTCCAGCGGTGATTATTCGTCTGCCACCGCTTGAGGGAACGGCGCCACAGTTCCGGCACCTCCGAAATGGCAACCATACGAGCCCGGACATCTTCGCTTCGTTTGGTGTCGTGCGTGGAGGTGGCCAGCAGGGTGGCCGGCCAATCGCGTTGCCGCTCCAGATTGCGCTGGTGAAAGGTCTCCGGAGGAAGACCAAAGTGTTGCGGCTCGCCTCCCACTTCGTTGAGGGCCGCGAGGCGATTGAAAATATAAAAGGCCGTGTCCTCCAGTCCTTTCGCCATGGTCGGCCCGGTGTACTGCTGGAATTTTAAAACAAACTGGGTGTGCGCCGCGCGGGCCGTTTCGTCCAGATTCCCGGGGAAACGAAAGAGCAGAATGTCGCGCAGGAAATTAAAGACAGAAGCTTCCACTCCCGGGTTGCGCCGCTTGGCCGCCGTGATGGCGCGCTCGACCACCTGTCGGTCTTGTTCCCGCACGGGCTGTCCCGGTGCCAGGTAGGTGCGATAAACGGGGAAGCAGGCAATCGTTTCCCGCACGGCACGGGCCAGGGCCTGCAGAGTAAAATCGCGGAACCAGCGATTCTGTTCGGAGAGTCGGTCGGCCAGGTTCCCCAGCACGTTTACGTCGTTGGCGAGGGAGAGTCGCATGACCTGACGCTTTTTGGCGTAGACGAGATGACCGAAATGCGTGGAGTGTCCGATGAAGCGCCGGTAGACGTTGGTCAAGACGGATTCGGCGGACGCATCGACCAGCAGTTGCCCCACTTCCTTGCCGAATTCGTAACCCGTGGTGCCATGAACAGGCCACTCTCCGGGCAAGGTTTCCGTTCCAGTGAGAATTTTTTCGACGATCAGGTAGATAGCGCGGCCATCGGGTGGGAGCGGAATATCCAGGGCCCTGGCGCACTCGCGTTGAAGCTTTTCGAAATACTCGCGAGGCAGGTAGAGACCGTCGGGGTGATCGATTCGCAGGCCGGTCACGGCTCCGGCGCGAACGAGCTCGAGTAAAAGCGGGTGGGTCGCATCAAAAACTTCGGGCAATTCCATGCGAATGGCAGCCAGATCATTGATATCGAAAAACCGTCGATAATTGATTTCCTCCGCCGCCACCCGCCAGAAGGCCAGGCGATAAGACTGCGCATTGAGCAATTGGTCGAGGCTATCGAAACTGCGCGCATCGTCTGGCTGGCCGTTGATTTGCCGCAACGCTTTTTCCACGGCATCCCGGACCTGGGGAGCTTCCTCGAGGCGCCGTTCCAGCCGGCGTTTGATGACTTCTTTCTCGCGCACGCGTTCCGCGATTCGATCGGGATCGGTCTCGGTCCGTTTCGGCAAATACTCGAGAGCGGTCAGGATGCTCTGGAATTCAGCATAGAAAGGTTCGGCCTGGAATTCGGCCAGTTTTTTGAGAGCGATCTCGAGGATATAACGATAAGTGCCCGGCGCGATGGGCAATTCATGCTTGTAATAGTGCAGGGAAAACGCCCCGCCGTGGAAGTGCACCTGTAATTCGCCCCGTTCCAGAACCCGCCCGTATTGATCGCCCAAAATGGGCAGCAAAACCTTTTCCTGCAGATCGGCTTTGAGCGGATGCCAGTCGATATCGAAATAGCGCGCGTAGGTCGAGCTCGGTCCATTTTCCAAGACGTCCATCCACCAGTGATTGAGTGGCTCGCCAATCCCCATGTGGTTCGGTACGAAGTCCAGCACTTGTCCCATTTCATGCGCGTGTAACTCCGCCACCCACGCGTCGTACTCTTCGCGCGATCCGATGGCCCCGTTCAATTTGTTGTGATCGGTAATATCGTAACCGTGCAGGCTTTCCGCGCGGGCCTGAAAATAGGGAGAAGCGTAAGCGTCGCTCACCCCCAGCTCGTGCAGATAAGGCGTGAGCGCCCGCGCATCAGCGAATGTGAAATCGCGGTTGAACTGCAACCGGTAGGTGCAGGTCGGGATGCGCGGATGCACAGTCGTTAACGTCATTGGTCGAAAAAGAGAACGCTCAACGTCCGACGCTCAACCTTCAACGTCCAATGAAAGAAGATCGTGCGGCGAGTTACGGAGATTTGAGCGCGCGGGCGGCAGGAGGCCACGCTAGGTTCCGGCGGGTGAATTCTGTTCTCATCATCGGCGGCGGACCGGCGGGAATGCGGGCGGCGGAAGGGGCCAGCGTGGCGGGAGCACGAACGGTCCTGTGCGATGCGCAGTCCTCTTTTGGCCGCAAGTTTCTGGTGGCCGGGCGCGGGGGATTGAACCTGACGCATAGTGAGCCGGTCGAGAATTTTCCGGAGCGCTACGGAACGGAAACCGAACGCTGGCGCGATTTGTTAGGGGACTTTGGCCCAGCCCATCTGCAGGCCTGGGCCAACTCTCTGGGAGTGGAAACCTATGTCGGGTCGAGCGGCCGCATTTTTCCACGTGGACAGAAGGCGGCCGGTCTTTTGCGCGCCTGGCTCGAGCGATTGCGGACGAACGGCGTGCAATTTCAGACGGGTGCGCGATGGACCGGGCTAGAGCGTGTGGAGGATGGATGGCGTGTGCGCTTTGCTGACGGGGAGCGCCGCGCGCAAGCCGTTGTGCTGGCGCTGGGGGGAGCTTCCTGGCCGGAAACGGGTTCGGACGGGAAATGGCCGACCCTTCTTGCGCAACTGGGAATTGAGATTACGCCTTGGCAGCCGGCCAATTGCGGGTGGAAAGTCAATTGGTCGCAGGCGTTGCTGGAGCGCGCGGAGGGGTTGCCACTAAAGAATCTAACCGTGCGCGTTGGAGAGGAAGCGGTTTCGGGCGAGCTGCTCATTACCAAGTACGGTCTGGAAGGGGGCGCTGTTTACCGGCTCGGCCGTCGCTTGCGCGGGATGGGCGAGCCCTCGTTGACCATCGATTTTAAGCCGCAGCTTTCGGTCGATCATTTGCGGGAACGCGCCGCCAATCTAAGTCCGGCGGAATGGTTCCGCGCCTGGAAACTCAACCCGGCGGCGGTGGCGTTACTGGAAACGGGCGAACCCGTTCTCAATCTGGAGCAGGCGATTGAGCAGGTAAAAAACTTCAGGCTGCGGCTGCAGGGTCCGGGGCCGATCGCGGAAGCAATTTCCTCGGCCGGCGGCGTGCTTTGGAGCGAGCTGGATGAAGCACTCATGTTGCGCAAGGCGCCCGGCGTCTTTATCGCAGGCGAGATGATCGATTGGGAGGCCCCGACCGGCGGCTATCTCTTGCAGGGCTGTTTTGCCACAGGTACGCGCGCGGGGACAGGCGCAGCACGGTTTATCCAGACTAACGAATTAGGAAAATAGGACTCAAATGTTTGGCGTCCGGCGCGACGACAATCACAAGAGACTAGGCCACAGAGCGTGCTAGCTTGAGGTTATGGGCGATCGCAATCCTAAATCAGTGCAAAAACAAGCATCACAAAAGCAGGCCAAGAATTCCTCAGCGCAAAAACAGAAAGGTCAGGCTATCTCCGCCAAACAGGGCAATAACGCGAAGCGGAGTAAGTAGTTTTCGCCCCGGCTCCGATCTGTTTCGTCGATAGGAGAGACGGATAGAGACCAAAGCGGAAAGGTAGACTTACAGTCGCGGGTCGACCGGTTCGCTTTCCAGCGCGAGCACGCCGAAGACGCACTGGTAACCTGGTGCGGGCTCTCAGTCCGAGTTATCAGAAGGGGTGCTCCGCTCTGGGGTGGGAAGACGGATCACGCATGCATCACCGGTTAGTGGCGATGCATGCGTCCGGAAAGGAACGACGAAGCGCCCGCGGATTCACAGGCGCTTCAAAAAACAATGATGGCGAACGATCAGTTCGCGGCAGCCGCTTTAGCCAGGATGCGCTGGTTCCACTCGGCCCGCAGCACTTCCATCTCGGCACTGAGCACGCGCAGTCGCGCGGTCACGCCCTTATACTTTTTGACGGCCCCCGTGACTTTGCGGTCGACCGCGCCCTGGCTAACCAGGCTTTGTAGCTTTTCGTAGGAGCGCAGGCGCAACATCTCTTCGCCTCCGCTGGCGGCATTACGCTCGCGGAGATTGAGCAGGATGATCTCGAACAAGGGTTTGAATTCAAACGAGGCCTTGGACGACAGCACGGCTACCAATTCTTCAGTGATGTTGTCGGGCGCGCGACGGGAGAAAGAAGCGCCGGATGGTTTGGACATCGACGACAATACCACAAATTCTGGAAATTGCAGCTAATGGGTGAGCGACCGCCCGGCAGGGGCCGGGGGTAGTCACGGGCCTCCCGATAGTCCGCCGAGGGCTTCCGACAGCAGACGCGACCAAAGCGGCTAGCAGGGAGCTAATCTTCGATGGCTATTTTTTGCGGGAGTAACTGATCTCCATGGTCTTGGCTTCCTGGCCGCCATGGTCTTCGTACCACTCAAAGATGTTGTGATCTTTGTCCGCAATCTTCACGACCTGGCGCACTTTACTCTTCATTCCGGGCATCATTTCCATTTCGCCGGTATAGGTGATCGTTTTGGCGGCGGGATCGTAATCGCCTTCCACCTGCATAATTCCGGTGCCCATGTTGTCGATCCAGGACGAGACAAACTTCCTTTTTATGTTGTCATAGGCATCGATGCCCATGCCCTTGAACATTGACTCCTTCATTTTGCCGTCCGGACCGGGCATCTTGATTTTACCGTTGTAATCGCCAATCAGGTAGCGTCCATCCATGACTGATTTTCGAATTGCACTTCCCTTGGTCTCCAGGGGCGGTGCTTTGGGATCAGGGTTCATCCACATCTTGACGGTGTAGGTCCAGTTTCCGGCCAGGCTGGCGAGGAGTTTTTGGTTCTCCCCCGGCTTCGACATTTCCATCATTTTCTGCATGTCCGCCGCACTGGGCTGTCCGGCGGGAGCTGCACTTGGGCTGGTGACAACAGCGGCACTTGGCGCAGGCTTCGGCACGTCCAAATTATTCTGGGCGATGGCCGGGAGAGCGAGAAAGGCGGCTGTTAAGGAAAATGAGAGCGTTCGAAGAAATGAAATAACGGGGATTTTCATTGCGCGATTATCCTGAGTGAAAATCTCCCGGGTCAAGCTTTCAAAAGGGGGAAAGCGTTGCGGATTCGGTTCCTGACGCAAGGGGGCCCGGTC
>JBBRQE010000003.1:0-53768 GCA_038226905.1 Chthoniobacterales bacterium | reverse complement strand
TGCGCAGCCAGTCGGCGAAAAATCGTCCGCTCATGTACGGCATCACCATATCGGTGAGGAGCAGGTGAATCCTGCGTGCGGCGTTTTCGCCAAACAGACGCTGCGCGTCGTCTCCCGTGGCTGCCTCCATGACCTGGTAACCTAGATTGCGGAGAATACGCACCGACATATGGCGCACGCTGATATCATCCTCCAGCACCAGAATCGTTTCCGTGCCGACGGGAAACTTCCGATCGGCCGGCTTCTTGTAAGAGGGAGGCGGAGGAGCCCCCACTCGAGGGAGGTAAATTTGCACGCGCGTCCCTTTATTAACTGCGCTCTCGATGAGAATGGAGCCGCCGCTTTGTCTCACAATTCCGTAACTCGTAGCCAGTCCGAGGCCCGTCCCTGTGCCCGCATGTTTTGTTGTGAAAAACGGCTCAAACAGGTGGTCCTTCACCTCGTCGGTCATGCCAACGCCCGTGTCCACGACCCTGATGACGACATACTCACCGGCGGGAAGGTCCAAACCGGACGCGGCGGGATCTTCGGCGGTTAGCACGGCCGTGTCCGTTTCGAGGGTCACTTGCCCGCCGCCTCGCATGGCATCGCGGGCATTGACCGCGAGGTTCAGAATGATTTGCGTTAACTGGCCCGGATCCACCTTGATGTGAGCCCCGGCCTTGTCGCGTTGCAGATGGCAGACGACCGTAATGTTATCGCCGAGGAGGCGCAGAAGAGAGCGTTCCAAGTTTTGCACGAGATCGTTTACCTCAACGATGTGAGGATCGAGGGCTTGCTTTCGACTGAAGGCCAGGAGTTGGCCCGTCAGAACTGAGGCGCGTCCGGCGGCACTGCGAATCTCCGCGACGTGACTGGCGATAGTTCCTTTGGCCCCTGCTTCGGAAAGGACAAGGTCGCTGTAGCCAAGAATCGTGGTGAGAAAGTTATTAAAGTCGTGGGCCACTCCACCGGCCAGCTGGCCGAATGCTTCCATCTTTTGCGAGCGGCAAAGCTGATCCTGGAGGCGCGTCCGCGCGGTGATATCCATAAGGGAGCCTATCCATCTGATCGGTTGTCCGGAGGTGTCGCGCTGAAGGAAGGCGCGTTCGAGGATCTGCAGATATTCTCCATCCGCGCATTGGAAGCGATATTCGCCACTCCAATGGTCGCCGCGCTCGGCGAGCGCTTCACGGATGCTGGTGGCGAGACGGGCGCGATCCGCTGGATGGACGCGCTGCTGCCAGAAGGCGAGGCTGGCGCTCTCCTCAGTGGGTGGGTGGCCGAGGAGGCTCTCCAGGCCTTGCGGCCAGGAAAGGGCCCCCGTGACTATATTCCAATCCCGAACTGCATCGTTCGTAGCCCGGGCAACGAATGGAGAATAGTCGTGGCCGTGCGGCGAGCGATTTTCAGGTAGGGAGTGATTCTGCGCGTGATGGATTGCGTTGTGGTCATGTAGTATCGCGCTGCCATCGAATCCGGGAGATTTCGTTTGTGGTTCGTAGGTTCGTTTCCTGGTGACTAATCCCATGCTTTGCGACGATCAGAGGCGATGATGAAACGAGCTAGTTCTGTGCCTCGTTTTTAGCCGTTCACAGGCGGGATTTTACCTATGTGTTTTTCACTGAAACTATCAGTGAACCTGAAATTTATCATGGCTCCCCGACTCGTCTCGGTATCTTCTCATTTCCAAGAACGCCAAGTCGCGTGGACGAACTCCAGAGGCCGCTCCACTCCTTTTCCGACGCTAGCAACCGAAGAGTCAGCGCGCGGCCGGGGAGAGGGGCCCGACGGACGCATCAATCGCCAGAAGCAGCGTCTTTCCACGTTCGTGCTGCGTCGCAAACTTTGAATCGAGGGCATCAGCCAGAGCGGAAGATTTGAATGAATCCCGGTCCGGGGCAGACGCCAGGGTGGCCCGGCCGAGGACAGGATAAGCAGCTACCCGACCCGGTTTATCGACGCGGAAGCTCAGTCGCAGGAATTTTGCTTCGATGCCCACGAGCGAGACGCCGAAAAGTCGCTTGTGGGAAAACGGGACGATCCCTTCGACTTCGACCCATGCATTGCTCGCGGCCGCGAGCCGCTCATTCGACACGGCGATTTTTAATTCGCCGCGAGCCAATGCGTTCTCATTAAGAAACGTCAGCCGGTCAATCTGGCGGGCCCTCGGCAGTTCCACGACGAAATCGGTCAGGCCCTCCTGCAGCAGGCAAGTCACTGAATCGTCATCCATGATGAGGGCAGTGGCGCCCGGGTTGGAGGCAGACAGCCTCGAAACATGTCCGGTCGTGCCGTCCGGCGTGACACATTCTATCCGAGCCCCGCAGTTCATTTGCGTCCGGTCATGGCTGGCCGGGGGGAGAGGGGTGGATTGGCCTGCACAAATTCCCTGCGCGACGAGCGAGATGGCGGCTGCGAATAGAGCGGTCGAAGTGGCTCGGGTCGGAGCGAAAGGCATGATCTCCGAGGTGAAGCTTAGATCACGCCATGGCGCTCTCCATTTTCTGGATATGAGACCGGACAATTTTCCCGGCTGGGACCGTTTTTTCTCAGAAAGTGAACAGAAGTCCGGTGCGGGGGGGGGGCCGATTTCGCTTGCTTTAACAGGAGCCGTCAGAGTAGAAAGGCCGAGAATATAGCCTAATCTAATTATCAGGATTGCATGATCGTGCTCTGAATCCGGCGTTTGCAAAAACTCCCCGTATTTCAAAGTGATGCTGCAAGCTGAAATGCCTTGGTACTACAACTGCTAACCTAAAACCTGCCTCACCAGTTATGACCCGCACCGCTGTCCCATTTTTTATTGGCCATCTTCTGAAGCGCCTCGCTTTATTGCTGTCGCTTCCGCTCCTTTGCGCGCCGTCTTTGACTCGTGCCCAGGATGCCATCCGCCCGTCGCTGGCCGGTGAAGCCACCTCCGAAGCGCGTCGTCAGGATATAGAACACATTCCTTACAATCTGCTGGTCGGGCCGATCCGCTTTCGCGTCAGCGCCACCATGGGCGTCGAGTATAACGACAACATTAATCTGTCCCAACACGACGAGAAGCAGGACGACTTCATCTTGCGCCCGCAGGTCAACTTCAACGCCCTCTGGCCCATCACGCAGTTAAACACCCTGCGCTTTGACATCGGTATCGGTTATTCCGTCTATCTTCAGCACTCCCGTAACGATACGAACGGCATTTTGATTACGCCCGGGTCGCAGCTGGCCTTTGATATTTTTGTGGGCGACTTCCGGATCAACATTCACGAGCGCATGTCGGTGCAGCAGGATCCGATTTCGGAACCGCAGCTCAGTAACACCGCGCAATATGGGCGCTTTGAAAACACGGCAGGTGTCTCCGTCCTGTGGGATTTAAACAAGATCCTGGCCACCGTGGGTTACGATCATTACAACTTCGTCGCGACCGAATCCGTTTTCGATTATCTCAACCGCAATTCCGAGATTTTATCCGGCAGCCTCTCGCTGGCCGCCACCAGCACGACCAATATCGGCGTCGAGGGTAACGGTGTTTTCAGTTATTACGATCAGCACGTCCTCAACGATTCGCGCGACTTTTCGGGAGGCGGCTTCGTCGAGACCCAGTTGAGCAGTAACCTGCGGGTGCGGGGAGCGGCCGGCTACCAGCTCATCGATTTCGATAATAATGGGTTGGTCGGCGATCAGAGCAGTCTGTCCGATTATTATGCGAATATCCTGATTTCACATCGTCTCAACGCGATGCTTTCTCAGTCGGTTAGTGCCGGACACGAGAGTCAACTCGGGGTTAATTCCAACTACATCACGCTGAATTATATTCGCCACACCATTACCTGGAACATCATTCGCAATACCCTCCTCTCGACTGAGTTTTTCTATGAGGACGCCAATGATTCGGGTGGATTCATCGACGAGCATTTTCAACGCGTGGGCGGAGCCGGAACCATTGGGTTTCAGCTAACCCCGCACATTACTCTCGGTTTGCGCTACCAGTACACGCAGAAGGATTCCAACGTCGCGGGACGTAACTACATACAGAACCGGGTCTCGCTCGACGGCACTTACAGTTTCTAGAGGCATGAAGAGGGAATGAGATTCGGGGCTTATGCATTTGTCTTCGCTGTAATCGTCTCGGGCTCAAGCCTGGGTTACGCACAACGCTACAATCCTGGGTATAATAACCAGGACATCCCGCCGACGCCCATTCCTCAGGCTCCTCGGGCCACGGCCGTCGACCTTCCGCCGACCAACAACACGGTCCTGCGCACCAACTCGATGTCGGCCCTCGACGAGAAGAAAAAGCTTGGGTCCAATGACTTCGTTAGTTTTCGCGTAGTCGAAGATCGGGATAACGAATCGCAACGCCTGCGCGTCAGTGATAATGGCGAACTCGAAGTTCCCTACATCGGACCGATTCCGGCTGAGGGCAAAACCTGCAAAGAGCTCGCTTTTAACATCAAGGCCGCGCTCGAGCGGGAGTATTATTATCACGCCACCGTCATTCTCGCGCTCGATCGGGTCAGCGAAAAATCGCGCGGTCGTATTTACGTTTACGGCTCGGTCCGGGCCCAGGGGCCGCAGGAAATTCCGGCGGACGAAAGCTATACCGTGAGCAAGGCCGTCATTCGCGCCGGTGGATTTGGCGATTTCGCCGATAAGCGCAAAGTGAAAGTGACACGGAAAAACGGGCAGGATTTCACGGTCGATCTAAAGAACGTGATCGAGCGGGGCAAGACAACCGAAGACGTGATCCTCCAGCCCGACGACCAGATTTATGTGCCTCAGCGTTTGATCAACATGTAAGCATGGCCAATCCTTCCAAAGATCGACCAACCCCCGCTTCCTGGTCCAACTCGTTTGTCACGAGGTTACATCGCTACAAGTCTCTGTTCTTGCGTCGCTGGTGGATTCCGGTCCTGACCATTTGCCTTGGTCTCTTCGTCGAGGCTTTTCTCAGCTACCAGACGCCCCCTTCTTTTTTCTCGCAGAGCAAGATGATGATGTCGGGCAAGCTGAATATTCCCCAAGCCGCCATCTACAGCGAAGAAGCGCAGAATTTTTACGGAACCCAAATTCTACTCATGCAGAGCGCTGAGGTGAAAAGGGGAGCAGAAGCCCTCGTCCGGGCGACTCATCCGGAGATGCAACCGGCCCCTGTGGAAGTGGTGGCGGTGCAAAAGCCGCGCGCCTCCATTTTCGATCTTTCGGCCATTGGCAGTTCGCCGGAATACACGCAGGCCTACCTCAATGCCGTCATGCAGAAGTATGTCGACATGAAAAAAGGGCTGCGCGAAGAATCGGGCAAGACCGTCATCACGGGAATTACCGAGCAGCTCATCCAGACGGAGAAGGATTTGCGCACGGCCGAGGATGAAATGCTGGAATTCCAAAAGGAAAATAACATCGGCTTCATTCAGGAGGAGGGGAACAGCGCGGCCGCCTATCTCGTGAAATTAAATCGCGATTACTCCTCTCTGAAAACTGAGTACGATCTGCTCAACCTTCTTGATCTCGACCAAAATCTGGATCGCGCCCAGAGCAAATCAGAGGCTTCCTCGTCCCCGGCGGAAGCGACCGAGGACAAGGGCATGCCTTTCGCCGATGTCGGTCCGGAGGCGGATTACCTCAAAGCCAAGCAGCAGGTACAATTGTTTAAGGCGGAACGGGACACTCTGGGCAAGGATCTTCGCCCAAAACATCCCAAGATTCTCAAGCTCAACGACGAGATTACCAAACAGGAACGTCTGATCGAACTTTTCCGCAAGGACACGGTCGAGAAACTCGATACGCGCCGCAAGTCCATCGGTAAACAGATGGAAAATCTCCAATCCAACATCAAGGAATGGGAAACCAAAGCGCTCGACCTGAGTCAGCGCCTGGCCCAGTTCAATCGGGTCAAAGGAAAAGTGGATCGTCTCAAGACCTTGTATGATCGCCTCACCAATAATTTGAAGGAAATCGACGTCTCGCAGGTGGTGGATAGCGGAGATCAGGTCTCCATCATGGAATCGGCTACGGCTCCCATATCGGTGCGACCCGGCCTTATCAAGAGCCTCCTCATCGGACTGGGCTGCGGCGCGGCGGCCGGACTTGGTATTCTTCTCCTGCTCGACCGGATCGATGATCGCATGGCCTCCTTCGGAGAATTTCAGCACCATTTTTCCGAGAATGTCCTGGGGCAAATTCCCAAGGAGAAAGCCAAGGGTAAAGTCACTCTTCTCCAAGCGGAGGATGCCCGGCATGTCTTTGCCGAGTCCTACCGGAACGTGCGCTCCTCTCTTTTCTTCATGTCGTACGACGGTCCTCGTCCCAAGACATTCCTGATTACTAGCGCCGTGCCCAATGAGGGTAAATCGACCATCTCCGCCAACCTCGCCATCACCATGGCCTTGTCGGGGGCGCGTACTCTCCTGATCGACGGCGATCTTCGTCGGGGCGCCATCCGTGAAGCGTTCGGCCTTTCCTCGAAGATTGGTTTCTCCGAAGTCCTGAAGCAGGAAGTGAACTGGCGCGAAGTGGTCGTGCCGACGTCTTACCCGAATTTGTTTATCCTCCCGCGCGGCCGGACCCTTTCCCAACCAAGCGAACATCTTCTGCGTGAGTCGACCGAGAAGCTTCTCCAGGAAATCTACGCCAACTACGACTATATCCTGATCGATAGCTCACCCGTTCTGGCAGCCGATGATACGACGAGTCTGGCGCCCAAAATCGATGCCACCATCTTTGTCGTTCGTCTCGGATACACCTCGGCGCGCCTGACGCGCAAAGGTCTCGAGCTGCTTTACGATCGGCAGGTCAATGTGCCGGGCGTGATCCTTAACTTCGTCGATACCTCCCTGCCCGAATATTACTACTACCAATATTCCGAGTACTACTCGCAGCCGAATCCCGAGACGGATCCTGTGGCCGCCGCGGCTCTGCACGATCGGCCGCACCTGACTCAGTCGTCCTAAGTTTGTGGGATTACGCCATCGCGCGCGTTGGCGTGCCCGCGTAGCTCTAGCAATTCGCGGATGGACCCGCGGCTCTTTGGTCCGCCGGAAAACTGTTCTCTGGCATTTAGCCCACTTCTTTCCAAGGATTGATTAGTCACATGGGATTTTTCGGACCGATTTCCTCACCGCTCTTGGATGAAAGCTCGACGCCCATCGTTCGTCGGGCTTTCCATCGAGCTCGCCTTGTCGGCAGCTTTGCCGTGGTTCAGGCCATCGTTCAGTTGATTGGATTCGGCAGCGGAATTTTGCTTATCCGCTTCCTCTCCCAGGGCGAATACGCCTATTTCACCATCGCCAACACCATGCAGGGAACGGTTAATCTGCTCGCTGACATCGGTATCAGCGTTGGCTTGATTTCGATCGGCGGCCGCGTCTGGCAGGATCGTCACCGCTTCGGCCAACTCATAAACACGGCCCTGGCGGTACGCCGAAAACTTGGAGCCATCGCTATGATCGTCATCTCCCCGATCATGTACGTGATGCTGATTCGGAATGGGACCTCCGCTCTTTACGCCGGAATTTTGATCGTGGTCATCCTCGGAGGACTGGCCGTGCAGCTCTCGCTTGGGGTGCTGAGCGTGGTGCCCCGCCTGCGTTCGGATTTGGGCCGCATTCAGCTGATTGACCTGACGGGGGCTGTCACGCGTCTGCTTCTCATCTGTTCGCTGATTTTTCTTTTCATGAACGCGGGTATGGCTGTCCTCATCGGTACCGGAGTCATCTTCGTGCAATATTTTATGCTGCGTCGCTATGTTACCGGGGTCATCGATTTCGGCGCGCCGGAAAACGAAGAAGATCGCCGCGAGATTGTCAGACTAACGAAACATCTGGCAGCCAATGCGGTCTTCTACTGTGTGCAGGGACAGATCACTGTCTTCTTAATCGGATTTTTCGCGCACCAGGCCAGCTCCGTCGCCGAGGTGGGCGCGTTGGGGCGCCTGGCCATGATTTTTAGCGTGTTCAGCAATCTTCTCACCAATGTGTTTGTTCCGGCTTTTGCCCGCTGTGAAAGTCCCCGCCGGCTGCGCTGGTTGTTTTTCGCCATCGTCGGTGGAGTGGTTGCGTTCAGCATTATTATTGTCGCGGGTGCTGCTTTGTTTCCCGATCAGTTTCTCTTCGTTCTGGGCAACAAATACACTCACTTGCATCGTGAACTGACTTTGATGGTGGCTGCCTCCGTCCTTAACGCTATCGCCGGAACTCTCTGGGCCCTCAACGCTTCCAAAGCCTGGGTGGCCGGCTCCTGGCTTTACATTCCGCTTACCCTGGCGACCCAGGCCGCCTTGATTCCGTTCACCGATTTTTCCCATGTCGCCGGGGTGCTGACTTTCAATCTTATTTCTCTGGTTCCGAGTTTGCTTCTCAACGTGGTCCTGAGCTATCGCGGCTTTCGCCGATTTGTGGGCGCCACCGCATGACACTGCCCAACTTTGGTTATCATCTCGCCCGTTTCTACGGGGATGTGGTGCGCCGGCTCTATGGCCTTTTCCTTCCTCTCATCGTGCGGCGACCGATCGATCCTTCCCGCACGATCGAGCTGGACGTTTTCGCTTACTCCAATGAACAGAGCCTGCCGGAACAGGTGGCATCCATTCGATCGTTCCTTCGCCATGCCGGCCGTCCTGCGCAGTTTGTGGTGGTCTCCGATGGTTCGCATTCTGCCAGGAGTATTCGGTTGCTGGAGCGGGTCGATTCGAGTGTTTCGGTACGGCACGTCGACAACGTCCCAGCTGCCTTGCCCGACAGGTTTGCCCGCTATCTGGCCACTCATCCCACCGGTAAACAGCTTGGCCTTATCATGAGTCTGCCGCGCCACCGCCCGGCCTTCTACACCGACTCGGATGTCTTATTTTTTGCCGCGGCCAAACATATTTTGGATTTCCCTGCTCACGACAGGGTCTCCGCTCGCTATCTGTCCGATTGTCGCTTTTCGGGAGACGATCGCCTTTTGCGCGACCCGGCGGAGAAGCAACAGCCGGTCAATACCGGTGTTTTGCTTTTACTGCACAAGCTTGACTGGTCGCTCAGTCTCGCGCGTTTTGGCGAGCTGCAAGGTGAACCCAACTTCTTCACCAATCAGACCATGACCCATCTAACCATGCATCAGAATGCGACCCGCCCTTTTGATCCGGGCAGATATGTTTTGCAGTTAGATGATCAGTTCGTTTTTGGCGACGCCTATGCTGGTGATCAAATCGTTCTGCGTCACTATGTGAATCCGGTCCGGCACAAGTTTTGGACAAGTTTATGGTAGGCGCATCAGGTTCCGTCGCTTCCAGGGTGGAGAAATTGCGCATCCTGCTGGTGGTCAATCTGGAATGGGATCCACGCTTGGGTGCGGTTCGCGTTTTTATGGAGTTGGCCGAGCAGTGGCGCGGCGCGGGCCATACTGTCGAAATATTCAGCGCCTCCGAAGCGTTTTCGACGCATCAACCGCGCCCCGCCCTTTCCGCCCTGCGCCAGCTCGGTTTCGGTTACAAGGCAGCTGCGTTCGTTAGAAAAAATGCGAACCGCTTCGATGTGATCGATGCGCTGATCGGGTCGCTCCACGGATCGAAACAGAGTCTTGCCTTCCCGGGCCTTCTGGTCGCCCGCTCGGTCGGACTCTATCGCCTTTACGATAGTTTCGATCAGCAGGCCCGACTCCGCTGGCCCGGTCGTCCTGGCCGGCTTTCGACCCGACTGTTCTATGGGACGATCGCTCGATGGTTTCGCCGGCTTTCCGACGCGGCCGTCCGTCGAGCCGATCTGGTCAATCTGCCTAACGAGGAAGAAAAACTCGTTCTGCAAAGAGAGGGAATCACGGAAAACGCTCTGACGGTGCAGCCTTATGGCCTCAGCGCGGAGCGGGCCGATGCCTTCGCGCGCCTGGCTGCTTCGGTTGAAAGCAGGCTTGATCGACCCAAAATTTGTTTCCTCGGGATGTGGTCTCCTCGAAAAGGCTCGCGAGATTGGTCTGAGATCCTTCGCTTCATCTGGCAGCAGGTCCCGCATGCGCGCTTCTGCTTTCTCGGCGCCATGGTGGACCCGGAAACGATCCGGCGCGATCTCGGCATTGAGTTTTCGGATCGGATCGAAATAGTCTCGCAATATTCGCAGGATGAATTGCCCGCCTTGCTCGGTGACTGCACGGCGGGAGCATTTCCCAGCTACGTCGAAGGGTTCGGCATCGCCGTGCTGGAACAATTGGCGGCTGGAATTCCCACCGTCGCGTTCGATGTGCCTGGTCCGCGGGAAATGCTCCAGCAGATCTCCCCTGAACTTTTGGTGCCGGCGGGTGACGTCGAAGGGTTTGCCCAGTCCGTCACCAGGTTGCTTCGTTCCGATGCCGCCGCCTATCGAAAATTGTCCCACCGCTGTCGGGAAACAGCCGCCCGCTTCGATTGGACGGAAATCGCGCGCAACACGGCAGAAATCTATCGGGCTGCATTGCTCCATGATATCGCCGGGCCACATTCATGATCATGGAGCGTGAGCCAACCGTTTTGCAGGTGATTCCTCACCTCCCCGGCAGTAACGGCGGAGTAGGCGATTACGCTTTGGCCCTGGCCGAACGATTGCTGTCCAACCATGCCTTGCGCACCGTTTTTGTGGTGGCTGGGGATTGCGCGGTCGAAGAAAAGGAGGGCTTCAAAGTTATCTCAGGCTTGCCCTCCGCTCTTTCGACCGAATGCCATCACGTCATCCTGCACTATGCTAACTACGGCTATCAGAGGCGCGGTCTTCCCTTCGGGTTGCTCCAGGTCGCGCGTCAATTGCGCCGCCGCTTGCCGGGCCGCTGGATTACCATGTTCCACGAGATCTATGCTTCCGGTCCGCCTTGGCGAAGCGCCTTTTGGACGCGACCGTTTCAGGTTAAAATCGCGCGAGATTTGATAAATCTTTCAAATTCATGTGTCGTGAGTAATGACGTCATCAAGCGAGAGATCGAGCGATACGATCCCGGCAAAAACATCTTCGTCCTGCCGGTCATGTCTAATTTTGGTGAGCCAGTGTCCTCCGAACTGTGGCCGAAGCGCGAAAAGCGCTGGGTAATCTGTGGAGGAACATCCCTCATCGAACGATCGTTGCGCGCCCTTGGTCGGATTCACCGATCGATTCCACCGGAATTTTATCCGCAAGAAATAGAGATCGTTGGAGGAACAGACACCGCCGAGATTCGTCATCAATTGAAAACGCTGGGAACGAGTATGCCGGGCGTGATGCTCCATCATCACCCGGAGGTGACGGTGGCACAGGCTTCCACCCTGCTCGCCCCATGTTCCTTTGGTTGGCTCGACTATTTTGGGACGGGCCGGGCCTGGCCAGGCATGATCTTGAAGTCGAGCTCGTTTTCCGCCCTCTGCGCGCATGGCGTTGTCCCGATCCTTTCGCACGCAGAGTCGATCCTGGGAATTGGCTCCGATATGTTGCCCGGACCTTTCTTCTGCACACCATCGGTTATCAACTTTCCCAAACGAGAACAGTTGGCGGCCACCGGGGCAGCTTTCCATGCCTGGTATGGCCGGAATGCCTCGGCCACGCGCAGCGCAAACGTCTACGCGGGAGCGCTGAAATGACGCGCTTTGACGATCTGACCATCGCCACCACCGCGCATAACAACTCCGCCATGGGGGCAGAGATGTTGCGTTCGTTTGAGGCGAATCTTGGAGAAGTGACCGAGATCGTGCTGGTCGATGACAGATCGGAACCGGCGGTGGGACCGCCCCCCTGCCGTTCCCCCGTGCGCGTCATCCGAAGCGATGTTCCTCTCGGCTTTTGCAAGGCATCCGATCTGGCGCTGCGGGCCGTGCAGACCAAATATGCTTTATTGGTGGATGCGGACGTCTTGTTCGAGCCGGGGGATTTCGCGGGTGGATTCTCCGAATTTCAAGAGCCGCCCTGGGCTTGGGTTAATTTCAAACAGGTGAATTTTCAGGGTCAACCGCAGGACTCCTATGAACAGCCATTAATGCCACCCTGGCTTTTCGGCGCCGGCAATCAATTTTTTTCCGTGTGGCAACGCTTTCAGTCGGCGCCCCAGCCGCGTGAGAAAGGCCAGCGCATTGTACCGGTTGAAGCAGCCCATTCCAGCTGCACTCTTGTAAAGATGGAGGCATTCCAGGCGGTTGGCGGCTTTGATCCGTGGTATTGGCAATGTCAGTCGGATGTTGAATTGAGTCTGCGTTTGCGTCGGCACGGCTACGGGGTGGGAGTTGATTTGGGATATGAAGTGCGGCATGAGGGAGCCGGCGGAAAAAGTGGGGGCACGGCGCGTGTGCTGGATCTTTATCGCTCGCGCCTTCATCTTTATGAAGAGGCTTACCCACTCAGCCGAATCTACCTTCGTCCTCTGCTTTTGCTCCGGCACATGACGGAAGTGGTTGTATTTGGGATCATGCGCTTTTTCAAAAAAGATAATCGCCTAACAAATCGCCTGGCCCTGCTGAAGAGCGTTTTTTATGGATACCGCTGAACTTCCTTCGATGGCAGGGTTGGAATCGCTCAGGGGACAAATTAAAAGACTGGTCGCGTGTTATGAAGCGGACAGGACTGATGGGCCCGTGCCGGCCTGGGTTCTTCCTCCCCTCAGCTGCGAATTTCTGCGGGATCTGGCCCGCTGTTTTCCCTCCCCGCCCGTGGCCTTTGAATTCGGTTCCGGCCGTTCTACTCACGCCCTGAAAACCGTTTCGGCGCGGATGGCCAGTGTCGAGCATTCGGCGGAGTGGTTACAGCGAACGGAAGAGGAAAATACGGAAAAACGGCCGCACGATCTATCAGCCGTGATTCCCCTTCGGCGCTGCTGGAATCGTCTCCGTTTGGTTGAATCGTTCGACTTAAAAACTCAACCGCAGATGATGGAGTCGTTGCGTCGGTCAAACCTGATCCTGGTCGATAGTCCGCCCAATCCGGCCAAGCGGGAACACGTCCTTTTTACGTCGCTCCAACAAGCCCCGGTTGGTGCGGTCATCGTGCTCGACGATTTGGACGTCCGGGCGGTGACTCGGTTCTGTTTGCGTCTGGCTCGACAAAACAAGCTACGTTTCGAATTTTGGAAGGTGAACATCGATCATCAACTTGGGGTCTTCCTGAAAATGCGAGACGCTCGGATTCGATCGCGCCCAACCATGCGGGAATTTGTCGGGACATGGCTGCGCGCGTGACTCAACCTGCTCCTCGGTTGCTTTGAAAATATTGCTCGGATCCCACCACTTTTTTCCGAGTACAGGGGGGATCGAAACAGTCAGCGATCTTCTCGCTCGGGAGTTTGTCTTGTTAGGGCAGAATGTGCGGGTCGTCACGCAAACGGAAGGCAACGGAGGTTTCCCCTTTCCGGTTATTCGCCGGCCAGCTCTCCCTGAGTTGGCCAGACAAGTGCGGTGGTGTGACGTTTTTTTGCAAAACAACATTTCGCTGCGGACTCTCTGGCCTTTGCTTTTTTTGCGACGTCCCCTCTTCATTACGCATCAAACGTGGATCGACCACGGCCGTGGCCCCGCTGGCTGGCCCTATCGGCTCAAGTTGGCCGTTGTGTCTCACGCCACGAATTTTTCTATCAGTCAGGCAATCGCCGAAAGGCTTTCTTCTCCGTCGGTCAACTTGGGAAACCCGTTTGATGACGAAGTTTTCCGCGAAGTTAGCGCGGGCGATCGGTCCCGGGAGTTGGTCTTTGTCGGGCGACTGGTTTCGGACAAAGGGGTCGATGTATTGCTCGATGCCCTGGCCCTTCTGGCCCAATCAGGCAGACCAGTTAGGCTGACCATCGTGGGAACCGGGCCGGAAGGTCCGGCGCTCGAGGAGAAGGCGAAAGCTCAGGGCTTGCAGTCGGCTGTCACGTTTGTTGGGGCTAAGACAGGCTCGGATTTAGCCAAAATTCTCAACGCTCACCGAATTCTGGTGGTGCCGTCGCGCTGGCCGGAGCCCTTTGGCATCGTCGCCCTGGAGGGGATTGCCTGCGGCTGCGTGGTGGTAGGATCCGAGCAAGGAGGGTTGCCGGAGGCGATCGGTCCGTGCGGTCTGACTTTTCCCAACGGTGACGCTCGTGCCCTGAGCGGCGTTCTACAGGAACTTTTGTCCAACCCGCAGCGCGTCTCCGAGCTGCGGCGAGGGGCGGAGCAGCATCTTCTTCGTTTCCGACGGCGTCAGGTTGCGATGGCTTATCTTCAGAGGATGGGAGCGAAGTCATGATCGTTCTGACCCACCCGACGGGAAATGCCAATGTGCGCGCATTACTTGACGCCTTTTACGGCGGCCATCTTCTGGAGAGATTTGTCACCACGCTCGCCTGGTCGAAGAGTTCTCATCCCTACTTGAGTGACCACATCCGCGGGAAGTTGCGTCGCAATTATGCGCTGCCGGACGACAAGATCGATATTCATCCATGGCGCGAGGCGGTTCGTCTACTGGCCGGTCCATTGCACGCGGGATGGTTGACCAGGCATGAGGCGGGTTGGGCAAGCCTGGATAGGGTTTTTCAGAATTTGGATCATCAGACCGCGCGCTCCCTGCGGCGCCACGGCTATGGCGCGAACGTGCGATGCGTCTACGCCTACGAAGATTGTGCCTTGCAGACGTTTGAGGCGGCACGCGAACTTGGGTTGCGCCGGGCTTATGAACTGCCCATCGCCTACTGGGAGAAGGCCCAAACGCTTTTGCGCGGGGAGGCCGAGCGTTATCCCGATTGGGAACCGACTCTCGGAGGGACGCGCGACTCGGAGGAAAAGCTCGTTCGGAAAACACGTGAGCTCGAACTGGCCGACCTCGTCATTTGTCCGAGCCGCTTCGTCATGGACTCACTTCCCGCCAGCCCGAACGGGCAGCAGAAATATCTGTATGCGCCTTTTGGATCACCCGAAGTCGAAACGGATGGGGCAGAGGCGCGCACCGTCGACGGACCTTTGCGTATTCTTTTCGCGGGCGCGTTGACCCAGCGGAAAGGACTGGCTGATGTGTTTGCCGCGATGCAAATGTTAGATTCGACGCAGGTTGAGCTCGTCGTCATGGGTTCCCTTCTGCAACCATTGGGTTGGTATCGAGACCGATTTCCCCACTTTATTTATGAGCCGCCCCGGCCCCACCGGCAGTTCCTTGATCTGATGCGATCGTGTCACGTCCTGGTTCTACCTTCTATTGTAGAGGGTCGGGCTCTGGTTCAGCAGGAAGCGATGGCTGGCGGGCTGCCGGTTATCGCCACGCGCAACGCCGGCGCGGACGATCTCATCATCGATGGCCAAACCGGATTCCTTGTGCCGATTCGTTCACCCGGCGCGATTGCCGGGAAAATCGGCTGGTTTCTGCAAAACCGGGGAGCCGTGGCTGGCATGGGTATTGCAGCGCAGGTTCGTGCGCGCGAGCTTACCTGGCAGTCGTATGG
This sequence comes from Chthoniobacterales bacterium, assembly GCA_038226905.1. Lineage (GTDB taxonomy): Bacteria > Verrucomicrobiota > Verrucomicrobiia > Chthoniobacterales > UBA10450 > JBBRDU01. Next base: position 38,456 of record JBBRQE010000003.1, on the reverse strand, counting down.
TGCAAAGGTGATGGAGGCGGTGCGCGACCTTATTGCTCATGAAACCTAATAGCCCGGAAGAAAGAGCACAGCGCATCGTCCGCGCATTGATCTGGACCTATTTTTGGTTGTTGATTGTGGAAGGTTCCTTGCGCAAATGGGTCGTCCCCCAATTATCCAACCCCCTCCTGGTCGTGCGCGATCCGGTGGCGCTCGCGATTTATGTTGTCTCTTTGCGGGCGGGCGTTTTTCCGCGCAACACTTGGTTCGTCGTTCTGGTGGTGCTCGGGATCATGTCGAGCATTTGCACGTTCATCGTTCTCGAGCCGTGGTTGCCGATAACAAAGATTGGGCTGATTTGCGGGTTCGGAATCCATGCGGACTTTTTTCATCTGCCCCTGATCTTCATCATGGCCAGGGTTCTGCGCCTGGAGGACGTCCGGAAATTCGGATGGTGGACCCTTCTCCTCATTATCCCGATGACCTTTCTGATGATCGCGCAATTCCGAGCCAGCCCGGACGCCCTCATTAATAGGACGGCCGGCGGTGAAGGCGAGATGATGACTTCTGCTTTGGGCAAAGTGCGCACGGCCGGTCCCTTTTCCTTTGTCATCGGGGTGGTTCTCTACTTCGCTCTGGCTACGGCCTTTCTCATGTGGGCCCTGCTGAAACGTGGCGTTTACAAAAACTGGCTTCTGGCCGCATCCGGGATGGCGCTCGTTATCGGTATCGCCGTATCAGGTAGTCGCTCAGCGGTCGCTTCCTGCGCTCTCGTGGTTGCCGCTCTGGCCGCGGTCTTTGTCTTCCGGCGCGATGCCGTTAACCGCGTCGGACAAATCCTCCTGGCCATCGTGGTGCTGGGTTTCATCGTTAGTCGAACCCCAATTTTTCGCGAGGGACTGAACGTCTTGACGACCCGTTTCAACGAGGTGGCGGAACAAACCCAGGAGTCGGTGGCGCGTGGCGTGGTCGGTCGGGTCTTCTCCGCCTTCGGCGAGAGCGCCTTCGTCTTCACCAAAGCTCCCTGGTTTGGCTATGGGCTGGGAGTTGGAACGAACGCGGGTGCCAATATTTTGACCGGACGCAGTGTCTTCCTCCTGACGGAAGGAGAATGGTCGCGTATTCTGTTGGAGAGCGGGCGGTTGCTCGGCTCGGCTTATATCATCTGGCGGGTGTCCTTGACCGTTTCAATTGGTTTGGCCTCTTTAAGAGCTCTGAAGGCTGGCAACCTTCTCCCGGTTTTTCTTTTCAGTGCAGGCTTTGTTTCCATGATCAACGGACAGTTTGGACAACCCACCATCCTGGGATTTGTGGTCATAACGTTAGGCCTCGCCCTGGCCGCCACCAATACCCCGGAAGCCGAGGCCGAGGAAATGTCGCTGGAAGCCGAACCGGCCGCCCGGGCGATGCCGCGGAGCCGTTCGGTTTACGCGGAGCGATTAAACGGCCCGCGCACCGGAACTGGAACCGGCTCCCCCAATGGCTCGGTTAAGTGATCCGGTCCGATCACTCCTGCCATTCTTTGGATGAGAATACTTCGGTCCATTCACACGCTGGACCCGGCGGTGGGTGGTCCCATTGAATCAGTTAGGCAATCTTCCGCTCTCTTGCGTCGTCTGGGACATGATGTGGAGATCGTTTCGCTCGATAGGCCGGATGCTCCCTGGTTGCAGGATTCGCCGGTCACGACTCACGCCCTCGGTCCGGGGCGCGGTAGTTATGGCTACACCCCGAAATTGGCGGAGTGGCTGCGAAAACACCACGGCGATTTTGACGCCGTCATTGTTCACGGAGTTTGGCAATACAGCAGCTTTGGGGTGTGGCGTGGACTGCGCGGCACCAAGACCCCCTATTTCGTGTTCCCTCATGGCATGCTCGACCCATGGTTTAAGAAAACCTATCCACTCAAGCATCTGAAGAAAATGCTCTACTGGCCCTGGGCGGAATATCGCGTGTTGCGGGACGCCCGCGCCGTCCTCTTTACGTCGGAGGAGGAAAAGCGGCTGGCGCGCGAATCATTCTTCCCCTACCGCTGCCACGAGAGAGTGGTGAACTACGGGACGGCCCCGCCCGATCTGGATCTGTCCGCCGCACGGATCCGATTCCTCGAAACGTTTTCCTTGCTGCACGGGAAACGAATTTTTCTCTTCCTCGGCCGGTTGCATGAAAAAAAGGGATGCGACTTGTTAATTGAAGCTTTTGCCGCCGTGGCCTCGCGTCGAACTGCGGAGCAACCCTGTCATCTCGTCATGGCTGGTCCTTCCGATCCTGCTTATCTTGAGCGACTCAAAAACATGGCCGCGGCCTTGTTACCGGCAAATGCTTTCACCTTTACCGGGATGTTGAGCGGCGATCTAAAATGGGGCGCCTTCAGCGCGGCCGAGGTCTTCATTTTGCCGTCCCACCAGGAGAACTTCGGCATCGCCGTGGTGGAAGCTCTGGCCTGTGCGACTCCTGTTCTCATCTCCAATCAGGTTAATATTTGGCGCGAAATCGTGGAGGCCGGTGCGGGTTTTGGCAATGAAGATACCGTCACCGGCACGATGTCATCACTCGAACGCTGGCTGGCTTTGCCGGAAGGGGACCGTGTGGTCATGCGGGAGAATGCGCGGAGGTGTTTCGCGGCGAACTTTCACATCGAACGAGCGGTGGAGTCTCTCGTTGAAGTCTTGTCGGGTGCCACGGAATGAAGATTACCATTGTGCTCGGCGCGTTTCTGCCGGTCCCGCCCATCATGGGTGGCGCCGTGGAAAAGGCCTGGCTGATGTTGGCCGAGGAATTTGCTTCACGAGGTCATGACATCACCGTGATTTCCCGCGCCGTCCCGCAATTCCCGCGGGAAGAAATGCTGCGCAAGGTCCGGCATATCCGTGTCCCCGGTTTCGATGCGCCGCGCTCGCTCGTTTGGCTGAAATGCCTTGATCTTATTTATTCGTTTCGCGCCAAATTAAAACTGCCCGCCGCGGACCTGCTCATCACGAACACGTTCTGGCTGCCCATCCTTCTTTGGACTCCGGATCGAGGCCGGCTTTATGTGCATGTCGCTCGTTTTCCCAAGGGGCAGTTATCATTTTATCGGCATACCGCCCGCTTGCAGGCCCCCTCCCAAGCGGTGGCTGGCGCCATCGAAGCACAGGTCCCCGGGCGGAGCGGGAAAATCGTGGTTATTCCCTACCCGGCGCCTCCCGTCCTCGCGGAGACAGCTCCGCTTCCACTGAACGAGCGGAGTAAAATTATCCTGTATGTCGGCCGGGTTCATCCCGAAAAAGGCGTGCATCTTTTGGTTGCGGCGTTCTCCGATCACGCGCGCACCCTTTTTGCTGACTGGGAGTTGATGATCGTTGGACCGACCGAAGAAAAGTTTGGCGGCGGGGGAGAATCTTATCTCGCGTCCTTGCAGAAGCTGGCGAACCCCGTGGCTCATCAGGTCCTCTTCACCGGAGCGATCTTCGAGGCGGGGGGACTGGAGAAAACGCTGCGCCGGTCTCGTTTGTTCGTTTATCCCTCCTTGGCCGAAAGGGGCGAATCCTTTGGTCTGGCCCCTCTGGAAGCCATGACGAACGGCTGCGCCGTGCTGGTCTCGGATCTGGATTGCTTCAAGGATTTCATAGAGAACCAGCGGACTGGATTTGTTTTTGATCACCGCTCGCCAGATCCGACAGCCGCGTTAACTAACAGGATGCGCGACATCATGGCTGACGAAACAATGCTGGCTCGCGTCGCCCAGTCAGGTTATGAGAAGTCGCTTGAGTATTCCGTGCCGCGCGTAGCTAATCGTTTTTTGCAGGACTTCCAATCCATCATGCAGAATCAGTAATGACTGAAGCTCAAATCGTTAATCCGGAACAGAAGCTGGCGGAGGAGTCGCCGTGGTCCGGTAGCAACCGGCTGCTCCGCGTTTTATGGGAGTTTTGCTGGATCGTTTTTTGCGCCTGGACGCCGAAACCATTGAACCCCTGGCGGCTCTTCTGGCTGCGGGTTTTTGATGCGAAAATTCACGGCACGCCTTTCGTGCATCAACGCGCACGCATCGCCATTCCGTGGAACCTGACTTTGCACGACCGCGCCTGTCTGGGCGATCGCGCCAACGCCTACACGCTTGGTGAGATTGAAATTCGGGCTGGCGCCATCGTCGCGCAGGAAGCGTATTTGAGTACAGGCAGTCACGACTTTAGTGAGCCGGCGCTTCCATTGGTCACGGCCAAGATCACTATCGGGGAAGAGGCATTTGTCGGGGCGCGCGCCTTTGTGCTGCCAGGCGTGACCATCGGGGCGCGCAGTGTCATTGGAGCGTGCTCTGTGGTAACGCGCGACGTGCCGGAGAACGTGATGGCGGCGGGGAACCCGTGCAAAGTTCTGCGCTCTCGCGACTGATGCCCTGAGTGGTGCCGTCATCTCCGCCGTGAAATGAATTTCCCCGGTAAGAAAAAGCTCCGGCATTGGTTTTGGATTCTCGCATTCAAATATCCCGGCTTTCGCATCATGCTGACGCGTCTTCTTGTTCCCTCGCGTGAGGTCGACATCCAGATTTTCGGCGCGAACCTTTCCATTAATACCCGGGAGGAGATCGGATTATGGCGGGCCTTCCGAATGGCCGATGAAAACGTGATCTTTCGGGACGAAGCTGCTTCGCTCCTCAATCTGGCTCTGCTCCTGCAGCCCGGAGACACCTTTGTCGACGTCGGTGCCAATGTGGGCCTTTACAGCTCGGTCCTCTCGCGCCTCCATAATGTCTTTCCTCAGAGCGGCTGTATCGCCCTCGAAGCAAATCCCGAGACTGCCGTCCGTTTGCGCCGATCGGTCCGGGAGGGGGAGGTTACCGTTCTGAACACCGCTGTGTCCAATCTCAGCGGTGAGCTCCATTTTGAGCCGGGAGTCACTTCGGGAGTCTTTAAGGTGGCCGGGCCGGACGCGCCCGCCAACACCGTGCGAGTTCATTGCGAGCCGCTTGATTCACTCTCCCTGCCGGCGAGTGATCTGGTGGTCAAGATCGATGTCGAAGAGCACGAGTTCCAGGTTTTGGATGGGGCCAGCGAGCTTTTCGCGGCCGGGCGAATCAAGGTCATCTATCTCGACGGCTACACCGGAAGTGCCATCCCTGACTTTCTGCGCCAGAGGGATTTCGTGCTCTTTGATGGACGGACCCTGCTCCGATGCGACGAAGCGCCCCCGGCCTATTCCCTACTTGGAATTCACCGGACGCGCCTGCCACGCCCATGACTGACAAGTCTGTTCCGGTTTCAGTGATTGTGCCGATCAGGAATGAGGCGGCGAATCTGCCCCGTTGTCTCGGCAGCGTGAAATGGGCGGATGAAATCTTTGTGGTCGACTCCCAGAGTGATGACGGCTCCATCGAAATCGCAACGCAAATGGGCGCCAGGGTCGTTCAGTTCGAATTCCAAGGAAACTGGCCGAAGAAGAAAAATTGGGCCCTGCAGAATCTGCCCTTCAGGAACGAATGGATTCTGATCCTCGATGCGGACGAAGTTCTGCCGCCCGAAGCAGGGGAGGAAATAGCGCGCGCGATCGCGCAAACCGGAGAGATTGCCGGCTACTGGATCAACCGGCGTTTTTTCTTTCTGGGCCGCTGGTTGCGTCATTCCTACTACCCCAACTGGAATCTCCGATTGTTTCGCCACTCGCTAGGTCGTTACGAACGTCTGACCGAGGCGGAGACAAAAAGCGGGGATAATGAAGTGCACGAGCATGTCATCGTGCAGGGTGCGACCGCGCGCCTGCGCTGCCAAATGGATCACTACGCCTTTCCCTCAGTCGACGTGTTCATCGAAAAACACAATCGTTACTCCAACTGGGAGGCTCGTGTCGCGGTGGACGGGTTTTTGCCGCAAAGCGCCGGAGGGTTAAGCGATGGGCGAGTGGAGCGTCGTCGCCGGCTCAAATTGTTGTCGCAGCGTCTACCCTTCCGTCCGTTGCTCCGCTTTTTATACATTTTTGTTTGGCAGAAGGGCTTCCTGGACGGCCGCGATGGATATTACTTCGCCCGTTTACACGCGACCTACGAATTTCTTTCCGTGGTCAAAACCTATGAGCTGCGGCGCCGGGCCGAAGAATCAAAAAGTTGAGCCTTGCCCATGCGCGTCATCGTTTGGGGAATAAATTATGCACCGGAAATAACCGGGATCGCGCCGCACAATGTGTCGGTCTGCGAATTTCTGCGCGCCGCCGGGCATGACGTCGAAATGGTGACGACTTTTGCCTATTATCCGGAATGGAAGAAAAGAGCCACGGACAAGGGTGTCCTGTATCGCACGGATGATGTAAACGGCGTGCCTGTTCACCGGTGCTGGCATTTCGTTCCCGAACGGGTCACGGCAATAAAGCGCATTGCGCATGAAGCGACTTTCGCCTTCACCTCGACGATTCGTATTCTCACGCTCCGCGCGCCGGATATTTACCTGGTTGTTTCACCGCCCCTCGTTCTGGGCACGGTGGCTTGGCTCACGTCTCGGTGGAAGAGAGCGCCGTTCATTTTTCACGTGCAAGACTTGCAACCCGACGCCGCCGTCGGCCTGGGCATGCTGCGGGAAGGTTGGTTTACGCGCGCGCTTTATGCCTTGGAGAGTTTTGCTTACGAAAAGGCCGTACGTGTTTCCGGAATCAGTCCGGAAATTGTCGACGCTTTCAGGCGGAAGGGAGTTCCGGAGCAAAAGTTAATCCTGTATCCCAATAGCGTGGAACTTCCGGAACAAAGTGCTCTGCCACAGCACGGGGAGTTCCGTCGCAAACACGATTTCCCGGAGAATGTTTTTCTCGCCGTTTATGCGGGCAACCTCGGAGTAAAACAGGGTCTTGAAATATTACTCGACGCGGCCGAGTTGCTTCGGGCGCAATCCAACATTCGAATTGTGCTTTGCGGCGACGGGGCCGAACGCGCCGCGCTCGAGGCCATGGTTGCTCAGCGTCGACTGGATAACGTTGTCATGTTGCCGCTGCAGCGCGGCCTCGATTACCAGGAATTATTGGTTGATGCGGATGTTTCTTTCATCACACAGCAAAGCGGTTCCGGGAACGCTTTTTTCCCAAGTAAAATTCTGGTCACCCTGGCGCATTTTTGTCCTGTTATCACAGTGGCCGATGAAGGTAGTGCTCTGGCCGAAGCGGTGACCGCCGGCGGATTCGGCGTCAATGTTCGGCCCGGGCAACCGGCCGAATTGGCCGGCATCGTGTTCGACCTGGCGAAACACCCTGAGACACGTCAGGCGTGGGGCCGGGCCGGCCGCACTTATGTCGAGCAATTCGAGCGCAGTCGCGTCCTCGGAAATTTTGTCACCCAGCTGCAATCGCTCACCCAAAAAGAAACTGACTCGCCTCAATAGGCGGTGCGGGGCGGGGACATTACCTGTGCAAAAGTGCGCAGGATGATGCCGCACTCGAGAGAAATATTCCAATTTTCCAAGTATTCGATATCGCAGGTCACGCGATTCTGGATGTCGGAATCATCCCGCGCCTCGCCGCGGAATCCCCGGACCTGGGCGAGGCCGGTGATGCCTGGCTTAACGAAAGCGCGGACATGATAATTCTCCATCAAGTGAGCGAACTGATTATTGTGCTCGATCAGATGCGGCCGCGGTCCCACCGTGCTCATATCGCCTAACAAGACGTTCCAGAACTGCGGAATTTCGTCGAGGCTCAGCTTACGAAACCATCTGCCCAGTGGATAAATGCGCTCATCTCCTTCGCGGGCTTGGCGGGAAAGTGGTTCGGCATGATCGGCTCGCATGGTGCGAAACTTGTAAATATTGAACTGACGGTTCTGAATCCCGGCGCGCTCCTGCACGTGGAAAAGCGGGCCGGGCGATTGCAGACGTTGCGCGACGAAGACAATGGTCGCGATGACGGGAAAAATGAAAATCATGACCGGTATGGAAATGGCCAGATCGATGGCTCGCTTGAGGAAACGGTTTAACGGATTTTCCAACGGCTCTTCCCGCAAGCCCATGAAACGGAACCCGCCATCTTCGAAAAAGGTAACGGAGTGTCGTAACCGTTCTTCCAGGTCGCTCAGAATGAAGAGGCGCACCCCGAGTTGATCGCAGATGCGGATAACGGCCTGGTTAGCCGGCGTGAGGAGAGGGAACTCGAGCAGGATAACCTGAGTGATGCCACGTTCCCGCACGATGGCTTCCAACTGATCGGGCGTGCCGATGACGGGGATCGCATCTTCCTCGTGGCCGGCTGGTTCATACGAAATCAGCCCGACCGTGCGGAGACCGATCTCCGCTTTGCGCTGGAGCCAGTCGCTCAGGAGAGCGGCTTTTTGATTCGATCCGACCAGCAGCGTTTTCTCTTCGCGTCGAAAAATGGTGCGGGCGAGCACGCCCGGCAGATAATTGTGCGAGAAGAGGAGCGCCACGTAGAGCCAGGGCACGAAATTAAAGAAGAAGATTCGGGAGATGAAACCGTCCTTTGTGGCAATCAGAAAGAGGACGAGCAAGCCGGTGCTGGCGACTGTCTGGCGAAGGCTCAGGCGATGGGGACGCAGCAACTCGTTCTGCAGGAAATAATTCTTGGACCGCGTCAGGGCCTCCAGTGTCATACCGAGCACAATAAGGCCGCAATAAATACTGTATCTCCGCCAGGTGAATTCGGCCCCGGCCCCGGGCGAATAAAACGTGACCATGATCCAGACGCCAATCCAGAAGAGCACCGCGACCATGATGATCTGACCGAGCAGGAAGAGGCGGTAGAGACCTTCCGTGCGTTGCGTTACCATGATTTATTGCGTTTTGCGGCGAGCTGAGAGTACGCGATGGCTGCACCCCTTCAACTCATGTTAAGATACGCGCTGGTAAAAGGGCTGCATAACTGCGTGGTTCTCTGTGAAAAATAGCTAATCCCATACCATGGTAGTCTTCTTCAGGTAATGCCTGACCCCGTCCCATCCGAACCACGTCCCAAGCGAGGGCGAGTTCTCACCCCCACGGGAAAGGGAATGGCCGTGGCCCTCCTCCCGGTCCTGGCCTGCTTTCTCGGTGGAGGCACCCAGAAATGGGAGGAAGGAATCGTCGTGGCCTTGCTCGGATTGCTTTTGTTGATTCGGCCACCGGGCCTGTCACTTGGTTGGGTCACCAACGCGATTTTCGTTCTGTTCGTAGGCGTCGCCACGATCGCATTTCTGCCCGTCGGTTGGTTCTTTTTTCCCATTTGGCGGAACGTCCTGGGCGACGATTTCGGGATATCCTTGCCACTGACCGCTTCCGCGCAACCGTGGATCAGCGGCACCTGTCTGGTTAGCCTGGTCGCGGGCGTGAGTTGGCTTTACCTGGTCAGCACGCAGGAACTGGAATTACGCTCGGTCCGTACCCAGCTGCGATTTTTCGTGACCGGTATCGTGCTGCTGGCGGCGCTCTCCATCTTTGTCTACCTGACCCATTCTTCTCTGCCGTTTTGGATCAACCAGCGCAATTTCGGTCCTTTCCCCAACCGAAATCAGACCGGCGATCTTTTTGGTATAACGGCTATCGTTCTTCTGGCTTGTGGCCAGGACGACCTGCGACACAGCCGGAAGCGCTGGGTTATTTGGTTGATCGGGCTGGGGATCCTGGTCACCGCGATTTTTCTCAATCTTTCGCGGGCGGGCGTGGCCATTTTGGTGGCAGGCAGCGCGTTATGGATTGTTGTGGTTGCTTTCCGCCAGCGCTCGCATGCGCGGATGGCTCTCGGGTTCTCGTTTCTGCTCCTCTTGCTCAGCGCGGTCTTGCTTCTCGGCGGACAGACTCTGGAGCGCTTCCATTTGCATCATCTCGGCGGAACCGGAATCACAGTCGATTTTCGCTGGAAGATTTTTCGCGACGCCTTCGAACTCATCCGCGCCTCTCCCTGGTGTGGAATCGGGTTGGGGAATTTTGAGGCTGTCTTCGCCATGTTCCGCCATGAATCGTTGACCGAGACGCGGGCGCTTCATCCGGAGAGTGATTGGATCTGGATGTGGGTGGAAATGGGCTGGCCGGCCGTGCTCCTGACCATCGCTGGCGCGGGATTGTTGCTCCGTCGCGTGTTGCCGTTGCAGGAAGGCACGAATCAGCGCTTTCGGCTGGCCGCTCTGCTCGGTGCCGTGGTTTTTGCGGCCCATGGCCTCGTCGATGTTGCGGGGCACCGCGTCGGATCCGCCTATGCCGGCTTGTTCCTGCTGGGCGCGGCCTTACATCGGCCCCTCCCTTTCAAACGGAGTTTGGTGATGTCGGTTTTTTTCCGGCTGATTGGCTTGGGCCTGCTCGTGGCGGGTGTCTCCTGGACGCTGGCGACGAAGAAAAACACGCTGCTGCCGGGCTCGGTCGGAGTCTCGGTTGTAAAACAATTATCGCCTGTTTCAATTCGTGGCCGGAATTTTGCCGAGTCGATGACTTTAAACAGCACTGCCCTGGAATGGGCGCCGCTGGACTGGCAGCTTTACTTCGGCCGCGCCCTCGCAGAAGTCGGGGCGAAGCAGCCGGACAAGGCTCTCGCTGATTTTCGGCGCGCGCGATTTCTCGAGCCAAATTCCTTTGAGATCCCTCTGGCCGAGGGAACCGCCTGGCTGACTTCGCAGCCTGTCCTGGCTGCGACGGCCTGGCGCGAAGCCTTACGGCGGACCACCACCGGAACCCAACGGCTCGAGGTTTATGGCGGCATGTTTAACAAGGCGGCGTTAGAAAATCCGGAAGTGGAGCGCATCCTGCAGGAGGTCGGCCTGACTCAGCACGATTTGGTGCTCGCCTACCTAAATCGCGTGAAGGGTCCTCGTTTTGATCAGGAGTTACAACGTTTTCGGAAGAACGACCCCGATTTGCACACCCTGACCGACACCGAGAAGCTGGCCCTCTTCGATCTTTGGTCGGAACGCGGTGACTTGAATGAACTTTCCCGGCAGGTTGAGCAATATCCGAATTGGATGTCGTATGCCTGGTTGGGAGTGGCGACATACAATGCGGGCCGGAGCGATTTTAAAACCGCCTACCAACTGACCGAAAAATTCGGGGACGCCGTGGCCATGCCGCGGCTTGAGAGTGAAGGCTCACTGGAAGAATTGCAGAATAGGTACTATAGAAACCCAGACAATTACGCGACGGGCTACGCTTTGTACAAAGAGCAGATGAAGCGCGGACGAGTCGACGACGCTCTGCTGACCGCGAGGCACTTTAGCGAGCGGCCGGGTGTGCCGCCTTACTTCCATTTTCTGGAGGCACACGCGTGGGCGCAGAAGCAGAACTGGGAGCGAGCTTGGAATGCCTGGCTGGCATATCGTCAGGCCATAAAGAAATAGCTGCGCAGTTCGGGACATATGAGTTCGTCAATCGCAGTTCGGTCGGTTGCTTTGTCGCGCGCGCGAAACGAGGGCGGCCCCAGGTCTGTCGGAGCAACTATTTGGACCGTGTTGTGGTCGACCGCGCTGGCTACCCGTCTTTGGGCGGCGTTCTACCTGCCCAATGCCGAACAAGATGGATACTCGGACGCCGAAACCATTGCGAGATTCAGTGCCAGTCTGGCCAGCGGAGAATTTCGTCTGGCTGATCTCTACGGCTTTTGGCTGCCCCTCTTCCAATTTGTCGCCGCCGTGCCCAACATCTGGCTGGGTGATGCGCTCCTCGCCGGAAAAATTGTGTCATCACTGTGCGGGGCGGTCAGTTGCGTCCTGACATTTTCCATTGCCTACCGACTGACCCGTCACCTTTTGCTGAGCTGCGCGGCTTTCGTGATCGTGCTGTTGAATCCGCTGCACCTCCTCTACTCGGCGGCCTGCATGACGGATGTGCCTTTTGCATGTCTGACTCTCGCCAGTCTTTGGTTTCTTCTTAAGGATCGGTGGCTAGGGGCCGCGCTCTGCGCCGCGCTGGCCGGATGTGTCAGAGTGGAAGCTTGGGCCCTCATCCCACTTTTGCCTTTTCTCCAATTCATTCGGCAGCGACGTGTTTCTTCGCTGGTTTGCGCACTCCTCCTTTTCCCGCCGCTCGGCTGGCTGGTTATTGGGCAACTGGCCCAACACGATTGGTTCGCCTTCTTTACGCAACGCGTGCTCTATCATGCTCACTACATGGATTTCCATCCATCGCGCCGTGGCTTCACTCTGTCTGATGTGCAGGGAGATATCGATTATCTCTTGTTAGGCGGGAATAGGGTGGTGTTTTTGGCCAGCCTGGGAGCGGCGTTGGTCTTGCTCGTCGAATTTCTGCGCCGCCGCCGCACTTCCTGGGCTTGTTTCGCCACCGTTTCGTATTTGTTGGCTATCGTCGGACTGTTGGTGGCGGCCTACGTGACGAAACGGCAACCCGTCTGGTTGCCGCGCTACGGGTTGTTTGCGCTGGTCCTCGGCCTTCCGCTTTTGGCATGGATGGCGCAGCGCTTTCTGGTTGGAGTAAAGCCCGTTTGGCTGGGATGGGCGGGGGTGGGTGCTCTTTTTCTGCTAAGTGCCTGGGGGGTTAGACCGGAGCTCCCCATCATCCCGCACGTCCTCGATGATTTCTCCGCCCATGCCAGGGTGGCGAACGCTCTGGTGGCCGATCTTGCGAAATCGAATCGTCCGGAACTGCGTTGTTTTTCCGATGATGTGGCCGTTCGGGTTTTGTCGGGGCTACCCATCGGACGGTTCCTTGGTTCGACCAATGCGCCGCGCGCAGCCTGGGAAAATGTCACCCTCTTCGAGACCTATATGCGCAAAAACAACGTGGGCTATGTCGTGTTCATGCCCACGGAAGATTCGTTACCGGTACAGCTTTACCCGGCGCTCGATCGAGTCCCGCTCGTGGAAAATGGCCGGTTTCAGTTGATTACTTCCGCGACCTCATCGTTTGGGCCCGGCATCTGGTTATATCGCTGGGTCGATTAACCGGCCAAGGCGGCCTGCGCCGCAGCCAGACGCGCAATGGGCACTCGGAAAGGACTGCAACTAACATAGTCCAAGCCGAGTCGATGGCAGAATTTCACGCTGTCCGGGTCGCCGCCATGTTCGCCGCAAATGCCCAGCTTAATTTTGGCGCGGCTCTTCCGGCCTTTCTCGATGGCGATCTGCATGAGTTGGCCTACCCCGGTCTGATCGAGCGTGGCGAAGGGGTTCTTCTTGAAGATTTCGTTCTCCACATAAGGCATGAGGAAATTGCCCATATCGTCGCGGCTGATGCCGAGCGCCATTTGCGTGAGGTCGTTCGTGCCGAAGCTGAAAAATTCAGCACTTTTTGCAATCTCGTCTGCCGTGAGCGCGCCCCGCGGCACCTCGATCATGGTGCCGACAAGGTAATCAAATTTTACTTTCCTGGCCGACATCACTTCCTTCGCGACCCGGTGGACGATCTCGGCCTGCAGATCGAACTCCTTCTTGAAACCAACGAGCGGGATCATGATTTCCGGTTTCACCTTGATTTTCTTTTTCATGACCTCGGCGGCCGCCTCGAAGACAGCGCGGGCCTGCATCTCGGTAATCTCCGGGTAGGCGATGCCAAGGCGGCAGCCGCGATGGCCGAGCATGGGGTTGAACTCGTGAAGCTGCGCCACGCGAAGCGCGACCTTCTCCGCGGTGATGCCGATTTTTTTGGCCAGGTCCGACTGTGATTTTGCTTCGTGCGGCAGAAATTCGTGGAGGGGCGGGTCGAGAAAACGAATGGTGGCGGGATAGCCCTTGAGCGCTTTGAAAATCCCAACGAAATCTTCCCGTTGATAGGGGAGGAGTTTGGCCAGCGCAGCTTTTCGATCGTCGATATTATCGGCCAGAATCATCTCGCGCATGGCATCGATGCGATCGCCTTCGAAAAACATGTGCTCGGTCCGGGTCAGGCCAATGCCGACCGCACCGAAGGCCAGCGCATTCTCGGTCTGTTCGGGATTATCAGCGTTACAACGGACATCGAGCCGCGCGGCCTGCCCACACCATGTCATGAGCTGGTTGAACGCTTTAAACTTCTCCGTTTTTTGCGCGGCTTTGTCGCCGTGCAGCATTCCAGTGATGATCTCGCTGGGGGCGGTGGCAAGCTGGCCAGCGTAAACGGTGCCGGCGGTTCCATCGATGGAGAGAAAATCTCCTTCTTTAAAAGTTTGGCCAGCCACGGAAACTGTCTTCTTTTGGTAATCGATCTGCAGGGCGGACGCGCCGCAGATGCAAACTTTACCCATCTGACGCGCGACGAGAGCAGCGTGCGACGAGACGCCGCCTCTGGCGGTCAGGATGCCTTCGGCCGCGATCATGCCGCGCAAGTCTTCCGGACTCGTTTCGTTGCGCACGAGCAGGACGTTTTCTCCCTTTTCCGCGGCGGCCGCCGCCCGGTCTGCGTTTAGATAAATCTTGCCCGAAGCAGCGCCGGGGCCGGCCGGGAGACCGCTGGCAATGATTTTCGCTTTTTTCGTTTCCGCCACGTCAAAGATCGGGGCGAGGAGCTGATCCAACTGATCCGCCGGATTGCGCAGCACAGCCGTCTTCCAGTCGATCAGCTTCTCCTTGAACATGTCCATGGAGAACTTGAGCGCGGCGGCTGCGGTCCGTTTGCCGTTGCGCGTCTGGAGCATGAAAAGTTTCCCATCCTGGATGGTGAACTCGACGTCCTGCACGTCCTTGAAATGCTTTTCCAAGGTGGCCCGAACCTTGAGCAATTCCGCGTAGCATTTAGGCATCAGCTTCTTCAACTCGAGAACGGGTTGTGGCGTGCGTACGCCTGCCACCACATCTTCGCCCTGCGCGTCGATCAGAAATTCCCCGTAGAATTCATTGATGCCGTTGGCCGGATTGCGGGTAAAGGCGACACCGGAGCCGGAGTTTGTACCGGTGTTGCCGTAGACCATGGCTTGCACATTGACGGCCGTGCCCCAGTCCTGGGGGATGTTGTATTTTCGGCGATAGACGATGGCGCGATCGTTCATCCAGGAGCCGAAGACGGCGCCGGCTGCGCCGTTGAGCTGATCCCAGGGATTATTCGGGAAAGCCTTGCCCGTGCGTTCTTTCACCAGTTTTTTGAAACGGACGACCAGCTCCTGGTAATCGGAGGCGTCCAGTTTCGAATCGTCGATATCGTGCTGCCCGTATTTCTCGTCTTTGTAATGCTCGATAATCGATTCAAAGGGATCGTGATCTTCGCCTTCCCGCTTCTGCACGCCCATGACGACGTCGCCATACATCTGGATGAAACGGCGATAGCAATCCCACGCGAAACGCTCGTTCTTCGTCGCCTTGACCAGGGCTTTGACCGTCTCATCGTTCAAGCCAAGATTTAGAATCGTATCCATCATGCCGGGCATGGAGTCGCGCGCGCCGGAACGGACGGCCAGGAGGAGCGGCATGGCCTCGGTGTCTCCAAACTTCGTGCCCATGATTCGCTCCATGCGCCGAACTCCGTCTTCCACCTGCGCCTGCATAGCGGCGGGGTAGGTCCGGTTATGCGCGTAGAAGTAGGTGCAGACCTCCGTCGTGACGGTGTAGCCGGGAGGAACCGGCAGACCGATGCGCGTCATCTCGGCCAGGTTGGCCCCTTTGCCGCCCAGCAACGGTTTCATGTTGCCCGCCCCGTCGGCCCGGCCATTGCCGAAATTGTAGACGTAGCGCAGGCCCTTGTTTTTGAGCGGTTGAGCGTTGCGCGATTTTGGAGCTGATGCGGATTTAATGTTCTTAGCCATAAAAATTTTTCAGTCGATCTGTGAAAGGAAGCGCAAACTAAATCCCAGTGTTTGCGTGCCAACGCGACGCCGGTGGTCGCCGGGATCGTTTTCCGGCTCTGCTTGCTCCGATGCCGTCCGCTCCCGGATCAGACGTGGGCGCTCTGCGCGCCCGCCAGCACTTCACCAATAGCGGCTTTAAATTCATCAACCCCGGTACTGGGAACGATGATGGTATTGCGCCGGCCGTGTGCCTCTTCCGTGATCCGCAGGAACTTACCGCGATCGTTTTCTCGAAACTCCACTTGAAAGTGCTTTCGCTCAATCTGGAGTTCCTTCGCTTCGATGATGTTGTCCATTCCTAAAGGCTGCGAGTTTGATCGGGCCAGCCGGAGAAGGGAAGAAGATTCTGCGAGTTCGTTAACCGGGTTTTGTGGTTGATTACGTTAAAAGTTAACGCCGCCGCCGTCCCCGCGGCGCCCGTGGTCGCTGGCTTTGGTTCTGCCCGCGCGCGCCGGAGTTCCCTGCCGCGGGGCGGGGACCGCCTGCGGCGGCCGGTCGCTTCGGCTGGTCGGCCAGAGCGAAGTCAATCTGACGTTTGAAGCGATCGACGCGCGCGACAAACACGTTCAGTTTGTCGCCCACCGAAAAACGTCTGCGCGAACGGCGAGCCGACAGGCGTCGATTGACGGCGTCAAAGACATAAAAGTCGTCCGTCAAAGTGGAGACGTGAACCACCCCGGTCAGGAGTACATCCGGCAATTCAACAACCAATCCGTAGTTGCGGACGTCCACCACGTTAGCGCGGAAAACCTGTGGATCGTGTTCGGCCAGCTGGCGCTCGAAGAACTCGAGCTTCTTCATCTTCACCGCTTCCATTTCCGCTTCGGCGGCGGTGCGTTCAGTGATTGAGATATGTTCGGCGAGAGAGGCCAGCTGGCTCATGTCGGTCCGCGCTGGGCGCTTCTCGTTGCGTTCGGCCAGGGAACGGTGCGCAATTAAGTCTGCGTAACGCCGAATCGGACTGGTGAAATGAAGATAGTTGTTTTTGGCGAGGCCGTAGTGACCGAGCGGTTGCGGCAGATAACGCGCCCGCTTCAAACTCTTTAGCAAACCAATCTTCAACGCCTGTTCTTCGGGCTTGCCCTTGGTTGCAGCCAGCAGTCGCTGGATCTCCCGCCGTTGGGTGAGGTCTCCCACCTTGTATTGGTAACTGAGAGCCAACTCGCGATACTCCGCCAGCTTTTCCGGGTCGGGATTCTCGTGCACGCGGTAAACGGTCGGGATCGACCGATTTTTTAGTTCCAGCGCGACCGCTTCGTTCGCGGCCAGCATGAATTCCTCGACCAGCTGATGAGACTCATCGTTTTCGATGCGCTCCAGCCGGATGGGGCGGCCCTCTTCGTCGAGACGCACTTTCACTTCCGGAAAGTCGAGATCAAGGGAGCCTTGTTCGAATCGTTTGCGCCGCAGAAGAGAAGCCAGTTCCCAGGCCGCGTGCAGGCGTTCTCCCAACTGATCGCGCACCGGTGCTTTCAGAATGGCGTAGGCCTCCTTATAAGTAAGACGTTTCGCGCTGCGGATGACGGTGCGCCCGAAACGTGAAGCGGTGACCCGACCGTTCGCGTCAAAATCGATGAAGGCGGAGTGGGTCAGGCGATCCACGTCCGGCTTGAGACTGCAGACGCCGTTGCTCAAACGCTCCGGCAACATGGGGATGACCCGATCGGGCAGGTAGACGCTGTTGCCGCGATGGCGCGCCTCCCGATCGAGCGCGCTCCCGGGAGTGACGTAGGCCGCGACATCGGCAATATGAACGCCGAGCCGCCAGCCGCCGCGCCCGAGCTTTTCCACGTCGACCGCGTCATCGAAATCTTTGGCATCATCTGGGTCGATGGTAACGATAAATTTCCCCCGCAAATCCTCCCGCCCTTCGATTAGACGCGGTTCCACGGTTTGCAGAATCCGGTTGGCTTCGTCCAAAACTTCCTGGGGAAATTCGGTAGGAAGGTGATAGTTCCGAACGATGGAAAGAACATCGACGCCGGGCGCATTGGCCAGGCCGAGCACCTCGACAATTTCGCCTTCCGGGTTGACGTGCCGCGATTCCCAAACGTCGAGACGCACCACCACCTTGTCGCCTACCCGGGCAGGCTGGGGGAGGCGCGTTTTCGGAGGGACCTGGACATAAACATTGTGGGTCAGGCGCGGATCGTCCGGCACCACGTAGAAAAAATTGGGAGATTGCTGCAAGGTTCCAACGATCGTGTTGTGAGCTCGCTCGAGAATACGAATGACGCGGCCTTCTTCGCGCGTGTGTTCTTTGCGGCGGGCGGAAGGCACGTCCCGCGAGATGCGGACAACCACGCGATCCCCGTGCATGGCGGTGCCGGTGTTCTGGGCGGCCACGAAGATATCTTTTTCGCCAGCCTTTTCCGTGACTAGGAAAGCAAACCCGGAGGGGTGAATCGACAAGGTGCCGGTGACGAGGTCGGCTTCATCGGGCAGGACGTAGCGATCCTTGCGAATACGGGCGATCTCCCCGGCGTGCTCCATCTCTCCGAGCAGCTTGCGCAATTCCGGGTGTTGATGCGGCTTGAGGTTCAGTTCCCGCGCCATTTCAATATGGTCGAGCGGGCGATAATTCTTCCGTCGGAGGAGGTCGAGGATGCGGAGCGGAAGAGCGTTTTTATTCTCTTTCGGAGGGGGTGCGGTTTGACCGGATTTGTTCATGGCGAGGTCGAGAGATTCAGGAGAGTGCGATTGATGGAGCGAATGAAGGGGCCGGAATAATCGTTTCCGTTGCGCTTGCCTTGTCACCGCGGAGAGCGGGGTTGGCCGGGATCAAGCTAACGAGTCCCGCCTTTAACAAGGTGAAAGCAATCCAGCGAAGTTCACCTGCGATGGCCGCAACCATAGCCCAGCTTTACCATTTCGCGAAATCCCTTCTGCGGGTAGGAATCAGTAGTCGTTAATCACTTCGCCCGACATCTTTCCAAAAAGATTCCGCTTTGGATCATACTCCAGGCTTCGCGAGTTCGGCACCGGGTTCAGGTAGTACACGACATTGAGCTGCTCGGGATACATCTTGCCGTATTGCGCGCGCACGACTTTGCCTTTCTCATCCAGCACGGTCCGCACGCGAAAAACAAAACAGGCAGGTCGTTCGCCAATGGGACCGTCCCCGCTGCTGACCCGACCCTCCGAATTAATCTCCAAGCCAGGGGCGTAGCCGTCGGCCGGAGCTTCCTTGGGAGACTTGAGTTCGCTGCGCGCGCCTTGGTCGGGCGGCACCACGCGAATGCCGTCGCCCGGATTGGAGAACGTCCATTTCAGTCGATAACTGCCGTTTGCGACCTTCCCGGTTCCCGTGAAGATCAAGTCGCTTGTCTTCCCCGTCCCGTGCGGGGCGACCCAATCACCGCGTTCGAAGTCGTAGCCGATGTCTCTTCCCGGTGCCGGTAGTTCGATGGTCCGGATGCGCTTCGCATACATCGGAATCAGCGGGCCTTTCGCCTTTAGAACAACGTCGACGGTTGGATTCCATGGTTCCCAACGAAGACTTGACCATGTGCTAGAATCGCCCTTCATAGCCTTTGGTTTGAAGTGGTATTCGCTCCAGGCGCTGTAAAAGCCGACGTTAGCTGCCGAGTAGTAAAGAACACCAAAGGCGGGCATCTTAGCTGACAGCACTCCTTGCTCATCAACTGCGCCGACTCGCTGCAACTCCTTTACTGTGTCTTGAGCCCAAATCGAAGCTTGTGCATTCTTGATTGGCACGCGGCTCTCATCGACGACCCTGATTGTTAACGACGCCACGGGAACGTTTATCTGTGCAACTGCACAGAAAGCGCCCGTAAGGAGTCCAGCAAGTATGAACAGCAGTTTACTCATTTAAAGCCTCCGAGTTCGACCCATTTGTCATAAAGCGGAAAGGTATGGATGTAGCCAACGTCCTTTAAGTCGCTGTGCCACCAGCGCGGAGGTTTTCCGCCTGCTGTTCTTTCAGCGGGCCAACCAGAACGCAGAACACTTTGCATGTTGAAGTTGTCGGCCCCATAGGTGGGAACTGGATTTCCTCCCACTGCCAACGAACGCGCTGGGATCATTTCGGAAAGCAATAGATTTCGATTCTGGAGAGCGAACTGGTTGCCATTGGCGCCATAAAGCTCCGCAGGAGTGTCGTCATCAAAAAATGGCCTCTCTCGTAGCTCCGCATTCGTTAAACGGAACGTTTCGTCTGGCCCAGGAAAATGCGGATTTGTCCCCGCAACCGGATCATCCCAAATCGTCCAGTCGAGGTTAAACCTCCAGCCACCATAGGTGCTTCCCGTGATAGCTAGGCTGAACTTACCTTTAAGACGCTCCTGCAGACAGAATGCTTGCCGTCCATCCGCATCGCCACCGATCCATGCTCCGATCCCTGCGTTCAATTGCACAACGAAGTCTTCGTCGGTCTGCTCCTGTGGAGTTTCCATTGTATGGTCTCCGAGCCCGCCCGAAACATCGGAATAAAAATTCACCCGGCGCCCGGTGAAGTTTGCCACACGTCCACGCCAGGTGAGTGTTGACCGATTATCATCCTGCGGGAAAAGCGAGTGCCATTCGGATGCCCATACCCTTTCTTCATATTCCCTCCACCCTCTATTTTGCAGACCTATGTTCTGCGGGGCGTCAGCCTGCAATTGCTCCATCGAGAGCGCCGCATTTACCAGGTAGTAGTTTTCCACCTGCATTCCCCAATCATGCTGCGCGCTGCAGGTCACCAGGTTCCCGAGACTATGAGCCGCAATCGTGGTTTCACCGGATAGTGTCGCTACAAATTGCTGAAGAGCGTGAGCGCTAGTAAAGGCGTCGTTAACTGACTTGTGAAAGTTAGGAGTGCGGAGTCCAAATGCGCCGTAGCTTCTCTGCTCACGATCTCCCGCCCAGCTCACACCGTAGAACTTTGCGCGGCTGCCCGACCAGTACATGCGCTTGAATATCTCGGCCTGCCAGCCTCGCGCCTGCTCGCCATTCACATTATAGCCGTGCACAAAAACGAAGTTCTTGTTGATACATTCTTTGTCCGGATAGTTTTCGGGCTCAGTGTTTTCGAGATACCGGTCAGGCATCCCCGGCGTCTGTCCGTCCCATGATTCAACGACGCTCCGCACATTCTTGTGATGAAACATTTTCTCTACGTCCTTGATGCTTAACGACAACTCCAATTCGGCCATCTTGTCGCCGCCCTGTTTTTTCGTCACCACGAGCTTCAGGGGCTTTGTGATTTCACCCCATGCCTCAAGAAGAATGATGCCTTTGCCGTGATCCTTGATTTTCGCAAGGAAAGCCGGATCAAGCGTTTGACTGCCTGTGATCCTTTTCACTAACTGGTTCGAGATAGGCCCGCCAGCATCGAGAGTTAGCGTGTCCGAATCGAGCTTGGTTAGATAATCGCCGCACGCCTCGGGGGTGAGGTCGGTCTCCAGGTAGTTTAGGAAGGACGACTCACATTGGAGTTTGTAGTCGAAGTTTGCCGGAGGCAGCATTTCGATAAGCTGCTCGATATCCAGATAGACCGGGAAGAAGTCAACCAAGTCGCGGGTTCCGTTAATCTGGGTGTCGATTCCGTTTCCGCCGACATTGGTCGGGATATCTGTGCCGTTCGTATTCCCTTCGTCGTCATCATCGTTGATCCAGAAGAAGAACGGCACCGCCTCACCGCTATCGTCCTTCCGTCGGGCCAGATTGCTATCCTTCTCGTCTATCCTGCGGTCGTGGTTGTAGTCCGGGACCAGTTTGGCCGGCAGTAGAATAACTCCGTGTAGTTGGCCGTCGGGGAAGGTTGCTGATCCGGCGCCTATTCCTTGGTCGTTGAAATCGGCTTGCTCAAGGTGGCAGCTCGATGGATTGGCCAACAGGGTATTAGGATCGATGAAGCGGCCGTTGCGCCAGGTGGCCGGCGCGTATTGGTAGAAAGTGGTATCGTCGATGTGGTAGACCAACTCACCATAGAAATCCAGTTTTCCAGTCACCATGCCGTCAATTTCAGCCGGAAGGCCGGGTAGCTCACTTAGATCTATCAAGGCCGTGCCGTGGATTTGGGAATCTCCCGGCTCGGAATTATGCCAAAGAAATCTATGCGTTGACGAGCTCACGTAGTCGCCAGCGCTCGATGTGCCGAAGATAAAATAAGCACCACGCCTGATGGTTATGATGTCAGCCTGGCTCCTGTAGTCGAATCCTGGCAAAGTTCCTAACTCCGTAACCGCCCCATCGTGAATCAGGATCGCTTTCGACGGAGAAAGTGTTACCGCGCTATTGCCGGTTGAATCGCTAGACGTCTCGATTTTCTGAGTGCATCCGGCCAGCGCGCCATCGTCGGCGATCGCCTTCGCATAGTATGTTGGTATGTTAAAGAGCAGGTGGCGAGGAGCGAGCGGGCGAAGGTCCCAAGCTGGGCCGGTGAGAGTCTCCTGAACACCACCAAAAAGGAAAATTCCAGCGCTCGTCTCTCCTGTGGCCATGACCACGTCCTGTGGCGTCGAAGCGTAGATCTCCGTATTCAGATGGTCAAAATCAGTGACAAGAGGCGTAGCTGTTCCATTTGCACTATGAAAGACCATCTGTTCTCCATCTCTTTCGAAATAGGAACGTGGAGCGGGCGGAGGCACCGGGGTGAGTTGCGCCTCGTTCCAGAAGTAATCGGACCCGTTGAGGTGGACTATGATTTGTCCATCACTATTCATCGAGGCTACGCGATCGGCGCCCAAATCAATCACCGAACACTGCAACTCGGGGACTCTCGGAGGGGATAAACTCGCCTCCAAGGGCCAGCCATCCTGGCCGTCGGGGACGTCATCGCCATCGGTATCTGGATCGTTTGGATCAGTGGCGGCCAGATATTCCTGGCGATTGGTTAGTCCGTCGCCGTCAGGATCCTCGTTCGCGCAATCCGGATCCTTCACATCCAGGCCATAACGCGTCTTCCATTCATCTGCGATGCCATCGCCGACTGTCGAGTGCGGTGGCGGTGCCGTCAGCATTTTGTAGTAGGTGTAGACGGTCATGCTGCTGGTTACTTTTTTCTGCGCGAAATTCGGGTCGAATACGTCGAATCCGTTTTGCACCTTCCAGCCATCTGCAATGCCGTCGCCAACGGTAGAGAATTTGGTTGGATCGGTGCCGAGCCGATAGTCGTCTTGCACCGTCATCCCCTTCCCGGTGAGGTCGCGCGTGGCGAGGGCGGCATCGGTGAGACTGAGCTTGTAGCGGGCTTTCCATCCATCAGAGATGCTGTCGTTCGAGGTCGAATAGGCGTTTGGATTTCCTCCAAGTTCCTTCTCTTTCCAATTAGCCAATCCATCGTGGTCGGGGTCGCTGGTCAGGAGGAAATCTGTCACCAGCGTTGGAGTCGTTTGATAATCGATATCTTGACTCCCGAGCTGGCCAAATCCATTTCGCCCCCAACCAAATAGGGAACCGTCCGCGGCCACAGTGAAAGTCTGATCGGCGCCCGCCGCCATATTAATAATGTTTGTTAGGCCTGAGATTTGGATTGGAATGGCAGAGCGGTAAGGCGGTCCGGTGGACAGTTGAAGGTCGCTATTCTCGCCCCAGCTCCAGACTGTCCCGTCTGACTTAAGGGCTAAACTATGATTTCGTCCGGCGGCAATCCGGATGACGTGTTCCAAGCCACTGACCGCTGCCGGCGTGGCTCGCCCCGTGTTAGTTAGGCTGTTGCCGCGTTGTCCGCTCTGGTTTTGTCCCCAACTCCAAACTGTGCCGTCTCTCTTCACGACCAGGCTGTGAGTCTCCCCGGCTGCGAGCCCAAGGACATCACTCAGGCCAACCACGGGAGCCGGGACAGAAGATCGCCAATCGGTTTCTCCGGTGCCAAGGATTTCCCCTTCGTCATTATAGCCCCAAGCCCAAGCCGTACCATCCGCTCTGAGAACGAGGCTGTGCGCATCACCGCACGCGATCGCGGCAACGTTGGTCAGCGGGCTGCCGTCTGGCATCAACACCTGAAGCGCGTAAGGACTGTCGATCTCAGAATCATTCGCGAGTTGGAATCCCCAATCGGCGCCCCAAGCCCAGACAGTCCCGTCACTCTTCAAAGCAAGATTGTGAGAATAGCCGGAGGCGATCGCGACGATGTTCGTCATCGGCGTTTGACTATCTCGCATCACCTCAACCGGAGTATTGCTATCTTCGAAATCGCCATGTCCGAGTTGGCCCTCATCGTTCGCGCCCCAGGCCCAGACCGTGCCGTCAGCGCGCAAAGCGATGCTCGTATCACCAAAGCTGGAGACGGAAATAACTCCGTTCAACGTTTCAACCTCTCCGCGTTGGTAGCGGCCGTTATTTGTGCCATCACCGAGTTGACCGCGGGAATTATCTCCCCACGCCCAGACCGTACCGTCGGCGTAGCAAGCGAGCGCGTGGTGCTGGCCAACGGCGACAGGCGAGCGCGTGGTGGGCGCACTTGCTACCGACTTGGCCGAAAACGAATTTATGGCGGCTGGAGCCAGACTCGTCGCATCAATCGCGCTGACAATCTCCGGTTCGGGACCTTCCGTGAAATATACCCAGGCGAGACCTTCTTCGTCCGTAACCAAGGTTACTGAATCCGAGGCGGTCGAGTTGAAGCGGTCACCGACAACGCTACCCGGTCCGCTGCCAACTGAGAAGATGATGGCGACCCCAACCGCCGGCAGACCATTCCCATGCAGTAGCTGTACGACAAATGGCTCGGGCAGGTAACGATCGGGCAGGCCCGTCTGATTATTCCCAGTTAAGATCGACATGCTCGCTCCATCCACCGCGTTGGTAGATGCGGTCATGAGAGCGGAAGCTCCGCCGCTTGAGACGGACATCGTAATGGAGAGCGAAGGAAAGGCGGGCAAGCGAAAATAGACGGTCGCAAGTCCAACGCTATTGGTTCGCGCCGTAAGGGTGTCGAAAGACGCGTTCTCAAAGGGCGACAGGGTAAATGCCCCGGAATTCGCTGGAACGCTGAACCGAACCGGAGCGTTCACCAGTGACTGGCCCGTTTGCGTGACCCTCACAATAAAGGGCACCGGCAGCAGAGATGATTGGTCACCTTGCTGCGCGTTTCCACTAATGATGGCGACTTCCGGAACGACGCCGTCGAAGTAGTCGTTTGGGTTCGTGCCGTGCAGAAATTCGTTAAAGTTCGAACGTCCATCGCCATCGGCATCACCGCTTGGATCCACTCCGGTGTGGCCGAAGTCTGCGATTTGCCAATCATCTGGCAACGTTTCGCCCTCCACGATTCGCAGACGAACGAACGCTTTCGAATTTGCCGCGAAAGGGAATAAGGTCCGCGAAGTAGTCCAGGCGGGACCGCCGGCATGGGCGGGAGATTCCACCGTGGGTGAAGCGAACACGGCGTCGCCCCGGACCCAAGTGTTTAGATTGGAAGAAAACTCCGGGACGAAATAGAGATCAGCAGGATAATCGACCGATGAAACGCCATATGTGATGGCGGGAAGCTTCCGGGCTTGCCCGGTTTGGGGATCGACCACCTGCACCAAATTGATTTGCGGCAGTGCGAGAGAGCCGTCCTGATGAGGATCCAAGCCGAAAGCGTATTTGAGCAGGTTAGGAATCCCATCACCGGCCGGACTCAGCGCGAGTTCGCCACTGATGGCGGTCTCCGCTTGTTCGCTCTCGCTAAAAACGCGTGTCTTCCACGCTGAATAGGTATCGCCACGTGCCGAAATCGCCAATGTCGCGAGGATGGCGAAAGCCGTGCGATAAATAGTGCGCGTGAGAAGCATAGGGCGTGAGTCTGTAGGGGTTGGCCCCGCACGCACCCGCGATAATACCTTACAAGCCGACGGACATACAAGGGACATCGACTCTGCGGAACAGCCGGACGACGGCTTTTCGGCCTAGCGAGAGATGATGGGTGTTGGACGCCTCTCCCTCGCTCAAGATGGTAAGGGGATGCACCCGCTTCTCGGCGCGGTGTAACATCTCTTCGAATAACACGCTCGTTTCGGTAGTCTGACCAATATGGGTGACCGGCAATGGAAGATCGGAGATTCTCTCATCGACCTGTCACGGCACGGGATGATTATGGGAGTGCTGAATGTGACGCCGGATTCATTTTCCGATGGCGGCCAGTTTTTGGACCATGAGGTCGCCATCGCGCACGGATTGAAAATGGCGGGCGAGGGCGCGCAAATCATCGACGTGGGCGGCGAATCGTCCCGTCCCGGAGCCGAGCCGGTGAGCGCTAACGATGAAAGGGCGCGCGTCCTTCCGGTGATCGAGTCGTTACGCCATCGAACGGACGCTTTCATTTCGATCGACACTTCCAAGGCGGAAGTGGCGGAGGCCGCACTCGAAGCCGGCGCGACCGTGGTGAACGATGTGACGGGCGGCCGGGGCGATCCGGAGATGATGCCGCTGGTCGCGCAACGAAACGCGGCCTTTATCATAATGCATATGCAGGGGAATCCGCGCACTATGCAGGTCGCGCCGACTTATGACGATGTCGTCGTGGAGGTCGTTAATTTTTTTCGACAACAATATGCGCGCGCCCTAGAGTGCAATATTGATCCCTCGGCCATCGCGTTTGATCCGGGAATCGGATTCGGGAAAACGCTTGAGCACAATCTCGAGTTGCTGGGCAATCTCGATCGACTGCGGGTGGAAGGTCGACCCATTGTGATCGGAGTTTCACGGAAATCGTTTCTCGCCAAATTGACCGGCTCGGTCGAGCCGGCCGATCGTCTGACCCCGACGCTTGCCCTCACGGCCCTGCTGCGAGCGGGCGGGGCTGACGTTTTCAGAGTGCACGATGTCGCGGAAAATGTGCAGGCCTTGCGCGTAGCGGAAGAGGTGATGGCGCGATGATTCAGGATAGCCTCCATCTCTGGCTGCGCAGCTGGCGCAGTCTCTTTGAGATCATCCTGCTGAGCGTGCTGGTTTACTACGGTTACCTTTATTTCCGCGGGACACGCGGGGCCAAGGTTCTGACGGGTTTGGCCATCGTATTTCTGACTCTCACGCTCATATCGACGCTGCTGAACCTGATTGTGATCGGCTGGATTCTGCGGAGCTTCTCTGTCTTCCTGGCCGTTGCTCTCGTGGTTATCTTTCAACCGGAGTTGCGGCGCGGTCTGGCCGAGCTTGGCGGTCATCCCATTTTTTCCTTAACCAGCGAGAAGCGGGAGACCGTTCACGATATCGCGGAAGCGGTCACGCAACTGGCCAACAAACAGTTCGGCGCGCTCATCGCGATCGAGCGGGACACGTCGATTCGTGTTTATGAAGAAACAGGGGTGACCATCGATGGCGACTTTCGGTCGAGCTCATGCTGGCCCTGTTCCATCCCAAATCGGCTCTGCATGATGGTGGCGCCATTATTCGAAATGGGCGCCTGGCCGCCGCCGCCTGCATTTTCCCGGTGAGCCAGCGGGAGACACTTGATCGCAGTCTGGGATTGCGCCATCGCGCCGGCCTCGGGATCACGGAGGAATCGGATGCGGTGGCCATTATTGTGTCCGAGGAAACGGGCGGCATTTCCATTTGTCATCGAAGGCGCATCGAGCGTCACTTCACGCCGGAGACCTTCCGGCAACGCATCTCCGAAATCCTGTTGCACGGTAATTATGAAGAGACTGATCCTGAAAAACTGGCAAGCGAAGCTAATCTCCCTCCTGCTCGCGACCACGCTTTGGTACCTGATCAAAAAGAACGTGGCGACGACCCCCTTGCCGTCTGACATCAGTCCGGGCGCCGGGGTGGAACAGCGTTGACGCGTTAGCGCAGAAACTTCGCCAGATTGTCTTCTTCCCAGCGGCGCGCTTTCCGATAACCGGGGAACTGGCGCTCCCGCCGATTGAACTCCTCCGTGTGAACGCGTCGGCGTCCGCCCGGCATCGGCTCGTCCGGCACGACCGAGTGCAACATTTCGTGAAAGAGCACGTACTTGAGAAACCAAAGGGGAACGAAAGGCTGATCGAGAGCCGGGTTAATCCGGATAAGGCGATCCTCTTCCTGGATGGACCCGAAAATGAAATATTCTTTCGGCCGATGTTTGCGGCGTTGTCCCCACTTTACCTGGTAGCCGCGCAAACGGCCGCGGAAGTAACGCTCATTGAGCTGGGTGAAAATGCGTTCCAAATCAAAGTAGCGACCCTCGTGACGCAGGTTCAACTGCCGCTGCATGGGCAGAGTGGGATGAGCCAGTTTACGCTTAGTTTTTTTCGCCATCGGTCGGGCCCTCGGTTGAACTAAGAAAAGGGGGGAAATCATTCTAAGTGGGTTTGACGGGCTGACAAGGCACGGCACATTTAAATTTTTTACCATCTTCTAAAATTCTGTGAGTGAGCTATTTAGGCCTGTTAGAATCAATTATTAGGCCTTTTCGAGGGCATAAGTGATTAACATACGGACGTTATAAATCGGGGCCCCCCCTGGGTCGCGGGAAGCTACAGTGTCCGTTTTTGTGTACATCGGAAATGTGCATATAATCATGCGCATCGATCCCGCCCCGGGGTGAAACCGCCATAAAATGACGCCTTTCCTTCGCAAACTGCTCGGCCTCAACTGGCTGTTACTGGCCAACATGCTGGCGCTGGCCGTTTTCGGCGTGATTGCTATTTATAGCGCCACCTATATGCGGGAGGATTCGATCGCGTCCGAATTCTGGCGCAAGCAGGCAAACTGGGTGGTGATCGGGTTGTTTGCCTTCATGTTCACCAGTCTGATCGACTATCACTGGATCCGGTGGGGTGCACTGCCCATGTATTTGGCGGGCATATTTTTTCTGGTTCTGACCAAGTTCTGGGGTCAACGCGTTTACGGCGCGAAAAGTTGGCTACATCTGGGGCCGATCAATTTTCAACCGGCGCAGCTCGCGGTCGTGGCAGGAATCATGGTTCTGGCCTTGTTTCTGAGTCAGTTCCGGCAGATGCATCCGATGCTGCGTCTGCTTTTATGCGGTGCCGTGGTCGGAGCTCCCTGTTTATTAATTTTGATGCAACCTGACCTCGGTGAAACCATCATCTGGGCGCCGGTTTTGATGGCTCTGCTCTTCGTGGGCGGGTTGCCTTTGCGATACCTGATCTGCATTATTCTGATTGGCCTGACCTGTATTCCCATCGCGATAAATCTGGGCCTGAAGCCGTATCAACAGGAACGAATCACGGCCTTCATTAATCCGGAGATCGACAAACAGGGGTCGGCCTGGGCGATCAATCAGTCTCTGATCGCCATCGGTTCCGGCGGGTGGGCCGGAAAGGGCTTCAAGGCACCGAATACGCAGATTGAACTCGGATTTTTGCCGGCCACGGCTGTGCATAATGACTACATTTTCTCAGCCATCGGAGAACAATGGGGATTCGTCGGAGGCGTGTTTCTGATCAGCGGATTTGCCCTCCTCCTGGTGACCTGTCTCTTCGTCGCCTTTTTTGCCGGTGACCAGTTTGGATTACTCCTCGTCGTCGGTATTACCTCGCTCATCTTTACCCACATCTTTCAAAATATCGGGATGACAATATCGATGCTGCCCATCACGGGGGTACCTCTTCCGCTGGTCAGCTACAGCGGTTCCTTCGTTCTCATGATCATGTTCGGACTGGGCATCGTGAACAGCGTCTGGGTCCATCGGAAAACTGTTTCCGAATAGGGGCTCCTTTTCAGGCGCGGGTTTACATCTTCGGCGTGTCATTTACAATCGGCCGCCCCATGGAGAACGACTACAAGGTTAAGCTGGAGATATTCGAGGGCCCGCTCGATCTCCTGCTTTACCTGATCAAGCGCGACGAGATAGACATTCACGATATCTCACTGGAGCGAATCACCCGGCAATACCTCGAATATCTCCAGGCCTTCAAGGCGTTGAATATAGATTTGGCGGGGGAGTTTGTGGTCATGGCCGCGAACCTTATTTATTTAAAGAGTCGCAGCCTGCTTCCGGTCGATCAGCAACCTCCGGAAGAAGACGTGGAAGAAGACGATCCGCGCTGGGAATTGATCCGTCAGCTTATTGAATACAAGAAGTTCAAGGAAGCGGCCGCGCAATTGCATACGCGGGAGCTGGAGCAGGAGCGAATGTTCGCCCGCGACGGTGGATCGGTCACGGCTCTGGCTGATGCTCCGCTCCGTCTCGGGGAAGTCGGAATTTTTCAACTGATCAATGCTTTCCAAAATGTGATCAAGCGGGTGGAGGCTCGCGAAGATCTACGGGAGATTTTTGGCGAGCATTTTACCGTGTCGGACAAGATCGAAATCATTCTTCATCGCGTGGCCGGAGGAGGCCGGATTCAATTCTCCGCTCTTTTCGGCGACATTGCTTCGAGAGTGGAAATCGTGGTCACGTTCCTCGCGTTGCTCGAATTGATCCGGCTCAAGCAAATTCAGGCGATTCAGCCGACTCCTTTCGGAGAAATTGAAATCGCGGCCGCCGCGGCTTGAAAGGCAGCATTTGAGGCGCGTTCTCATCGCGGGATGCGGATACGTCGGCACGGCGGCGGCGAGATTGTTTGAAGCGGCTGGATGGGCCGTGGAGGGCTGGAGGCGCAGCGGCACGACGGGAATGCGTTCCGGTGGAGGCAGTCGAAGAGGCGGCGTCGATATCGGCGATCTCGAGCAGGTACGGGCCGCAGGCGGAGCTTTCGATCTGGTCATTCATGCGGCCAGCACCCGCGGAGGCGACGTCGCGGCCTACCGGCGCGTCTACCTGGAGGGTGCCCGGCACCTGCGCGAGTGTTTCGCCAAAGCCACTTTTATTTTTGTCAGTAGCACGAGCGTTTACGCGCAACGGGACGGGGCCTGGGTGACGGAAGAGAGCGAGGCGCAACCGGAGCACGAAACGGGAAAGGTTTTGCGAGAGGCGGAACAGTTTGTCATGGAAGAAGGCGGAATCATCGCGCGCTTGGCCGGTCTCTACGGGCCCGGGCGTTCCGCCTTGTTACGGCGCGTCCTGGAGGGCGAGGCCGTAGTGGATTTGGGGCGCGATCGATTCGTTAACCAAATACATCGGGATGACGCGGCGCATGCGCTCTTTTCGCTGGCGAACGCTCCCGATGGGAAGCGCGGACAGGTTTTTAATGTAGCGGACGATCGGCCCCTCCTTCTGAGCGAGTGTTATCAATGGCTATCCCATGAGCTGATGCGTCCACTGTCTGGGGCCGAGGCACCGGCGCTGCCGCGCAAACGGGGAAACAGCAATAAGCGAATTAATAACAGTAAACTCCGTGAGAGCGGTTGGCGCCCGGAGTATCCTTCTTTCGTTGATGGAATGGTAAAGAGTGTTCTTCCGGAGATGGCGAACGCTGCGAGAACAGAGCCGGGGAAGGCTAGCCGGGACACATCGGTATAAAAGGTGCTCATCAGGTAGTATGCGTGCTATCAAACTGACCGGCCGTGAAGCCACCGTGGTCCGGGCGATCGGTTTTACCGAGGCCATGAACGGCTCGGAGATCCAGGATTCCACCCGCATGGAGTTGGAAGATGTGGCAGATACGGTGAACGCTCTCATCGCGGCCGGCTTTGTCGAAAGCATTCCCTATTTTGAAGAGGTCCAAGTGGCAGAATTTCCAGCCACGGCCTTCGAATTGAATCCGGCTTACGCGCAGGAGCTTCGGCGCGCCATCGTCAAGCGCTAGGCAGCGGAGCTTTCCCGGCCTGTGCCGCGTTCTGCGCGCTGCGCTCGCCAAAAAGGCGGCGGATCACTTCCTCGACCGGCAATTCCTGGACGTTGATGTCGCTTACGTTGCAGGCCTCGAGCAACTGCCGGCAGGTCTCGGTCACTTTGGCACGGGGCACTTTCAGCTGGATGGAAACGGGGGTCTGTTCGACCACCTCACCGAACTCCGAAAAATCGCGCACCACCGGTTTTTCGAAAGTGAGGCTGAGAATCTTGGCGTTGGAAAAGCGATCAATGATATCGCTGAGCGGTCCGTCGAAAAAGATTTTGCCGTGATCGATGATGATAACGCGATCGCACAGCTCCTCGATATCCTGCATGTAGTGACTGGTGAGCATGGTGACGATGCGATGCTCCTCGTTGTAGACGCGCAAAAATTCGCGCACCCGTTTTTGACTGACCACGTCGAGGCCGATGGTCGGTTCGTCCAGGAAGAGAACGCGGGGCTCGTGGATGAGAGCCGAGATAAGCTCCATTTTCATACGTTCCCCGAGGGAGAGTTCGCGCACCATCACATTCATTTTGTCCTGCACTTCCAGGAGTTCGGTTAGACCGCCCACCACTTTGGCGAAACGAGCGCGATCAATTCCGTAGATGGCGCGGTTCAGTTCGAGTGACTCCTGGGCGGGCAGGTCCCACCAGAGCGCATTTTTTTGGCCCATAAGGAGGCTAAACTGCCGCTTCATTTCGTTGCGACGTTCCCAAGGAACGAAGCCAAGCACACGCGCCTCGCCCGAGGTTGGATTGAGCAAACCCGACAACATTTTCAAGACAGTGGTCTTGCCGGCTCCATTCGGACCGAGGAAACCGACGAATTCGCCTTCCTCGATTTGGAAGGAAACCTGGTCGGCCGCCCGCGTTTCCACATACCGTCGTTTGACCAGTCCCTTGACCGACCCCCAGAGTCCCTGCTCCTTCCGATAGGTCCGGTAGGTCTTCGTTAGGTTATGAGCCTCGATCGTGGCCATGTCAGGAACGAAGGATGGCGGCATCCTTCATCGGTAAATCGCGAGGCTACGCGACAGTGGACTGGGGCGCGGAATTTTTGCGCAAGAGGGGGAGGACTTTTTCCACCAGCGCATCGGCGGTCAGGCCATGCTTCTGGCGCAGAATGGGGATGGTGCCGTGCTCGATGAATTCATCCGGCCATCCAATGCGAACGACCGGCGTATGGATCATCTGGGTGTAGAGATGTTCCATGACGGCGCAGCCAAAGCCGTTATGCAGAACGTGATCTTCGAGGGTGCAGACGACGGCGACGCTGCGGGCGAAAAACTCCAGCGTGCCGGTGTCGATAGGCTTGATCCAGCGAGGATTAATGAGCGCGACGGAGAAGCCCTGGGCTTCGAGTTTACGCGCCGCTTCTTCGGCCATTTCAAACATATTGCCCAGACCAAAGAGAGCCACGTCCCTTCCGTGTTGAACTACCTCGGCCTTCCCGATCTCGAGTAATTTCGGCTCGGCCTTTGGCTTCGCGCCCGTGCCGGCGCCACGCGGATAACGCACGGCGATGGGACCGGAATTGTAATTGGCCATGGTCCAGAGCATGTCCACAAACTCATCTTCATTTTTGGGCTGCATATGCACGATATTGGGGACGTGCCGGAGATACCCGATGTCGAACAAACCGTGATGCGTAGGGCCGTCATCGCCGCTGAGACCGGCGCGGTCCATGCAGAGCGCCACGTTCAGCTTCTGCAGCGCGATGTCGTGAATAATCATGTCGTAAGCGCGCTGCATGAAAGTCGAATAGATGGTCAGAAAAGGCTTGAGACCCTGGGTGGCGAGACCGCAGGCAAAAAGAGAAGCGTGCTCCTCCGCAATCCCGACGTCGAAGTAACGCTCCGGATGGGCCTTGGCAAAATATCCTAGACCCGTTCCGGTGGGCATGGCCGCCGTAATGGCCACGATCTTTTGATTGGTGTCGGCAAATTTGGCGAGGGTCTTGCCGAGAATTTCGGAATAGGTCGGTAAAGGCGCGGGAGCCGTCTCGCCCGTCTCCGGCTGATATTTTCCGAGGCCGTGGAATTTGTCCGGCTGTTTAATGGCCGGTTCGTAGCCCTTTCCCTTCTTGGTTAAAATATGGAGCAGGACAGGCTCTTCCTGCTCCTTGAGGAACTCAAACGTGCGGATAAGGAGCGGGATGTCGTGTCCGTCGATCGGACCGTAATAGCGGAGACCGAGTTCCTCGAAGATGACACTCGGAACGATTAACCCTTTCATTCCTTCCTCGACCTTGTGAGCGAAGTGAGCCAGCGATTTGCCGGCAATGGCTTCGACGAAACGTCCCGCTTTGTCGTGCAAGTGCGCGAAGGTCGGACTGGTGGCAATGCTGTTCAGATAACTGGCAATGGCGCCGACGTTCTTGGCGATGGACCACTCGTTGTCGTTCAAGACGGCGATGAAACGCTTGGTTTGCGCCTTGGCATTATTGAGGGCCTCGTAACTGATGCCGCAAGTTAGAGCAGCATCTCCAGCCACCGCGATGACGTGCTCGTTGCCGCCCCGCAGATCGCGGCCCACTGCCATACCAAGAGCGGCGGAGAGCGCGGTCCCCGCATGGCCGGCGCCATAGCTGTCGTGCTCGCTTTCGGTGCGGAGGAGGAATCCATTTAGACCCTGGTATTGTCGCATGGTGGCGATGCGATCGAGGCGACCGGTAAACATCTTGTGGACATAGCCCTGATGGCTCACGTCAAAGACGAAACGGTCGCGGGGAGTTTCGAAAACGCGATGCAACGCGATGGTCAACTCGACCACCCCCAGATTCGGGCCGAGATGGCCGCCCGTTTCCGATAAAACGCTGACTAATCTCTCCCGAACCTCCTGGGCTAACTGCGGCAGATCCTGCTCCTGCAGGGCCTTGATATCGGCCGGCGAATGGATGCCATCCAGGAAGGGGGGTTTTGGAGATGTCTCAGAAGAGGCTGACGTCGTCATTATTATCTTTTCCTAACGGTTCCGCGATCGCTGGGGGTGCGGTCGTCTCGGTGCTTGGTTCGAAGGCCTTCACGGTTGGTTTTCCCGCGCCGTTGCGCGCGATGATTTCTATCTTTTGTTCCGCGCTGGCCAGGCGTTCCTGACAGACCTTCACCATGTTCATTCCTTCTTCGTAGCGGACAATCAAGTCTTCCAGCGGCAGCTTCCCCGACTCCATCTGTTCAACGATGGCTTCCAGCCGGTCCATGGCGGTTTCAAAATTTGGCTCGGCCAGGGCCGGTTTGGGCTTTGCGCTCATTAGTCGGATTTCAAACTAAGCACACCGTTTGGGAAGAAAAAAGCGCGACTTACGCCTTGGACCCTTCCCCAGCATGGCACATCCGATGCTTTCTCAGGAGGCACAATCCAATCAATCCCATGGCAATTCCCAAAAAAATTCTGTTAGTCGACCGTGAACCGGGCGTAACCCGTATCATCCGGAGAGCGCTGGAGCGCACCGGCAAATATTGGATCAAAGAGGAACACGACAGCCAGTTCGCCCTGCATTCGGCCCGCTGGTTTCAACCCGATTTGATTTTGCTCGATACGAGGACGGCCACATCCGATCGGGCGAATTTAGCGCGAGAAATTCAGACCGACACGGTCCTGCGTGAAACGCCCATGGTTTGTTTGAGCAGTCTGAAACCGGAGAGCCAGATGGTTTCGGGTGGAATCCTCAGCGGTTACAGTTTTTTCGCCGCCCCGATCAAGATTGACGAAGTGCTGCGCGGAGTCGAGCAACTGCTCTTCGGGAAAGACTGATGGCGGGTAGGGACGGGCGCGCTGCGCCGGCCGCACCGCGGGCTTGATAAGCTCACAGCCTTCTACCCTCACCGGCGATCATGATTTCAGTCCGCGCTTTCGACTTGAGCGTTGGACGTTTTTTTGCGTCGCGGCGGTCCTACCCGATCTGTTGTTTGTAAGCAGTAGCGTCTTTCAACTGTTTCAGATCGTCGGGATTCTCGACTTTCAAAACAAAGATCCAGCCTTCGCCGAACGGGTCCGTATTAATTAGCGCGGGCGTGCCGTCCAGCGCTTTGTTCGCATCCACGATCTGGCCTTTGACCGGCGCGTAGATATCGCTGGCCGCCTTGACTGATTCCACCACGGCCGTCGCTTCCCGGGCGTTGACCTGCCGGTCAATCTTGGGCAGTTCCACGAAAACGACATCGGTCAATTCAGCCTGGGCGTGATCGGTGATGCCGACCCGGATGTTGTCGCCTTCGCGTTTGATCCACTCGTGAGATTCGGTGTAAAGGAGGCCGTCGGGAACGTTCATGTTTTTTTGTAGAGCGGTTTTTTCTCGATAAGAGCGGGGAATTTCTGTCCGCGAATTTCGATTTCGATGGCCGTGCCGATTTTGGCGTGCAGTGGTGACAGGTATGCCATGCCCACTCCGTAATTCAAGCTCGGCGACAGGGTGCCGCTCGTGACTTCGCCGATCCGCTCGTCCTTGCTGAAAACGGCGTAGTGCGGCCGCGGAGGCGGACCTTTACCCTCCATGCGAAAAGGCACCAGCTTCACGGCCGGTCCATCCGCTTTCACTTTGGCCAGGACGTCGCGCCCGATGAACTCCGGTTTGGTGAGATCAACGAAGAAGCCGAGCCCGGCCTCGAGCGGATTGTGCTCGGGAGAAAGATCGGAACCGTTCAGCGGATAACACATCTCGAGCCGGAGAGTGTCGCGCGCGCCCAGACCGCAGGGCTTGAGATTCACCGACGCGCCTTTTTGCAGAACAAGATTCCAAAAGGCCGCGGCACGGTCGTCTGGGAAGAAAACTTCCACCCCGTCTTCTCCGGTGTAACCGGTACGGGCGATGGAGACGGGGATGCCCTCGATCGTTACGTCCGCGATGTGATTGCGGTCCGGTAACTCCGCATCCGTCGCGAGCAGCTCCCGGAAAAGCTCCTGCACTTTGGGCCCCTGGATGGCGACGGCCCCAAAGCGGTCGCTTCGATTAACCAGTGGAATGTCCGTGGGGCGGTGCTGCTCGAGCCAGGCGAAATCTTCATCCACGCGCGAGGCATTTACGACGAGGAGGAATCGATCGGGCGCGACGCGATAAACGATCAGGTCATCAATGATGCCGCCCTGTTCATTAAGGAGGAAGGTGTATTGGCCCATCTGGACCTCCAGCTTCGCCACGTTGTTAGTGAGCATGCGGTTGAGCCACGCGCCCGCCGCGGGGCCTTCCACGATAAACTGGCCCATGTGCGAAATGTCGAACATTCCCACGTCTGAACGAACGGCCTGATGCTCCTGCATGATGCTGGTGTATTGCACCGGCATGAGCCAGCCGCCGAACGGGATCAGCTTGGCACCGAGTCGCACGTGCTCTTCATAAAGAGCTGTGACTTTATCGCCGGACGGGCTCACGCCGCCAAGCTAGACTTCGACACGAGGGTGTCAACGCGCGGAAGTGCACTTGAAGAAGCGCGCTGCCTCTCTACCCTGCCGCCACGATGAGTTGGATGGACAAACTGGAACGGCGCTTCGGTGGGCTGGCTGTTCCCGGTATCTTGCGTTATGTCGCCGCGCTGAACGCGGTGGCATTCCTTCTCTACAAATGGGATCCCCATTACCTGGCCTTGATCGATCTCGATCCCGCCGCCGTCCGTCACGGCGAGGTCTGGCGGCTTGTCACCTACATTTTTGTGCCGCAATTGGGGAGCCTGCTTCCGGCGCCCGATTGGTTCAACGCCGCCTTCTTTGTTTTTTTTCTGATCTGGGTGGGCGACCGACTGGAGGATGCATGGGGCTCCTTTAAGTTGAATTTGTTTTACCTGATCGGGATGGCTGGGACAACGGTCGCCGCATTTTTCTTTGGGGCGCATTTCTCGAACAGCATGCTGAACTCCTCCATCTTTTTTGCGTTCGCCCGGTTTTATCCCGACGTCCGAATTTTCTTCGCCTACATTTTGCCGTTAAAGGTGAAATGGATCGCGTGGGGATACACCGCCATTTTGGCTTTGCAGTTCATCGGCGGGTCCATGTCGTTTCGCAGCGCGGTCCTGGTTTCGTTTGCCAATTATTTCATCTTCTTTGGTCAGGAGATTTTTCATGAAGCACGAAATCGACAGGAGGTAACGAGCCGGCGCCGCCGTTTCGATGCCTCCGTGCGCGACGAGGCCGAGCCGCTCCATAAATGCGCCGTCTGCGGGGCGACCGAGTTGACTGATGCGAATCTCGATTTCCGGGTCGCCCGGGACGGTGAGGAATATTGCGTGCCGCATTTGCCGCGCTAAAGAAATAAGGTGGCATCGGCTTCCGGGCGATGTTGGGCAAGCCATTGACAGGATGTCGATGGCACTGCTTGACCACCCCGTCGCACAGCGGAGACTAGCGTGATGACCGACACGAACTCCACACTGGTCCCGGAGCAGGGCTGGCATTGCGTCCACCTTTTCTACCGGATCGAGTTCGGGCAATGGCAGATGCTGAGCCGGCCGGAGCAGAATGCGGCCAAGACAAACCTGACCGCGCTGATTCAAGAAGTGCGAGCATTGGAATCGACCCAGTTGCTGACCATGAGTGTTGTGACGCCCAAGGCGGACCTGGGTTTCATGCTCATCACGCCCGATCTACAGGAGGCCAATCGGATCGAGAAGAAGATTACCACCTCGCTCGGGCCGGATATTCTGGTGCCGGTTTACAGTTATCTATCGCTCACAGAAGAAAGTGAGTACACGACGAGTGACGAGGAATATGCCGACACTCTGGCCAAGGAACAAAAAATCGAACCGGGCTCGGCCGAGTTTACCACCGCCATGGAAACTTTCCGGGACCGCATGAAACATTACCGGCACGATCGGCTCTATCCGATACTGCCGGATTGGCCGGTCGTTTGCTTCTATAATATGAACAAGCGGCGCGGAGAGCAGCGCAACTGGTATGCCTTGCCGCAAGCGGAGCGCCGCCAATTAATGAAGGGCCATGCCACGGTCGGCCGCCAGTATGCGGGCAAGGTCAAACAACTAATCACGGGTTCGACCGGACTGGACGACGCGGAGTGGGGGGTCACCCTGTTCGCGCGCGATACTTTTCAGATCAAGGCCATCGTTTATCAGATGCGCTTCGATCCGGTCAGCGCGGATTACGCCGACTTCGGAGAGTTCTTTATCGGGATTCAACTTCCGCTCGACGAATTGTTTCGACGAGTCCAACTTTAATCGGCGCGTCTGGCTGACAACCCGGGATGGGTGACAGAGTGGTCTATTGTGCTCGCCTGGAAAGCGTGTGTGCCTTTATCGGCACC
>JBBRQE010000002.1:0-57201 GCA_038226905.1 Chthoniobacterales bacterium | reverse complement strand
TCGCCGAACTGACCGGCAAGGTGGACCGCGGCCGCCGTTATGTCCGCTTCTCGCTGCAGCTGTTCGCCTTTGCCCTGGCCGTCGTTAGTCTGGCTCAACCGCGCTGGGGTTATACGATGGAGGAAGCGCACCGCAAAGGAGTCGATCTGCTCATCGCGGTTGATACATCGCGCAGCATGCTCTCCAATGATATTCAGCCCAATCGCCTGGAACGGGTCAAACTGGCCACGCAGGATCTGATCAATCAACTGCAAGGCGATCGCGTCGGTTTGATCGCATTCGCCGGGCGCGCCTTTATCCAGGCGCCTCTGACCATCGATTATGGGGCGGTGGTCGACGCGATCCGCGATCTGAACACGGAAACCATTCCCGAGGGCGGGACCAACATATCTGAAGCAATTAGCCTGGCGGATAAAACCTACGGAAAGAGTGCGACAGGCAATCGCGCGTTGATCATTTTCACCGATGGCGAAGAATTGAGCGGCGACGCCGTTAACCTCGCGAAAGGCGCGGCGGAAGCCGGCGTTAAGATCTTCACGGTGGGAGTTGGCACGCCTCAGGGCTCTCTCATTCCGGTCAAGGCGGTGAACGACGGCCAAAGCGCGTTCGTCAAAGATCCGCAGGGGCAGGTGGTGAAATCAAAGCTGGACGAGAAACGGTTGCAGGAGATCGCGCGGGCGGCGGGCGGATTTTATTTGCACCTGGAAAATGGTCCGCGCACCATGCAACGGCTGGTGTCCGAAGGAATCGGCCAGATGAAAGTGGCGGACATCGACGCGCGTTTGGGCCGTCGTCCCATTGAACGATTCGAATGGCCGCTCGGGCTCGCCGTTTTGGCGCTCGCATCTTCTATTCTAATCGGCGACCGCAAACGTAGTGCTCGCAGGGCGCCGCGCGGAGCCGAGGCTATGGCTACGACGATTCTCCTGCTGGCCGCACTGCCCCCTTGTTTTGCGGCTGCGCCCGGGCTTGACGATTATCAAAGCGGAAAGTTCGACGAGGCCTACACAAATTTTCAGGAAACGTTGAAGGCGCACCCGCAAAACAATGCAGTGGATAAATTGAATTTCGATGCCGGAGCGGCGGCCTACAAATTAAAACAATACGGAAAGGCGCTTGAGTCGTTCAGTCAGGCGCTCCTCTCCCCCGACCAGGGTCTGCAAAGCAAGGCGCACTACAACCTCGGCAATACTCTTTACGAACATGGGGAGGCCGAAAAGAGCGACGACAAGAAATTGGCCGATTGGACAAACGCTCTCCAGCATTACGAGCAGACACTTAAACTCGATCCGCCTAACAAGGAGGCAAAAGAAAATCTCGAGTTCGTGAAAAAGAAGCTCGAGGAACTGAAAAATAAAAAACCACCTTCGCCTACCCCCACCCCAACGCCCTCCCCTTCGCCGAAGCAGGACAAGAAGAACGATCAAAAGAAATCCGACCAAAAGGATCAGCAAAAGAAACAGGATCAACAGAAGTCCGGTGGCCAGGATGAGCAGCAAAAGGAACAACAATCGGAAGAAAAATCAGGCTCAGACCAGGACAAAAAGGATCAAAACGGAAAGGATCAATCGCAATCCAAAGATCACCAGAAGGATGAAAAGGACCAACCGCCAGGGGCGGGCGAAACCCCATCTCCCAGCCCTGGAGAGAAGGAGGGGCCATCGCCCGGCCCGTCTCCGTCGGCGGGCGGCGGTAAAGATGAGAAAGAGCCATCGCCGTCTCCATCCGATAAGGGGAGTGCTTCGCCTTCTCCTTCACCGGGCGACGGCCAGGGCGACGGAGAAAACGGTTCGCCTTCGCCGGCCCCGAGTGCTTCGCCTAAAAACTTCTCAGGCGATCTTAAAGGGAACAACGCAGATAAATCCGAACAGACACCTCCTGAAGGAGAGCCGACCGAGTTGGAAGCGGAAAAGGATGGGCAGATGAGCGAGCGCCAGGCACAGGCGCTTTTAAAGTCGATGCGAGACGAAGAAGCGCGGGTGCAACTTGATGAACGCAAAGCCCCGCGCCGTGTCTATAAAGATTGGTAAACAAAACGGATGTCGACGCACAAATCGCAGCTCTGCCTTAGGATCTTTCTCGTCGCGCTCAGTGGAGTGCTTCCGCTGACAGTCTTGCATGCTGAGGATCCCAAGGTCACGGCTGTTCTGAGCAATTCCGATGTAGCCGTAGGTGAGGTCGTGCAGATGCAAATAC
The DNA here is from genome assembly GCA_038226905.1 of Chthoniobacterales bacterium. Classification (GTDB taxonomy): domain Bacteria; phylum Verrucomicrobiota; class Verrucomicrobiia; order Chthoniobacterales; family UBA10450; genus JBBRDU01. The sequence continues at coordinate 55,005 of JBBRQE010000002.1, read as the reverse complement.
GGGTAACGGGCGGCAGCGGGGCGGGCGCCCCCGGCGAAATTGCAGTCGATGGTCTGGAGATTCACGCCACCGGCACATCGCGGCAATTCGAGATGCACAATTTCGATGTCTCCCAAAGCATCAGCTACAACTACACCATCCTGCCGATGAAAGGCGGGACCTTCAAGATCCCGCCGCAGACCATCAAGATTGGAGGACACTCCTATCTGACTCCGGAACTGCAACTCAATGTGGCGGGATCGAGCACCGGCGGGACGGGACAGGGTCGCGCAAAATCGGGCGACCCTGGTGCGCAAAGTGGAGTGGGGAGCGTGGCATTGATCGATCTAATCGTACCCAAGCAGTCGGCCTACGTCGGAGAAATGGTTCCCGTGGAAGTGAGGCTAAAATTTGATCCGCGGCGGGCCCAACCGATGGACAGTCCGGAAATTACCGGACAAGGCTTCACCATGCAGAAACTGCTGCAGTCGGAGAGGCCGCGCGTTGAGACGATAAATGGGCGAACGTTCGAGGTCGTGACCTTTAAGACGGCGATCGCGGCAGCCCGACCCGGGAAATTCGAGATCGGCCCGGTCCAAGCAAATGTGGCCGTGGCGGTCCCGCGCCGCTCGACGCGATCGCGTTCCGGTTCGCCTTTCGACGCCTTTACTTTAGACGACCCGTTTTCTGATCCATTCTTTGCCGATCCGTTCGGGGCCATGGCGCAGCAGCAGCAGAAAGTCTTGATCAAAAGCGAAGCGGTCCCGCTGGAGATTAAGTCGTTACCGTCCAACGCTCCTCCCGACTTCGCCGGCGCGGTCGGCAACTTTACGGTCAACGTCGAGGCTAATCCCCGGAAGGTGCAGGTGGGCGATCCGATCACGGTCACGGCGAGCGTGGTGGGACGCGGCAACTTCGACCGGGTGACGGCGCCCGCTCTGCAGGAGACGCGTGGATGGCACACCTATCCCGCTTCCTCCAAATTCAAGCAGGACGACGACATCGGAATCAGCGGAACAAAAAAATTCGAAACGGTCCTCTCACCTAACGAAAAAAAGGAGGCGATACCGGCTTTCGGCTTTTCCTACTTCGATCCTCTCAAGGAACAATACGTGACCCGGCAGAGCAGCCTTCTTCCGATTCAGGTCGAAGGAGAAAGCCTCGCCACGGCCACTCCGGCAGAGAGCCCGAAGGCTGCTGCGCCGGCGTCAACTCCGCGCGCCACGCCTGTTCCTGCCAGTCCCGCCAAACCGGGGGACATTCTCGACCAACTAAACGATCGGCCGAACGTAGCCGAGTCGTTTAGCCCGTTCTATGCGCGCAGGACTTTCTGGTTGATGCAGCTGATTCCTCTGCTGGCGTTAATCGGCGTGGTGGCATGGAGAATTCGGCAGGGTCACCGGCAAAATGAGAAACTGCAACGGACTACGGAATTAAAGGATGAAGCTTTGGACCTGATGAGGACGTTACGTCGCGATCAAGCAGAGCCGCGCGAGTATTACGCGAAGGCCCGGCGGGCCGTTCAGATCAAAACCGCACTGGCGACAAATTCCGATCCCGCAATAATCGACGCCGAGGCGGCCGCTCGCACTTTCCACATGGACGAAACATCTCGCGCGACCGTCCGCCATCTTTTCGAACGTAATGACGAACTCCGCTACAGCGGCGCGCCTAACGGCGGCGAAAGCGCATCCCCGGAAAAGCGTCAGCAGGTGCTCGACCTGATCGACAGTCTGAAGGCATGAAGCATTTCCCCTCTTTGGCTCTCCGGACGTTTCTCCTGGCCAGCTTGCTCGCCTTTAACTCCAGGGCACTGGCGGAATCCGATGCGCCGTTGTCTCGCGCAAACCAAACATATGCGGCGGGAAAGTTTCAAGATGCGATCAATGAGTACGAGACCATGGTGCAGTCGGGTGACTGGAGTGCGTCGTTGTTCTACGATCTGGGGAACGCGTTCTATCGTGCAAAAGATTCCGGGCGAGCCATTCTCAATTACGAGCGGGCCCTCGCCCTGGAGCCAGACCATCCGGAAACCAAGGCGAATTTGCGGATCGTTAGGGACGAGGCTCGCGCGCTGGAACTGGTGCCATCGTGGTCACACTGGTTTCTCCGATTCGCCACCTTGAATCAATTAACCGAGGGGGCCACACTCCTCTTTTGGATCAGCCTTTTCCTGGGCGTTGCGTTTGTTTTTTCCCAGCGGCGCCGAGCCATGCTCATCGCGCTGGCCGCCTGCTCCCTGATCGCGGCGGGCTTACTGAGCTACGTGATTTTCGCCGTAGAAAGCGGAAGCGAGGGACACTCACTGGCCATTGTCATCGATAACAATGTCCAGGCGCGCCTGGCCACAGCGGATACCGCTTCCAGCGTGTTGGTTCTTCCCGCTGGCAGCGAAATCAAGGTCAAACGGCAACGAGGTGACTGGGTTTACGCTGTTCTACCGAACAACCTGCAAGGCTGGATCCCGGCCAAGAGCGTCGAAGCCGTCCGCCTCTAATCTGAATCCTGCAGGGTTCAGACTGCGGGGGAGCGGTGCCGTCGCGATTCGGCAACTGCCCAGTTGAGAAGACTGCAATTGCTTACATCTTGAGTGGCTTATGAACCCGGAAATGGACGTTGGTACCAACAAAAAAGCATTCCAGATCAATCTGGACGCGAAAAAATATGGAACGTTCGCCGAGATCGGGGCCGGACAGGAAGTGGCGCGGCGCTTCTTTCACGTGGGGGGGGCAGCCGGAACGATCGCCAAAACGATGTCCGCCTACGACATGACTTTCAGCGATGCCATCTATGGGCCGACCGATCGCTACGTCAGCCGGGTGCGCCTGCGTACCATGCTCGACAAGGAGTATAATCTGTTGCGGGAACGTTTGGATGCAAAAGTTGGCGAACAACGTCAGTTCTTTGTTTTCGCCGACACGGTGGCCGCGCGCAGCTTTAAATTGCATAACGAGTCGCATGGCTGGCTGGGAGTTCGCTTTCAGACGGAGACGCGCACAGAACCGAGCGAGATCATCATCCACGTCCGGATGCTGGATGAGGCCAACGTCGATCAGCAGGAAGCGCTCGGAGTCATTGGCGTTAACCTCCTTTACGGCGCCTTTTATTATCATACGCAGCCGGAAAAACTTATCTCGTCTCTCCAGGAAAACCTCGCGCCCGGCCGTCTCGAAGTCGATTTGATCAAATTTTCCGGGCCCTCTTTTTCCGGCGTGGACAACCGCCTTATGAGCTTGCAGCTGGTCAGCCAGGGATTAACCAGCGCGGTCATGTTCACGGCCGACGGGGAAAACGTGCAGCCCGCGGAAATCTTTTATAAGAAGGCCATTCTGATCGAACGGGGAAGCTTTCGCCCGGTCACTTTTGCCACCAACGACATGTTGGACGGCGCGCACAAGGTTTTTCTCAAGGAATCGGGCTGCTCCGAGAAAGACCTGGTCGTCCTCATGGAGATGACGCTGGAAAATCTGCTTTCCGAAGGCCAACTGAATCATGCCGATTTCCTGGCCCGCGTCGACATTCTGGGGGCCTTGGGACGGACCGTTCTCATTTCCAAATTCGGTGAGTATTATCGACTGGCTGGATATTTGTCCCGCTACACCAATCGCATGGTCGGCCTGGTCATGGGCGTGCCCAGTTTGATGGAAATCTTCGATGAAAAATATTACCTCAACCTGGAGGGCGGAATTCTGGAAGCCCTCGGTCGCATGTTCAAAGGCGGGTTGAAGCTCTTTGTTTACCCGATGATCGATGATAAAACCGGACAGCTCCTCACCGCCACCAAGATTGAGGTCGCGCCCAATCTTCGTTCCCTCTTTCAGTACTTGATTGATAATCAGTTCATCGAAGAAATCACCGAGTACCATCCCGAGTACCTGCGGATTTTTCCTCCGGATGCGCTGGTCAGGCTGCAGTCGGGCGACGGCAGCTGGGAGCGCATGGTGCCACCCGAAGTGGTGCAAATTATCAAGGACCGCGAATTCTTCGGCTACAACCCGCCCAAAGCAGCCTAGGGCCGCCGGGCACGAACGGCCCATCCGTCTTGCCGCGGGTGCGGGCCCGCAGAAAAGCAGCAGTGTCGGCACGCTTTCCGCTACATGGCCTTTAGCATCATGGCCCGACGCGGAGATTCTGTTATTGGCATCGATTTAGGCAAACACGCTTTCAAGGGCGTTACGCTGCAACGTCGGACCGACTCGCGTATCGTCCTCACAAGCTTCGCTTCGCGAGAAGTGCCTGCCCATATCTCCACGGCGGAAGAAATCGCGCAGCAGATCAAATTACTTTTGAAAGACCTCGGCGGCAGCGCCAAAGGTTGCGCCCTGGCGGTTTCCGATCCGACCTCGCTCCTGCGCATTATCGAACAGCCCGACACACCGGTGGGGTTGCTGCGCAATGCCTTGCGCCTGAATGGGCTCGCGGTCCTCAACCAGGAATGCAGAGACTTCGTCCTCGATGTGGCGCCAGTCAGCGCCCGCGCCGGCTCCGCCACCTCCGACCATGGCGATTCCGGCGCCGTGGCGGTGCAAAGCAACGTGATGACGAAAACCCGCTACATCGTGGGTGGCATGCTCCGCGCCGGCGTGAAGCTTTTGGTCGAAGCCGTGGGAAAAACGAAACTGACTCCCGACATCCTGCAGCTCGCCCCGGTCTGCTCGTTTAACGCCTTCGAATTCGCCTACCCCGATATTTTCAATAACGACGCTTTTTTGCTGCTCGATATGGGCCATGCCCAGAGCACCGTGCTGATCGGAAACAAAGGTGAACTGGTTCTTGTGCGGAGCATTGACTACGGTGGACAGGAGCTGACCCGCGCTTTGACGGCTGAGGGCGCCGTGGAAGCGCAGGCTGCCTGGACCATGGTAAACGAGGCTGATGCCGGCATGGCCGAGATTTGCCGGACGTCCCTCACTCGCCTGGCCACGGAAGTTCGCAATTCGATTGGATTCTTTGAAGGGCAGCGGGAAGAGAGTATCAGTCGCATTTTCGTCTCGGGAGGCCTGGCTCGCGTCGAGGCGATTCTGCAGACCCTCAGTGATGAGCTGGCCTTGCCTTGCGAGATTTGGGATCCGTTGGAAACGTGCGAAGTCGCGTTGCCGGCGGGCAAGCGGGAATCGCTGCCCCACGAGTTTGTCTCGCTCAATGTTGCCTGCGGAGCGGCCTTTGAATACCTGAGCAACTAAGGCCATGGCGCTTCATCTCAACCTTCTCCACGAGGAGATCCTGGAACAACGGCAACGCCAGCGCGATCCCCTCAAGATCGGCATCATGGTATTGCTTGCGCTGGGCGGAATACTTTTCGTCTACTACATGTTTAACGCCTATCGCACGCTCGAGATTAAAACCAAATTGAGCGCCGTCGAGCGCGAATGGTCAAAGGTCGAGCCGCAGGTCACGGCCGCGCAGAAGAGATCCGCCGAACTGACCGACATCATCAAAACCACCAAGGTGCTGGATGATTACATCGACAAGCGATTTTTCTGGGCGCCGTTCCTGCAAAAAGTGGCGCGGTGCGTCGCGCCCAATACGCAATTGAACAGCATCGAGGGCAGTGTGCTGGACGATAACAAGGGAATTTCTGTTTCCATCGAAGGGGTGGCGGCCGGCCGGGAACCACGAGCGGCCGCGGAGGATCTGCGGCAAATGTTAGTGGAACAACTGGCCCAAAGCTACACCGACGTGAAGGTCGAATTCAAAGGCTTGGAGGATCTCGATACCATCGTCAATGTGGGCGGCGCCAACATGGCCATGTCTCGCTATGTCTTGACCGTGACTTTCGGCTCCGGCGCCTCCGCCAAAGCGGCCGCGGCACCGGGTGAACGAGGGGCAAAACGATGAGCGCATTGGGATTAAGCAAAGATCAGATCAAGAAGATATCGCTCAGCGTGATGGGCTTCATCTTCCTCGTTTACGTCTATTTCAGTTTCTTTCTCGGGCCCTTGAATCACAGCCGCGACGTCATGACGGTGAAGATGAAAGACAAGCAAGCCAAGCTGGCTTCCTCCAAGGACGAGATGGCCAAAGCCGTTACTCTGGAACATCAGGCCAAAGCGGCCACCACACGATTCGCCGCTCTCAAAGCCTTGAACTCCGAGGGCGCGCCCATCGCCTGGTTTCCTCCGCGTATTAAAGTCTTCTTTGCCAACGAGCAAATCGATAAGGCGGTAGCAAGGCTGGAAAGCAGCACCGCTTTTAAAGAACCGGAAATGAGCGGTTGGATGAAATTCAACTGGATCATCAATATTCCCCAGGCGGACTACGCGGCTGTGGGCAAGGCCATTGCGGATCTGGAAAATGCGGAGCCCCTTTTGACCATCAATAAACTCACCGTCAAAGCCCAGCTCGACCAGAGCCAGTTTCAAACGGTTGACATGGTCGCGACAAACTTCATCCAAAAGAAATGAAGACACCTGTTTTGCTTTTTCTGACCCTCGCCCTGGCCGGTCGGGCTTTCTCGGCGGAAGCACCCGCCATCGAGCTCAAAAACAAATCGGCGTTCACGGTCGAGAACAATAGTCGCAATCCGTTCTGGCCGATCGGCTGGAAACCGGTGGCCAAACTTTCCGATCCGTCATCGGGGGATCATGCCGGCCCCGATATCGCCGCCTCGGCCTTTCTGGTCAGCTCGATCACCCTCGGGTCGGCCAATCGCTTCGCCATCGTGAATGGTAAGATCATGCAGGAAGGACAACAGTTCGGTTTGCAGATCGGTTCCCAAACCTATCAAATCACGGTCAAGGCGATTCAGGACGGCCGCGTCGTCTTTGGTCGGCGCGATCAGGAAATTGTCGCTCCGCTCCGCCGGAAATAGCGCTCGCTGCTTCGGCTGCCCGGGCCGTCAGCCTAACCGACAGCTTCGATCTGCGATAACGGTACGAACTCACTCTCCCGTAGCACAATCGGGGTCGTCCCCCGGATCAGGCGCAGCCACTGGACGACGGAGCCGATCACGATCAAAAGGACAAGCAAAAGAAACGAGCCAGCCACCAAGGCATCAAACCGCCAAACCGCAGCCTGTCGCAACATTTCCGCGGCCTTGGAGCCAGTCAGACTACTGGCTTTTTCCGTTAATGACTGCGAACCGGAGAGAAACCCAAGTCTGGGGTCCGAGGAGAAGATCTTCAAATACCCCGCCGAAAAGGTCACGGAGCACATGACAAGCAACGGCAGCACCGTGATAAAGATGTAGCGGGTTTTCTGCATTTTAATCAGCAATGTCGTGGCCAGGCAAAAGGCGATGACGGAAAGAAGTTGGTTGGCCAGGCCGAAGAGCGGCCAGAGCGTGTTAATACCACCCAGCGGATCCACCACTCCCTCGTATAAAAACCATCCCCAGGCGCTCACCAACAACACGCTCGCCAGGAAATTGGCGCTCCATGACTGGGTGTTCCCCAGGGGGCGCCACAAATTTCCCATGAGATCCTGCAACAAAAAACGCCCCACCCGTGTGCCGGCATCAATAGTCGTTAGGATAAAGAGCGCCTCAAACATGATGGCGAAGTGATACCAAAGGGCCAGGGCGGTCGGGCTGGAGGAAATTCGCGCAAACATGTGGGCCATACCCACGGCGAACGTCGGAGCTCCGCCCGCGCGACCAAACATCGTGCTTTCCCCCAAGTTGTGGGCGAGGTCGCTCATTTGTTGCTCCGTCACTGGAAAACCGGAAGCCGTCAGACTCGCCACCACCTCGCTCGGTGCGCCCTTGGCGTTGATCGCAAAATACTCGCCAGGCTGCAACACACAGGCGGCAATCATGGCCATGAGCGCCACCATCATTTCCGTAACCATCGCCCCGTATCCGATGTCGCGAATGCGCGACTCCCGGTTCACCATTCGTGGCGTGGTGCCCGACGCAATGAGGGAGTGAAAGCCGGACACGGCCCCGCAGGCAATGGTCACGCAAACGAAAGGGAAAACCGGTCCGGCAAAGACCGGACCCGAGCCATCGACGAAGCGCGAGATGGAGGGCATTAAAAGAGTCGGGCGCAAGATGACTACGGCTCCGGCCAGGGCCGCCACCGTTCCCAGTTTCAAAAAAGTGCTGAGATAATCTCTCGGCGTCAGCAGCATCCACACGGGCAGGATCGACGCAGCCAGTCCGTAAATCATGATCGCCCAAGCCAGCCATTTTTGGTCATGGGTGAACCAGGATTGGATGGCCGGATAGTGCGCGAGGAATTGCCCGCCCCAAACAGACAGGGCAAGACCGATCACTCCGAAAATGGTGACCGCCAGAACGCTCACCTTGCCGCTGCGCAAACCGGCGCCCATCACAAATGCGACAGGGATCGTCATCGCAATGGTGAAGACGCCCCAGGGACTCTGAGCGAGGGCCTGCACGACCACCAGAGCGAGGACCGCCAGAAGAATTGTCATAATGGCAAGCACGCTAACGAGTGCGAGTGCCCCCACCCCCGGCCCCATTTCCTCTTTGACCATCTGTCCAAGCGTCTTTCCCTCACGTCGAACGGAAGCGAACAGAATAATCATGTCGTGCACGCCGCCTCCCAGGGTTGCACCGATCAAAATCCAGAGAGTGCCGGGTAAGAACCCAAACTGCGCCGCCAGGACCGGACCGACCAAGGGTCCCGGGCCGGCAATGGCGGCGAAATGATGACCGAAAACCATCCATCGATTAGTCGGCACGAAATCTTTGCCATCGTTACGCACATGCGCGGGGGTGGCCCGAGCGTCGTTCAAGACAAGCACCTTGGCCGCCAGCCACTTGCTATAGAACCGGTAACTAATGGAGAACGCGCAGAGGCCGGCGACAATAATCCAGAGCGCGCTCACTGGTTCTCCCCGCGAGAGGGCGAGAACGGCAATCGCAGCGACGCCCAACGTCGTAACGGCCACCCAGAGCAACTTCTTCCAGACGCTCATTGAATCCCGAGATTACCCGAAACTCGACCATCACGCCACATCTTGGTAGGGATGCCGCGCTGCGGCGTCATTCCGCGAACCAACCCCGCTCCCAACGGGCTTCTGGGGACGCTGCCCGCGCGGAGCGGACGGCGCAGCGCGCCGTCCCTCCCATCAATTCAGCGCTTCGAGCGCCTGCTTCATCTTGGCCAACTGCTCGCCGAAATTCTTCTCCCGTTGCCGATGTTCCTCCACAACCGGGGCGGGCGCACGGTCTACAAACGACTGGCTGCCCAACTTTGCTCGTACGGTCTTTAACTCGCCCTCAATTCTCGCGATCTCCTTATCGAGGCGATCGCACTCTGTCGACTTATCGGTGATGGTCGTGGGAAGGAAAATTTCTCCCAGCGGCGAGACTGCCATGGACACACCCGAGGCCGGCTTGTAGCCGGGATCCAGTTCGACTTCCTCGGCATTCAACAGGCGAGCCAGGGTTGACATCTCCTCGCCCATGCCGGCGGAACTCGAGCGCAAAATAAATCGGACCTTCTTATTAGACGGCACCCGGGCCTCGGCTCGCAAATTTCGCCCCGCCTGCACCGTTTCGTAAATCTGACTGGCGAATTTGCGCGCCTCCATCGCGTTAACGCTTTCGAGATCCACCGCGGCAGGGGGACTAACGAACTGAATCGAATCCGTGCCAAAGCCAAGCAGCATCCACAACTCTTCCGTGATGTGTGGCATGAACGGGTGCAAGAGGCGTAAGGTGGCCGACAAGACCAGATCCATCACAGCGAGGGCAGACGCCTTGTCCGCCTCATTTTCCGCGAAGATTTGAGTTTTGGCAGCTTCCACGAACCAATCACAATAATCGTTCCAGAAAAACTCGTAGAGATGCTGGGCTACCGCATTGAATTGGTAATCGTCGTAAAAGGACTGCACCGCCGCGATCGTTTCGTTCAGCCGTCCCAGCACCTGCACCGCATAAATAGAAAGGGATTCCCCCGCAATGGTCGGACTGGCCGAACTCGGGCCGTGCATCTGTCGAAAGCGCGCCGCGTTCCAAAGCTTGGTGGCAAAGTTTCGCCCTTCTTCAATCTGCTTTTCGTCGAAACGAATATCCTGACCGCTCGGCGCCATGCGCATCAGGGCGAAACGCAGTCCATCCGCACCGAATTTCTCCATCAACTCCACGGGGTCGGGTGAATTACCCAGCGATTTGGACATCTTGCGGCCCTGCTTGTCGCGAATGAGCCCGGTGAAATAAACGTCGCGAAACGGAATATTATCCTCCACCTCATCACTTCGGCCCGGACGAAACTCCAGTCCGGCGATGATCATGCGCGCGACCCAGAAAAAAATGATATCGGGCGCCGTGACCAGCACCGATGTGGGATAAAATTTCCGTCTCGTTTCCTGATCCATTGTTTCGTAAGCCCAGAGCCACGAAGAAAACCAAGTATCGAGCGTGTCGGAATCCTGCGTCCAGTTCTGCGGGTCAGGAGGCGGCTCCACTCCGACATGGATTTCTTTAGCGTTAGAATTCGCGGCCGGATACCAGGCCGGAATGCGATGTCCCCACCAGATCTGGCGACTGATGCACCAGTCCTGTATGTTCTCCAGCCACTGCGCATAAACCTTCTCCCAGTGCTGCGGAAAGAAACGGATCAGACGTTCGCGCACGACGGCCAGCGCTTCTTCGGTCTTCGGATAACGCAAGAACCATTGCTCGCTCAAGCGCGGTTCGATCGGCACCTCGCTGCGCTCGCTGAACCCGACATTATTATCGTAGGGCTCCAGCTTTACCCGAGAACCTCCTTCTCTCAATAACTCTACGGCTTTCTCACGCGCGGCAAACCGATCCAGTCCGTCCAATTCCGCCAGGGCCGGGCAATTGATGCGGCCGTCCGCGTGCAAGACGTCAATAACGGGCAATTTATGACGCTGGCCGATTTCGAAATCCACTTTGTCGTGGGCGGGCGTCACTTTGAGAACGCCCGTGCCGAATTCCGGGTCGATTGCTTCATCACCGATGACTGGAATCATCTCGCGCGCGAGCGGACGCCAGGCCTGCCGGCCAATCAGATCCTTGTAACGTTTATCTCCGGGATGAACCGCCAGGGCCGTGTCCGCCATGATGGTCTCGGGACGAGTCGTGGCCACTTCCAGAAATCGTCCCGGCTCGTCCACAATTTCATAACGGACATAATAAAGACTCCCCTTCTGCGCTCTCGGGATAACTTCCTCGTCCGAAAGAGCGGTTTGTGCCGCAGGGTCCCAGTTGATCATGCGCCGCCCGCGATAAATCATTCCTTTGCGGTAGAGGTCGACGAAGATGCCTTCGACCGCTCGCACATATTCCGCATCCAGGGTGTAGCGCTGACGCGACCAATCGCACGAACAACCGAGCCGTTTCAGCTGCTCGATGATGATGCCGCCGTGCTTATCCTGCCACTCCACTACGCGCCGGAGGAATTCTTGGCGACCGAGGTCGCGTCGTTTTTTCTTCTCGGTCCGCCACAGAAACTTCTCGACGGCGGTTTGGGTGGCCACGCCGGCATGGTCGACCCCCGGCAACCACAAGACTTCGTGACCCAGCATGCGGGCCCGGCGCGCTAAAATGTCCTGAATGGTGTTGTTCAGCACGTGTCCCAAGGTGAGAACACCGGTAATATTCGGCGGCGGGATAACGATGGAGAAAGCGGGTTTGGGCGAATGAGGGTCCGCCTTGAAATCGCCGCACTCTAGCCAATGCCCGTACCATCTCGGTTCGACCGCACGCGGGTCGTATGTTTTTGAAAGCTCAGCCATGGACATGCAATCATCCGGAGGGAGAGCGCGATTGCAAAATGAAAAGGTTCATCGCCGCAGGCACACGGCACCTGAGTGCGTGGCTACAGGAGAGAGCGCTCTAGCCGTCTCACTCTGTTGAGGCGGCTGCGCATGGCCTCGTCAAGGACGCACTTGCAGCGCTCGCTCAGAGCCGCCACTTTGACCGCGCATGCGCAAATTCCTTTGCCTTGGCGGCACTGTCATCTTCCTGACCTGTCTCTGCCTGGGCAGCGAAGATTGGATGGTGATTCGCCAGAACGGCCGGGACTACGTCACGTTTACCAACGTCGCGCACTTTTACCAGTTCCCCGAGTATACCCGCGTCAGTCACACGGTTTCTCTGCGCAAGGAGCGCACCGGCATTCGCGCGCAGGCCGGCACGAGCGATCTCTACATTAACGGGGTCCGCTTCTTTACCGACTTCCCCATTCTCACCAGTGGCATGGACGAAATGATTTCAGCCATGGACGTCAGCAAGATCATTGAACCGATCATCCGTCCGAATCGCGTGAAGAACGCGCACAAGATCGAAACCGTCATCCTCGATCCGGGCCATGGCGGGGTCGATTCAGGGGCGTTGAATCGCTGGGGAACGGAAAAAGCCTTCGCCCTCGATGTCGCACAGTATGCGCGACTCCAACTCACGCGGGCCGGCTACAAAGTCGAAATGACCCGATCGACCGACAAAAGTGTTTCGCTCGAAGATCGCGTCGCCTTCGCGAATCGGTTCCCCAATTCCATCTTCATCAGCGTCCACTTCAATACCAGCGGGAGTGCTGAAGGTCTCGAGAGCTACTCCCTCGCGCCGGCCGGCGTGACCTCGAACGCGGCCAACGAAGTGGCCGTGGCCGATACGCGCTGGTGCTCGGGGAATGCCCAGGACGAACAGAACGTCGCCTTGGCCGCGGCCGTGCATGCCACGGTTCTGTCCCAACTCAGCATGTTCGATCGCGGCGTCAAACATGCCCGCTTTCACGTTTTGCGAAACGTCAGAGTGCCAGCCGTTTTAATCGAGTGCGGTTTTTTGAGCAACGTCGCGGAGGGTCAGCGCATTGCCACCTCCCTCTTTCGCCAGCAGGTCGGAACGGCCATTGCGCAGGGGATTCAAAACTACGACGCCGCCATCAACTTTCGGGCGAATGCCTCCCAGACTTTTGCCACGGCCAAAACCAATCTGCCGCTTCACACTCATTCCATCAGCGAGCCTTGGGCTGATTATGTTCCGGCTGATTTGAGCCGGCACGATAGGCCTTCCATTTCAATCGGCGGTGAGTAGCACGAGCATGACGCCGCGCGACGAAGAAGCTGCCGCACGCCCCATCGGCGTGTTCGATTCCGTGATCGGTGGCCTCACCGTGGTGAAGGCCTTGCGCGAATTGCTGCCGGCTGAGCGGATCATTTACATCGGCGACACGGCGCGCCTTCCTTATGGCAGCAAGAGCCCGCAAACGGTCGAACGCTACAGCGTGGAAATCGCTGGTCTGCTCATGGAGCGCAAGGCCAAGGCGATTGTGGTGGCCTGCAATACGGCTTCCTCCGTCGCCCTCCCGAAGCTGAAACAATTTTGTTCCGTTCCGGTCATCGGCGTAATTGGTCCCGGGGCGGAGGCCGCCGTGGCGGCCACGCGTAACGGGCACATTGGAGTTATCGGCACGCGGGCCACGGTCCGAAGCGGCGCTTACGAAAAGGCCCTGCACACCATCGATTCATCCTTAAAAGTGACGAGTCAGGCCTGTCCTTTGCTGGTGCCGTTCATCGAAGAAGGCTGGCTGGACGATTCGTTAACCGATCGTGTCATCGAGCGATATTTGGCCCCGGTAATTGCGGCGGGGATCGATACACTGGTTCTCGGTTGCACCCATTATCCTTTGCTTTTCCCGGCTATTCAGCGCGCTCTCGACGGCCAGGTAACCCTGGTGGATTCAGCCCGCAACTGCGCCACGGCCGTCCAGCGCTTGTTAGGCCAACAGTCGATCCAGTCGACCGAAAATAACCACGGCGGGCTTGAAGTGGCCCTGACCGATGCGCCGGACAATTTTTTGCGCGTGGCCAAAGAAGCGCTCGATCTTGAGATTGGCGAAGTCGAAGTGCGGGATGTCCTGCACACCGCTGGCGCCGTTTGAGCGCTGCTCCTGTAGGGAGGCGCTGCCTTCCAGGGAAGCTGACACCTTCCCCTACAGACGGGGCGCCTGCGGCAAGAGCTTCTCGCGTACCTTTCGCGGCAGTGCTGCCACGACCAACTCGTACGAATGATCAATCATTTTGCGCAGTTCAGCCGGCGGCACGCCGCTTTCCAGCGCCACCGTGTTCCAATGCTTCTTGTTCATGTGATAACCCGGTTGGACTTGCTCGTATCGATCACGCAATTCCATGGCGTAATCGGGATCGCATTTTAGATTCGCCGTCGACGGAATTTCGTCGAGAGAAGTCAGGGCGAAAATCCTGCCGCCGACTTTGAAAACCAGGACGTCCTCCCCGAACGGGGTGCTCTCTCCTGCCTGAGGCTGGGCCAGGCAATACGCGCGGAATTCCTCGAGATTCAATTCCCGTTCAACCGTTAGGCAATGCGTGCGATGAGCAATGGGGCCAGTTCGGAAATCTTCACCCGCTCCTGCTTCATCGAATCGCGCTCGCGCAGCGTTACCGTGTCCCGCAGTTCGTCCCCGCGTTCGCCCAGGGTATCAAAATCGACCGTCACGCCAAAGGGTGTGCCGATTTCATCCTGGCGACGGTAACGACGGCCGATCGCTCCGGTCTCATCGTAAAACACATGCATATGGGGACGAAGCAGTCCCATTATTTCCCGGGCCTTGGCCACCAATGGCTCCTTGTTTTTCAAGAGGGGAAAGACCGCACACTTGATCGGGGCCATGCGGGGCGAAAAGCGCAGAACCACGCGGGATTCCTGCTTGCCCTTTTCGTCCGGCGCCGTGTCTTCATCGTAGGCTTCGCAGAGGAGAGCCAGCACCGTGCGATCAACCCCGGCGCTCGGCTCCACTACGTGCGGGAGGAATTTTTGTTTCGTTTCTTCATCAAAATATTCCAGCGGTTTGCCGCTGCCTTTTTGATGCTGGGATAAATCATAATCCGTTCGATAAGCCACCCCTTCCAGCTCCTGGATGCCAAAGGGAAACTCGTATTCGATGTCGTAAGTGCCCTTTGAATAAAAGGCGCGGTCTGCGTCCGGCACGGTAAGCACGTGCAGTTTTCCACGAGGTATCCCGATGTTTTCGTAAAAACTGAGGCGCTCCTCCTTCCAATACTCGAGCAGCTCCATCCCCTGCTCCGGGCGGCAGAAATATTCCAGCTCCATTTGCTCAAACTCACGCGAGCGAAACGTAAAATTCCGCGGATTAATCTCGTTGCGAAACGCCTTCCCGATTTGGGCAATGCCGAAGGGCAGTTTCTTGCGCGACGTATCGAGCACGTTCTTGAACTGCACGAAGATCGACTGCGCTGTTTCCGGACGCAGATAGGTGACGGACGACTCACTCTCGGTCGCACCCACGTAGGTCTTGAACATCAGGTTGAAGGGCCGCGGCGCGCCCAGGCTAGCCCCCGTCTCGGGGGCGAAGAGAGTGGAGTTCTCCACTCGGCGCCCCTCCAGGCCACCCACCAGATTTGGCGCGCTGATGCCACGCTGTTCGTAAAACTGACGCGCGACTTTCTCGGCCGATTCACGCGGTTTACCCAAAGGAACCAGAATCGCGATCGCTTCACTGGACCGCTTGCCGTCATCGTTGCCGGCCCCCGTAAACTCAAACACCATACCCGTCTGCGGCTCGATCGTATCGGCTCGATACCGCTTCTTTGTGATGGGACACTCGACCATCGGATCGCTAAAAGTTTCCTCGTGGCCGCTCGCTTTCCAGACCGCCCGATTCATCAAAATCGAGCCATCCATGCCGACGATGTCGTCCCGCTCGTGCACCATCGTCCGCCACCAGTAATCCTTCAGGTTGCGCTTCAACTCGACGCCCAGCGGACCGTAATCCCAACTTCCGTTTAGACCCCCATAAATCTCGCTGGACTGGAAAATAAACCCTCGTCGCTTGCATAAGCTGACGATCTTTTCCATGCGCTGACTATCGGGTTTAAAATCGGACATGAGCGTGCGGCGTTCGGAGTGCAGCTATTCCTTCTCCACCGTCACTTCGGTCTTCACCGAGTTCGCGATAAAACAATTATCATGGGCAGCGTGGTGAAGTTTCTCGAGCTCTTCCGCGCTCGGGATCTTCTCACCGGACCATTTGATCCTGGGCTTCAGCGTCACCCGCGTAATGGCCATCTTGCCCTCCGCATTTTTCTCCATATGCCCGACCGCGTCGTCCACGTACTCATCGAGCACAAATTTTTGCTTACAGGCGATGGCCAGAAAGGTCAGCATATGGCAGCTCGAAAGCGAGGCCACGAAAGCTTCCTCCGGATCCACGTTCTTGGAATCGCCCAAGTAAGCAGGCGCAGCCGAGGCCTCCATTTCGTGACCGCCATCGAACTTCCAAGTGTGATTGCGGGGGTACTTTTGGTAATCGAACGGCGCGTCGCCGCGGTTCCAGGAGAGCGTAACTTTATGTTCGGACATCCTTTCCCTATAGGGTGAGCGAGGAAAATCGCAAGCCGCCGGCCCGCCTCCTCTCCCCAGGCTTCCCATCTCTTATCCGGGCATCCAATAGCCTCCCCGGAGCACTATTTGACCCGAACTGGAACGTTTCCTGCATCAGGAAAGCTATCATCCCCTCGGCACCCGCCCGGATGACTCGCCGCTTACAGCCATGAACAAGGAAAATCTAGACGCCATCCTCGCCGCCATGCTCCATGGCGCGGAAAAAAGCGTCTCCGACCTTGTCTTCGTGGCTGGCAAACCTCCCCAGGTTGAGAAAGACGGACGGCTCCAGCCTCTGGTCATGGATGGACCCGATCCGGTTCTACAGAGTGCGCATGTCGAAACGATGTCCGACGTTTTGATGCAGGAGAATCCCCGGCTGCGGGCTGACTTCGACGAACACGGATCCTGTGATTTGAGCTACGCATTGGGCGATCAGGCCCGCTTCCGCGTCAACATTTACAAACAGAACGGCCATCGCGCCATCGTCATGCGTCGTCTGCAATCAAAAATTCCGACCCTCAGCGATATGGGGTTGCCGCCAATTTTCCACGAAATGGTTAAAGAGAAAAACGGCATCGTCTTCGTGACCGGTGGGACCGGCACTGGCAAGACCACCACCCTCGCGGCCATGTTGAACGAGCTGAATCAGACTCAGGAAGTTCACGTGGTCACGCTGGAAGATCCGATCGAATTTTTACACCCCCACGCCAGGGCCACCTTCAGCCAGCGCGAACTCGGGAAGGATTTTCCCAGCTTCGCTATTGGTCTGCGCGCCGCTCTGCGCCAGGCTCCCAAAGTCATTCTGCTCGGCGAAATACGCGATCGCGAGTCGATGGAAATCGCCCTGACCGCCTCCGAGACGGGCCACCTCGTTCTCAGCACGCTGCACACGATCAGTGCCGGTCAGACGATCAATCGTATTCTTGGAATGTTTAACAAGGACGAAGAAAAACAGGTTCGCGAACGTCTGGCCGAAACATTACGCTTCATCGTCAGTCAACGCCTCGTCGGCAAGATCGAAGGCGGTCGCTTGCTCGTCACCGAAATCATGGGGAGCAGCCTGCGTACGCGGGAAAGCATCATCTTTGGCGAAGGCGAGAACCGCACCTTCCAGGAAATTATCGAAGCCGGAGATATCCACGGGTGGCACAGCTTCGATCAGTCGCTCATGAAAGCCTTTGAAGCGGGAGCGATCACCGACGAGACCGCCATTATTTACTCAACGCACAAGACGAAAATGCGTCGCGACATCGAGATGTCGAACAAATTGAAATACGATTACAGGGAAGAGTCTTCCGGGTTGCAACTCGCGTCTAACTAACCCACCGCCGTAATGTCCGAAATTATCCCAACCCTTCAACGCGAGCTGCAGCAGGCCCTGCGTGAGGTCGACCAGCTCCGTCAACAATTGCGTCAGACCGCCGCCGAGGGCGCACGGACCCGTCTGGAAGCCATGCGCAAAATCCAGGACTTCGTGCGCGAGGTGCGCGTCCCGCTCACCTCCGTTCTTGGCTTCACCGACCTTCTCAGTGTTACGCACAAAGGGAATCCGACAGAGCTGAATCAGATTGCCAAAGCCGGCCACCAACTGATGCAACTCGTTACGCATCTGGAATCAACAGAAGCGCCCCACAATCCGGGCGGTGACGGCGGGATAATCGAGGAAACCGCGTCGGCGCAGGAAGAGTTGCCCGTCATCCGCACGGTTCTGCACATCGAAGATAACGAAACGAATTTCCGGCTGGTCGAACGAATCCTGGAAGATCGCGCCAATCTCAATTTGCTCTGGGCCTCCACCGGCGAGGAAGGAATCATCTCAGCCCGCCAACATACGCCCGCTCTGATTTTACTGGATCTTAACCTGCCGGATATTCACGGGAGCGAGCTGCTCAAGCGGT
This sequence comes from Chthoniobacterales bacterium, assembly GCA_038226905.1. Taxonomy (GTDB): domain Bacteria; phylum Verrucomicrobiota; class Verrucomicrobiia; order Chthoniobacterales; family UBA10450; genus JBBRDU01. The sequence goes on along the minus strand of JBBRQE010000002.1, from coordinate 36,828 downwards.
TAAAGGACGATCCGCTGACCGAGCCGATTCCGGTCATCGTGTTGAGCGCGGACATCAGCGCCAGCCAGATCGAACGGATGCTGCAAGGTGGCGCCCGCAACTACCTGACAAAGCCGTTCGAAATCAAACGTCTGCTCTGTCTTGTGGACGAAGGATTGGCCGCCGTGGCCGCCTGAAGGTAAGCAGGGCGTCCGCAGCGGCCGGCTCCTCTCCGGGCATCCGGGCAGGTAACGCAGGTAACGTCCTCTTCCGCGGTCGCGCGCACCCCCAACACCTTTTCTTCTGGAAACAACGGCACGAAGCTCTATTTTGTCCGCCGCCCCCCGCTTCCCCACCCCTTCGCGCGGTTAGCTCAGTGGTAGAGCGCTTGCTTCACACGCAAGAAGTCGCAGGTTCGAACCCTGCACCGCGCACCATCTTCACTTTCTGAACTAACGAGGACAGACTCGCACTCTAAAGGACTAAATTGGAGCTTTTACCGGTTCCCTCAGGGGCATGAGGGCCTCAACGTCGTTATTCTCAGAGCAGGCCGGCGCGTGAGCCCAGAGCGTTTCGCTGTCGTGCCAATAGGAAGTCTGAACCTGTGTCATACCCCTTGAAACAAGTGCGGCCTAACAAGAGGCTTCAGCAGACGACCTTGAATGGCTTGGTGCTTGCCGCGACGAGCTTATCGCCTTCGTCATCTTCGAGGAGGAGAAGGTGCACACCTTTTCTAAGGGCGATTGTTTTGACAGCCTTCAGGCCGCCGCCGCGTCGTTCCACCGAGGAGAGTTTTCGTTGGCTCATGGTGTTGGATCCCTCTGCTACGGAATCGATCCATTGAGCCGTCCATCGTAATGCAGCTTCGGGGCTTGACTCTTTGTCGACCGCCAAAATTTTAGGAAGCCTTCTCATTTATAGTACCATAACCCAGCGAACCTGCTGTAGCAGCGCAGTGCCATGAAAGTTGCCATCACTCGCCAGAATCAATCTCCCGCTCCCGTGAGGATAGTTTGTCGAATTAACGAAGGGATTGGACCCTGCCGTGGATTTAAAACTGGCCAGGGTGAGAAAATTGGAGGCGCCCGCAAAATGAGAGGCGGCCCGAGAAGCCGCGATCAATACGAATTTGCGCGATCGCTTCGTCATGCTCCGGTTCGATTTCAATAAGGAAGAAAATCCTCGTTTCACTGAAATCGTTCATGCGGCTTCAGCGGTATTCGCCATGGGGTGAATAGTTTACCTTAATGTAAGCCTACCTGAAAAGCATTGTAACAGCACGGGGTTCGGGAGCGGTTTCCCAACCCTCCAAAAACATTCCCTTCACGAGGCTTTTTACTGAAAAAGCTTGGTCAGAATAGGTTTCCTGATAGGATACGGATGAACCAACGCTGGAAAGGCGGATTATGACAAAAATATGGACGACATCTATCGCGGTGGCCCTCGCCTGGACGAACGTCTGCCACGCCGGTAACGCAGAACAGCGTTCGGCTGACCCTTCATCCGGCACGATGACGGTGGCGTTCATTGGAACCCCGACGATCACAGTCTCCGCGTCTCCCACCGAAATCTCGCAGGGTGAAGATGCCACCTTTACCGTGACGATCTGGCCTACTTCATCGCGCCAATTGGCCGTCAATTTTTTTATGAACGGGACCGCGGCGCTTGGCGAGGATTACATGTTGATTGGCAACTTCAACAAAGCTGGACAACTCATCGTTCCGTCCGGCCAATCGAGCACGACCGTGACGTTGCATAGTTTGGTGGAGGATGGAGACGACGGGCGGAAGGCGGGTGAGACCGCGGTCTTCAATCTTCTCCACAACAAACAATACCGGACTGGCACGCCCAAGAGCGCGACCATCCGAATTCAACTTTAGACCTGTCCGCAGCGCCGAGTCGCGGCTTCCAATCCGGCCCGCGCCATGAGCACTCCCTATTCCGGCCTGGCCAAGGTGGGAGTGGCTCTTCTGCCCTGGCTGCCTGGCGCTCTTATCTGCCGATTCTGGATCCAGTATTTCGCGGCGCAGTCGGAGCTGGCCGACAAACTCGACATCACAAACGGAGGGGGCACCCTTTATACTGACCAAAACCCGCTGGCGGATAATGCCCAACAGCACGCCTTCGATCTTATCCTGCTGGTGGCCGAGTGTGCCTTCGTCATCGGCCTGGTCCTGATGGCGCTGAGTTTGTTTCGCCGGCGCCGCCCCAAGCCTCCCCATCCGGATACCTAACGAAAGCGGCTCGAAGGGCAACCCTCTGCCGTCCAGCTCTACCAGAACTCGCGCGGAAGGTCGTCCAAAAAGCCCGTCACGGAAGCCTGACTCATTATCACGTGCACCCGGCCGTCGCCGCGGATGAAATGATTTTCGCCTAATTGCCGCCAGCCCCGGACTTTCTCGTTCTGCCCGGCGTTTGGCACATCGTATCCGTCGAGAATCGCCTTCTTCTCGTCCGCACTGATCGCCGATCCGTCGCTTTTCAAGGTATCGAATTTTTGCGCTCGTCCGTCGATGAACAGGACCGCCGTTTTCCAGCCATTCGTTTCGAAGTGATACCGTTCGTAGCCAATGCCGGACAAGTCTCCATGATCGTGGCTGGATGGCTTGCCGAGCATGGCCGCCACCACCTCGTAGGAAGAATTGAGGATGCCTCCGTCGGCCGACGGGGGGGAGACCGATAGCCCAACCAGGAGAATAAGGATCAATGACTTTTTCATTCCCTTCGGCGTGTCCAGGCAGGGCCAACCCTGCCTGCCACTCTTCCATCAGACCAGGGGCGCCGCCAATTTCCAGCGAGCCAAACGAAAGCGCAGGGCGGTGGCCAGGCAACCCAGGCCATAACGCACGCTGCGACGAAAATTGATGGAGGATGCTTCCGCCAGGTATTTGGTCGGACACGTCACTTCGCCAATTTGACAGCCGAGCCAAAGAGCTTGAGCCAGAATCTGGTTGTCAAAAACGAAATCCTCTGAGTTTGTTTCGATGGGAAGACGCTCGAGCAGGCTGCGCGAGAAGGCGCGGTAACCGGTGTGATATTCCGACAGCCTGGCCCCGATGAGAAGATTCTCGATCCAGGTAAGGGCGCGGTTAGCCACATATTTCCAAACGGGCATGCCGCCCCGCAGCGCGCCGCCGCCGAGAATGCGCGAGGCTAACACACAAGGATAAAGCCCACTCGCCACCATCGACGTCAGAGCGGGCAGGAGCAGCGGGGTGTATTGATAATCGGGGTGAATCATGACCACGATGTCGGCCCCGGCGGCCAGCGCGAGCCGGTAACATGTTTTCTGATTCCCCCCGTATCCGCGATTGTTCGGATGCACTTCCACTGGCACGTGTTCGAGCGTGCGGGCGATGGCCACGGTTTCGTCCCCGCTGGCGTCGTCGACCAGGATGATCAGGTCGACGATGTCCTGCGCCATGACCTCCTCGTAAGTCCGGCGCAAGGTGCGGGCCGCGTTGTAGGCGGGCATCACAACCACGATCTTTTGACCGTTCAACATCGCCCATCTTTATCCGGCGGTCGTTCCGCTACGCAATCGCCAAACGATAATTCTCCCTTGCTCGACGACCCGCGCATGACCGAATGTCAGCGCCGTGGTCATTTTCTTCGATCCAAAATGCGTGGACTACCACCGGGCGGGCGATCCGGAGCAACCGGCCCGGATCGCCCGCACGGTTCCTTTGCTGAGAGAGAAGCATCCCGATTGGTCATGGGTCGAACCCGCGCCGGCCACGGACGAAGAGCTGCTGCGCGCCCATTCGCTTGAGCATGTCCAACAAGTGCGTTCGCCCACGGGTGACTTCGATACCGACACACCAGCTCATCGCAATGTTGACCAATACGCGCGGGCCGCAGCCGGGGCTGCCATCGCGGCTGCCCGCCAGTCGTTAGGCGGGGACAAAACCTTCAGCCTGATGCGTCCGCCGGGGCATCACGCCACGCGCGACCGGGCCATGGGTTTCTGCTATTTCAGTAACGTGGCCGTGGCCGCGCTGGATGCGTTGGAAAGTGGCATGGGCTTCCAGCCGATGTCCGGAAAACCATCGGCTGGAAGCCGATGCCATCGTGTGGCTATTTGGGATTTTGATGCGCATCATGGAAACGGCACGGAATATATCGTCGCGGAGGACGAACGAATTGCCTTTGCCTCGATTCATCAATCGCCAGGCTATCCGGGAACCGGCTTGCGCTCGTTTGCCAATGTTCACAACTACCCAATCGCACCGTATGCGTCACGCCAGTTACACATGAGCGCGATCGAGGAAGCGTTGCAAAAGCTGCTCGATTTCAAACCCGATCTCCTGCTCGTCTCCGCCGGATTCGATGCTTATTCAGGCGACCCGATTACGCAGATGACACTGGAGATGGACGATTTTGCTACAATGGGAAAATGGCTGGCCCGTCTCAAAATCCCGGTCGCAGCCATCCTGGAAGGCGGCTACAGCGATGAGCTTCCTCAGCTGATCGACGCCTTTCTAAAAGGATGGACTTCTGAGAAACGCTGACGAGACGTTTGTTGGCAATCTGAACTAGCAAGGCGGATAGCTCGCCATCCGATCGGGCCGTCACACAGCTTCGTCGTGCGGGCGCCGCGGCGACCGGCCGTTATCGCCACATCCAAGTAGCGGTCTAGACCGCCAGAGCCGTTACTCTCTTTGATCTCTGGCGATTTCTCTACAGTTGGTTAATAGTTCGCCTTCCGATCGGGCCGTAGCACAGCTTGGTAGTGCGCTTGAATGGGGTTCAAGAGGTCCCGGGTTCAAATCCCGGCGGCCCGATTCTTTGCAAACACCCGCGAGACGCGACCAAATAAACAATCATGAAATATCGACGCTTGGGAAAATCCGGACTGCAATTAAGCGAATTGTCATTTGGCGCGTGGGTCACGTTTGCCCAGCAGATCGGCAATGACACGGCCGAGGAATTGATGACCATCGCCTATGACGAAGGCGTGAATTTTTTTGATAATGCGGAGGCCTACGCCAGTGGAGAGGCCGAAGTGGTGATGGGGAAAATCCTAAAGAAGAAGGGGTGGGCACGCGATTCGTTTGTCGTGTCGAGCAAGGTCTTCTGGGGGGGGAACCTGCCCAATCAGGAGGGGTTGAGCCGTAAGCATGTGATGGAGGCCTGCCACGCGGCGCTGCGCCGATTGCAGGTCGATTATCTTGATCTCTATTTCTGCCACCGCCCGGACCCTCATACGCCGGTTGAGGAGACGGTCCGGGCCATGAGCGACCTGATTGCGCAAGGCAAGGTCCTCTATTGGGGAACCTCGGAATGGAGCGCCGAGACGATTCTCGAGGCCTTCAGCGTTGCGCGCGACCTGCGACTGGTGCCACCGACCATGGAACAGCCGGAATATAATATGTTTCATCGCGGCAAGGTAGAAACCGAGTTTGCCGAACTCTACCGGGAGATCGGACTAGGCACCACCATCTGGTCGCCCCTCGCCTCCGGACTTTTGACCGGCAAGTATAACGAAGGGGATCCCGGGGACACCCGCATATCGTTACCCAGCTATTCCTGGTTGCGGAAACAATTCGAGACCGAGGAGGCGCGGCGCCGTTTGGGCAAGGTGAAAGAACTGGCGCAGGTTGCCGGTGATCTCGGGGCTACCCTGCCCCATCTCGGACTGGCATGGTGTTTGAAAAACCCACACGTCAGCAGCGTCATTACGGGAGCGTCGAAACCTGCACAGGTAAAAGAAAACATGAAAGCGGGCGATCTGGTCGACAAACTGACACCCGAAGTCATGCAGAGGATCGACGGGATTTTGAGCGCAGCGTGACCCGAAGGTAGGGACGGTGCGCCGCGCCCCTCCCAACAGGGAGAAAAACGCGCCGCTATTTGCGCAGGTCGCCCCCGCATTCTACCGTCCGCCCCTATGTTGAGCGCTGGAATTGTCGGTTTACCCAATGTCGGGAAGTCGACGCTCTTCAACGCCGTGACGCGGACACACAAGGCGCCGGCGGCCAATTACCCTTTCTGCACGATCGATCCCAACGTCGGCATCGTGACAGTGCCGGATGCGCGTCTGGCCAAACTCTCCGAGCTCTCCGGTTCGCAAAAGATCATTGCCACGGCCATTGAGTTCGTCGACATCGCGGGTCTGGTCAAAGGAGCGAGCGCCGGAGAAGGATTGGGCAACCAGTTCCTCAGCCACATTCGGGAGGTCGACGCCATTGTGCAGGTGGTGCGCTGCTTCGAAAATGGCGATATCCATCATGTCAGCGGATCGATCGATCCCGTCCGAGACATCGAAGTGATCAACACCGAACTGGTTCTGGCGGATCTGGCGACTTTGCAAAAACGGCGCGATCGCCTGCAAAAGGAAGTGCGAGCCGGTTCCAAAACAGCCAAGGCGGAAACGGCAGTGATCGAAAAACTGCTGCCGCATCTCGACTCCGGAAAGCCGGCCATCACCGCCGATCTGACGGCTGAAGAGAAACTAGTTTCGCGTGAGTTCTTTCTGCTGACATCCAAGGCTACGCTCTTTGCCTGTAACGTGGCGGAAGCGGACTTGGTGGCGATTACTTCGGGCGATCAGGCAAACGCGGCGGCGCAGTATGTCAGCGCTGTGCAGGAATATGCGCGCCAGCATTTTGGCACCGAGGCGGTGGTGATTAGCGCTCAAATTGAAAGCGAACTGGTCGACCTGGGCGAAGCCGAAGGTCTCGAGTACCTGCGCGGGCTGGGCATTGAAGACACCGGCGTGAACGCTTTGATTCACGCGGTCTATCATCTGCTCGGGTTGCGCACCTACCTGACTACGGGCGAAAAAGAAACGCGCGCCTGGACGATTCACGCGGGTGACAAGGCTCCTGCCGCAGCGGGCGTGATTCACTCGGACTTCGAACGAGGATTTATCGCGGCCGAGACGATTCATTTTGACGACTTTGTCGCACTGGGCTCTCTGGCCAAAGGCCGGGAAGCGGGCAAACTCCGGATCGAAGGCAAGGAATACGTCGTGAAAGATGGCGACGTGATCGAGTTTCGTTTCAACGTCTAGCCTTGGGAGGACGCCACGCGCAGCCTACTAGCCGCAGCGCAGCGTCTCTACCAAATTGGTCTAACCAGCGGCGCCGTCGAAGAGGATCCGGCCACACTGTTCGCAGCTGAAAATTTCCTTACTATTTTTCACGTGCATGGCGGTGGCGGTGGTCACTTTCATATGACAGCCGGTACAGACATCGTGTTCCAGCGCCACCACCGCCGCGTCGCCCTTGCTGGCAAAGAGCCGTTGGAAACGGTCCAGAATATCTTCGTCAATCTTGGCCGCGAGTTCATCGCGGTCTTTGGAAAGCTCCTGTAGACGAGCATCCAGCGTTTGCGCTTTCACACCGAGATCGGCGCTTTGCCTGGCGATGGAGTCCGAGGTGACCGCCGCCTTCTTTTCCTCCACGCTGAGCTCGGCCTTGAGCTTGTCCGTCTGATCCATCAGCTCGAGCTCTGCGTCCTCAATTTTCTGGATCTCGCTTTCGTAGCGCTTTATTTCGTTCCCCATCGCCTGGAACTCGTCGTTCTTGCGCGTTTCGTATTGCTGAGTGCGTAACTTCGCGATGGTTCCGCTACGCGTGCCGACATCCAATTCGAGATTTTTTCGGTGCACCTCCACTTCACGCGCCTTCAACTTAAGCGCCTCCACGCCCGCCTGACTGGAGGCCAGTTGCGTCTCAAGGCTCTTGCGCTGCAGGGGCAGCGTCTTTATTTCGTTCTGAATCTGACGGATCTTTTGCTCTCGATCCTGCAGGATGAGCAGTTTTTCCAATTCGGCGTGCACGGGCCGAGAAGTTATTTGTTCCGCGCGACGCCGTCAATCACGGGGAGCAGATGATTGTCTGTCCCTTTTCCCGTTCATGCCGTCAAAGACGGAACAACCCACCTGGGCGGCGCCCATCCTCCAGGCGCGACGGAAGTAGCTTGCACTTGCGCATTGTTTCTGAACTGTCTCTGACATGGCGCTTGTCGAACCTGCGAATCCGCCGAACGAATTCCCCGATATTGTAGGACCGCGGTCGTCCAACCCGCTGGCGGCCAACTTTCGGCCCTACATTCCCGCCTCGGCCAACCTCCCCGAGCTGACCATCGTCCCGCTGATCGTCGGCACCTTGCTCGGCATCGTCTTCGGCGCTTCTTCGCTTTATCTCGTGCTCAAGGTCGGCCTGACCGTGAGCGCTTCCATCCCCGTTGCCGTCATTTCCATTACGATCTTTCGGCTCCTTTCCAAATTCGGCATGCGCGACGCCAATGTTCTGGAAAACAACATCGTGCAAACCGCGGGCTCGGCGGGCGAATCGATTGCCTTTGGCCTCGGCGTAACCATGCCCGCCATCATGATTCTCGGATTCGATCTGGAAATCGCGCGGGTCATGCTGGTGGCAGTTCTGGGCGGATTGCTCGGTATTCTCATGATGATCCCGCTGCGCCGCGCCTTGATCGTCGATCAGCACGGACTTTTGAAATATCCGGAAGGAACAGCCTGCGCCGAAGTTTTGAAAGCCTCGGCTTCGAAGGAATCGATCGCGGCTTCGGATCGGATCCCGGTCCAGACGGACGCTTCGGCGATTGATGAAGAGACGGCCGGAGGGGGCAAGGTCATTTTTTCCGGATTCGGGATCGGTTTTCTTTACCAGGCGGCGATGGGCGCTTTCAAAATGTGGCGGGACACACCCGAGAAGATTTTCGCGGCGCCTTTCAAGGCCGGCTCCATTTCCGCTGAGATATCGCCCGCCCTGCTCGGGGTTGGTTACATTATCGGACCGCGCATTGCCTCCATCATGTGTGCGGGAGGTGTTTTGGCCTACCTGGTTTTGATTCCGGCCATCAAGTTTTTTGGCGAACACACCACCGAAATCATCGCTCCCGGCACCATGCCAATCAGCGCGATGGGGCCCAACGACATTCGCAGCGCCTATATTTTATACATCGGCGCCGGGGCGGTCGCGGCCGGAGGCATTATTAGTTTACTGCGATCCTTGCCCACCATCTGGCACGGGTTGCGCGGAGGGCTGGCCGATCTGCGCAAAGATCACGCGGGCACTTCGAACGCACCTCGAACCGATCAGGACCTGCCCATGCGTCTGGTCATCGGCGGATGCCTCGCCCTGATCGTGATCATCATGATGGCGCCCCAGTTGAATTTGCAGTGGAATATTCTCGGCGCCTTTTTGATCGTGGCCTTCGGGTTTCTCTTTGTCACCGTTTCGTCCCGGCTTACCGGAGAAATTGGCTCTTCTTCCAATCCGATCTCGGGCATGACCGTGGCCACTCTCCTTTTGACCTGCCTGATTTTTCTGCTGGTCGGGTGGACGGGCCCGCACTATTTCGTGACCGCCCTTTCCATCGGCGGCATTGTCTGCATCGCCGCTTCCAACGGCGGAACTACCTCGCAGGATTTAAAGACCGGATTTCTCGTTGGCTCGACCCCGAAGTATCAGCAGATTGCCATTCTGGCGGGCGCGCTCGCTTCCGCTTTGGCCCTCGGCCCCATCCTGCTCAAGTTAAACGACGCCTCCACCGTCTACGTGCCGGCCACTTCATTCATGGCCCTGCCCTCGAAAGTAGCGGCACCCCCCGGTGTGCCGTTGCAACCTTTCGATGAAAAAGTGCGGCCGGCCGATGGTTCGACCTTCCGCCTTCTCAAAGTGGGGCCGAACACACCCGCTCCCGGTTTGGAGGTGGGTGAATATCTCGTGGGGACCGACGAAAAGATCGCCTATCACCTGGAACGAAATTTCCCGGCCGATCTGCGCCCCGAGATGTCGGACCTCGGGCGCACGGAAAAACTAGCCGGCCCGCAGGCCCGCTCGGATCAGAATACCTACCGGGTCTGGCAACATCTCGATCCGAACGGCGGACCGGCCCAGCGTTTTCTGGTCGATGACAAAGGCGCCCCTGTTTACCTGGTTGACCCGGGCATTAACGGGACGCACAAAACCAGGCCGGACGGCTCGACCGTGGCAAAATTTGATGCACCCAAGGCGACGCTGATGTCCTACATCATCAAGGGCATTCTCAATCGCAAGCTGCCCTGGGCCCTTGTTTTATTGGGAGTTATGATAGCGATCGTTCTGGAGATGAGCGGTCTGCCTTCTCTGGCCTTCGCCGTCGGCGTCTATCTGCCTCTCTCTTCTTCCAGCCCCATTTTCATCGGCGGATTAATCCGCTGGCTGGTTGATCATTATCTGCGCGGAAAATTCAGGCACAAGAACCTCACGGAAACGGAAATGACGGCCGAAGGCGACAAGAGCCGTGGAGTCTTGCTCGGGTCGGGTTACATCGCGGGGGGCGCGCTGGCCGGGATTGTCATTGCCTTTATGGAAGGCGTCCCCAGCCTGGCCGATGTGAAGCGGCGCATCGAAGATTGGCAGACTCTGCACAATCCTTTCTTTAACGGGCCGAACGCCGATCTGCTCGCCACCGTCCCCTTTCTCGTCCTGTGCGTCCTTCTCTATCTGGTGGGCCGGGACATTCTGTTGAGAGCCCGCCCCGCCACGGCGCGAAATCAATAGATCTCGACCGGCGAACGCTTGCCATCCTCGGGGCTGCGCCGGGCGGCACCTTCTTCTCCCAGAACAGCCACGCGCAACCGCCAGACCTCCTCGTCAATGGCACGGAAAGCTTCTTCGGAGAAACTATCGGGCGGCGCCAGATTCTTTTTGAAGCTCTCGACGTTCGTTAACGCCCGATCCGACTGGTCGACCGGCAACGCCTGGATGAATTGGTGCGCCTCCTCCACGGCCGGCAAACGATGGCAAATCATAGCCATGTCATTCCCCGCGCCGATGGCCCGTCGAATCGTTTCTTCCAGTCCGTACTCATTCAAGATCGCCCCCATATCGAGATCATCGGTCATGATCAATCCGGCGAAGCCCAGCTCTCCACGCAGCAGATCGGTTATAACACGCGGCGAGAGCGAGGCTGCCAACTTTGTCTCGTCCAGAGACGGATACCAGCCGTGGCAGATCATCATGCTATCGACCTGACTGCGAAGGCTGCCGGCAAACGCGCGGAAGACCGCCAACTCCTCCCGATCGAGTTCCGGTCGCGTCCGGTTGATGGTCGGAAGCTCATGGTGCGCGTCGAGAGTGGCGGCGGAATAGCCCGGAAAATGTTTGCCACAACTGGCGATGCCCTGGGCTCTCATGGAATCGTTAAAGGCGGCTGCGTTGCGCACGACTTCCTCCACGCTTTTCCCATAACAGCGACCACGCAGAGAATTGTCAGCCTCGTCGTCGAACGAGATGTCGAGGACCGGACAGAGATCAAGGTTAAATCCAAACAAGCGAAGCAATCGTCCGGTGATGTCGCCATGCTGCGCGATCAGTTTGATATCGCCCTTCTCGCGCAACTCCTGGGCATTGGGCGGCTCGTTACCGATCAGTCGCAGCCTGGAGACGCGCCCGCCTTCCTGGTCGATCGTGATAATGGGTTCGACCTCGGAGACTGCGCGCAGATCGTCGATCAATTTCCTTAACTGCGGAGCGCTTTCGATATTCCGGCCGAATAGGATAAAGCCACCCGGTTGAACGCGCCGAAAAACCTCCGCTGTTTCACGGTCCAGCTCTTTTCCTGGAACTCCGGTGAGAAGCAATTGTCCGGCCGACTCGGTTTTCATATCAAGACACCGGGTGGAAGGAGCATTTGACCTGCGAATCGCACTTCATACGTTTCAACCTTAGATGGCGTTCTTGATCGCGAAAAATAAAAACTGCGCCGGGACTGTCGTCTGATGGTGAATGACTTGAGAAGGGTCGGCATTTACGGCGGAACCTTTGATCCAATTCACCACGGTCATCTCATCCTGGCGCGGGAAGCGCAGGAAGCGCTTGGCCTGGAAAAAATATTCTTTGTTCCGGCAGCCGTTTCGCCTTTTAAAGGTGCGCGATCCGCCTCGGCGGAAACTCGTTTGCGCATGCTGCGGACGGCGATCGAAGACGAGCGCTCCTTTGCGGCCGACGATTGCGAGCTGCGGCGGGCCCCGCCCTCCTATGCGATTGATACGGTCGAGACGATCCGAAATCGCGAAGGACCGGCTGCCTTTTACTATCTCATCGGCGACGACCATCTCGCGGAATTGAACCGTTGGCATCGCTTCGCTGAATTGCGCGAGTTGATCCAATTTGTGGTGCTTGATCGGACGGGCACTGCCATCGACCATTCCTATCCGATGGTGCGACGCAGAATAGATATTTCAGCAACGGATATAAGAAAGAGAGTTGCCTCGGGGCGCTCCATTCGGTATCTCGTACCCACAGACGTGGAAGAAATTATTCGCGAGGCCAATATTTACCGGGAGCAGGGACAATAACCGCCGAGCAATTAGCGGCGAACTGTGCGGAGCTGGCCGCCAGCAAGAAGGCGGAAGATATTGTGGTTCTCGATCTCCGCGGGATCTCGACGTTTACCGATTTTTTTGTGATCTGCTCGGCCACCTCGGAGCCTCAACTCAGGGCTATCGCGGGGGAGATTGAAGGCCGTTTAAAGAAAGAGCATAAGATTAAGGCCTCGGCCATGGACGGTTTTCCGACCAGTCAATGGATCGTGATCGATTACCTGCAGGTCGTTGTACACATTTTCCATCAGGAGAAGCGTTCCTTCTACAGCCTGGAAGATTTATGGGGCGATGCGCCCCGCTTCGACTGGGAAGCAGCCGTGGCGCTTCGTTAACAGGGCGCGTTTCGGGCAGGGTGGTCGACAAACGACCACAGGACTTTCAACGCTAAAGCGTATACGGAAGACCCAACGCTTCGAGCGTTGAACTATTTAGCTGAGGCCGAAGGCGACGGAGCGGGTACCGCTGGAGCTTTGATATCGAGCAGTTCGACCTCAAAAATCAACGTGGCGTTCGGCGGAATTCCGGCACCGGGCGAGCGAGGGCCGTAAGCCAGGTCGGACGGGATGGTGAACTGATATTTCGACCCCTTCTTCATTAACTGAAGGCCTTCCGTCCAGCCCTTGATGACCCCGTTGAGCGGAAATGTAGCCGGCTCGCCGCGCTTGTAGGAACTATCGAATTCGCTGCCATCCATGAGGGTGCCGCGGTAGTTCACTGTGACGGTATCGGTCGCCTTGGGCTGAGGGCCGGTGCCTTCCTTGAGCGACTTATATTGCAGGCCGGTGGCGGTGCTTTTCACACCTTCTTTTTTCTTGTTCTCTGCCAGAAACTTGGTGCCGTCTGCCGCGTTCTTTTCGCCTGCTGCTTTTTGTTGGCTCATCATATCTTTTTCAAATGCCTCCATGGTTTCTTTCACCTGCTCGGCCGTCATCTGCGGCTTGTCCGCCAGCGCATCTTTCACTCCAGCCGCGAGCACATCGGGATTGATTGGAACTTTTTGTTTGAGAAAATTGGCCCCGATATTCAGTCCAATACTGTAACTGACCTTGTCTTTTTGATCCGTCAGCTTAATCGATTTGTCTTGCGCGGAGAGAGGGATGGCAAGCAAGACTGTGGCTAAAGCGATGAGTAAAGATTTCATAAGACTTGGGTTTGAATTACAAACGCGCCGAGGCATGAGCCGGCGCGAAGATCGACGCTAATGGATAAATGTTACCCGTCAAGGGCACATCCGTCGACCGGGCTTTTGCTCAGTTTGACCGTCACATGTTGGCTGTTATCCGGCTCCCTCCTGCCGGCCGCCATCAAACTCTCGCCCGCCGAGGCGCAAAGGATTGGCCGAAAAATCTGGCAGAACGAATGCGATGGCACGGTCGCTGGATTGACCTCGTGGAACGCGGGAGAAGACTTCGCTTCTCTCGGCATTGGGCACTTCATATGGTACCCGGCGGGACGGCCGGGCCCTTTCGAGGAGAGTTTTCCCAAATTGGTAGCGTTCCTATCCGGTCGCGGTCGCCCTCTACCCAAAATGCTATCGTCGACCGGTGCCGGGCATTGTCCGTGGCACTCCCGGTCCGACTTTATGCTTGCGCAACAGACTCAAGATATGAGGCAATTGCGACAGTTTCTGGCCGAAACCGTGGATTTGCAGACCCAGTTCATGGTAAACAGGCTGGATGACTCTTTGCCCAAAATGCTGAGCGCCGCATCTTCCTCCGATCGCGATCAAATACAGGCGCGTTTCCAACAAATGGCCGGCTCCGCTCGCGGATGCTACGCCTTGATCGACTACGTGAACTTCAAAGGCGAAGGCGTGCTGCCCACGGAGCGCTACGCCGATCAGGGCTGGGGGCTGCTGCAGGTCCTGGAACAGATGGGCGGAGACGGCACCGATTCCGTGCGAGAATTTTCCAAGGCGGCCGCGGCGGTCCTCACACGGCGCGTGCACAACGCCCCACCCGGTCGCCATGAATCGCGCTGGCTATCCGGTTGGATTCGTCGCGTAAACGGCTACAGTCGGGCCTAGTTATGTCGCGTCTTATCTACCGATCGATCGCTACGATCGTTTTGCTCTTAACCGTCTCTCCCGCTCACGGCCAGGCTTTCGGGCCGAGAGCAAAGCCGCCGGTTTTGCGTCCCGCCACGGCCACGCCGCAGCCGCAACGCAAAGCGGCGGATCTGATTCATCGCCAGGAACCACTCAAGATCAATCAGTCCGTCATGAGCCAGGCGACCAAGGACTCCGTACACGTCGTCGTTTCCATTCCGAAGCAGCGCGCCTGGCTCATGGTGGGCGAACAAATCGCGGCCGATGCTCCAGTCTCCTCGGGGAAGCGGGGGCACAGTACTCCGACGGGAAACTTCACCGTTTTGGAGAAAGACCCCAATCACCACTCGAGTCTCTACGGAAACTTTTGCGATTCTTCCGGCCGCGTCGTGCGTGCGGGGGTGAGCGCTCACATTGACTCCGCTCCGAGCGGCACCCATTTCGCGGGTGCGGAAATGAAATGGTTTATGCGGTTGACCGGCGATGGCGTCGGCATGCATATCGGCATCTTGCCCGGCTATGCTGCCTCCCACGGATGCGTCCGCATGTCGCCGGATGGCGCCAAGCTATTTTACGATCACGTCAAGGTCGGGACACCTGTCGCGGTGGGCGATTACTAAACCAAGGCCTTCCGCAATAGCTCGAAAGCGGCTTGTGCGACCATTTGCTTAAAGGTCTCGCGGTCGGTCGGGAAAAATAACTGCCTGGCAATCGAATCCGATCTGCCTGAAGCGAGGCCGACAAAAACCGTCCCCACGGGCTTGTCCTTGGAACCGCCGCCCGGCCCGGCGATACCCGTGGTAGAAAGAGCGTGCGTCGCGCCCGAGCGAAGGCGGGCCCCTTCTGCCATGGCGCGGGCTACCTCCGCACTGACGGCTCCGTATTGCGCGATCAAACCCGGGTCGATCTTTAACAGGTCGGTCTTCGTCTCGTTCGCGTAAGCGACATAGCCCGCCCCAAAAACCCCGGAGGCGCCGGCTACATTGGTGAGGCGGTGGGCCAGGAGACAGACCGTGCAGGATTCAGCGAGAGCCAACCGTTCCTGGAGGTTCACTAACGAGCGGACCACGACCTCCTCGATGGTCTCATCGCGACTCGTAAAGATGGACGCGCCTAACGATTCGGCGATGATGGCATGGCCCTGCTCGACCGTCCCGGCTTCCCCGACAATGCGCAGGTCTACCTCGCCCGGGCGCGCGCAATAACCGACCTCCAGTCCAGGAATCGCGAGCAGCCTTTCTCCGACGGCCGCCTCCACGATCGACTCTCCCACGTTGGCCAGCTTGTAGACTCGCCGGACAAGTGTTCCGGTCTCCCCCACGAGGGAGCGCAGGATGGGCATAACGGATTGCTCGAACATCGGCTGCAGTTCGCGGGGCGGCCCGGGCAACAGGAAAAAGTCAGGGGAAGAAACCCCCGGATTGATCCTGGCCGGGAGAAACAATCCGGGCGCCGTCCCAAAGGCGTTAGGCAAAATCTGAGCGCCTTTCGGCGCATCGGCCTGCCGCAGAATCGAACTCGTTACCCTGATCTTTCGCATGGTCAGGCGTTGCGTGATCGCCGCAGTCACCGCCTCGCTGCGGACCAATTCGAGACCAAGTAACCCAGCCATGAGGTCGCGCGTAATATCGTCACTGGTCGGCCCCAGTCCCCCCGTCACAAAAATCAGGTCAGCTCTGGGAAAGATTTCGGACAGAGTTTCCGCAATGGCCGCGCCATCGGGAACGGTGCGCTGTTCGATTACGCGCAGGCCGAGTGGCAGGATCTGGCGCGCAATGAAAGACAGGTGTGCGTCACGCACGTCCCCCAGGAGAAGCTCGGTCCCGGTGTTAAGGAGGAAGACTCTCATTCGCCAGAGAGATTCACCTAACTAGCGCGATCGGTCCAATGAGTTACGCAGGAACGACGGCGGACTGGGTCAACCGACTACGAGCAATGCGGAAGTGCGGCTGCGCTCCCCTGCCCGCGCGAAACCTAGGCCGCGTCTTTGTCCTGCTTCTTGCGAATGAGCGGAAGCTTCTTCCCGTCGACCACCGCGCGATTGATGGTGACTTCCGCGATATCCTCGCGACTCGGCACCTCATACATGATGTCGAGCATGATGCGCTCCAGCATGGAACGCAGAGCCCGTGCTCCCGTTCCCTTCGTCACAGCCAAAGCAGCCAGTGCTTTGAGAGCATCCTTGGTCACCGTCAGGCGCACCCCTTCCATGGCGAAGAGCTTCGTGTACTGCTTGACCATCGCATTCTTGGTCTCAGTCAAAATCTGAACCATTTCCTCTTCGGTCAGGGCATCGAGCGAACTCAGGACGGGCAGACGACCGATAAATTCCGGGATCATGCCGAAGGCGAGAAGATCTTCGGGCTCCACGTGCCGGACCGATTCCCGGCGCATGGCATCTTCCATCGCAAGAGTCGGACCTCCAAAACCCATCACCCGGTTACCGATGCGCTTCTGCACGATCTTGTCCAGACCGACGAAGGCTCCGCCGCAGATGAAAAGAATCTTCTCCGTATTAACCTGAATGTATTCCTGGTGCGGATGCTTGCGCCCGCCCTGCGGTGGAACGTTGCACGTGCTTCCCTCCAGAATCTTGAGCAGCGCTTGTTGCACCCCCTCGCCGGACACGTCGCGCGTGATACTGACGTTATCGGTCTTGCGACCGATCTTATCGATTTCGTCGATATAAACGATGCCAATCTCGGCTCGTTTCACATCGTAATCGGCATTCTGCAGCAGACGCAGAATGATGTTCTCGACATCCTCCCCGACGTAGCCAGCTTCGGTCAAAGTAGTTGCATCCGCAATACAGAACGGGACGTCCAGAATCTTGGCCAGAGTTTTAGCGAGCAATGTCTTGCCGGAGCCGGTCGGCCCGATCAGCAGGATATTACTTTTTTCAATCTCTACATCGGCCAGCGGATCGGGCTGGAAGGCGGCGGCGGCGGATGGGTCAGCCGGCGTAGTCGGCGGCTGAAGCACGCGTTTGAAATGATTATGAACAGCGACCGAAAGGGTTTTCTTGGCGAGATCCTGCCCGATCACATATTGATCGAGGGACCGCCGGATATCGGCTGGCTTCGGCACCCGGATGTTGGAGGATTGGCGGCGCGCATCCTCATTGAGTTCTTTATCGAGGATGCTCTTACAGACGTTGATGCAGCTGTCGCAAATGTAGACACCGGGACCGGCGATCAGTTTGCGCACCTCGGCGTGGCTTTTGCCACAAAAGGAGCACATCGTGAGGTTGGAAGCGCGCGCCATAATCCCTTCTTTCCAGCAGTTCTTATTCCTCGATCTTGCGTGGTAAAGCCGCTTCGGCCACGGCCGCCGCGCGCTCGCCCGCCGGGGAGGGAGCGCCTTCCAGGAGCTTCACTTCCTTGCGAGATTTAATGACTTCGTCGACCAGGCCGTAAGCCTTCGCTTCCGCCGCCGACATGTAGTAATCACGATCCGAATCCAGACGGACCTGGTCCTCCGATTTACCCGTATGCTGGGCGATGATCCTAATCAGGCGCTTCTTCAATTTGAACATGTACTCCACTTGGCGTTCCACATCGCTGGCTTGTCCCTGCGCCCCGCCGGAGACCTGGTGAATCATGATATCCGAATTGGGCAAGGCGAAGCGTTTGCCCTTGGTTCCGGCGCAGAGCAGCACCGCCCCCATGCTGGCTGCCATGCCGAGACAGTAGGTGGTCACGTCGCAGGTTAAAAACTGCATGGTGTCGTAAATGGCCAACCCCGCGCTGACCGAACCCCCGGGGGAGTTCACGTAAATACTGATGTCTTTCTTGCCGTCTTCCATCTGCAGGAAAAGCAGCTGTGCGATCACCAGATTGGCGATGTGATCATCAATGGGAGTACCGATGAAAACGATTCGGTCTTTCAAGAGACGCGAGTAAATATCGTAACTCCGCTCGCCGCGTCCGGTCTGTTCCACCACCATCGGAACCAGGACGGACTGAGACAAATTCTGAAAAGATTGTGTCATGATTGTTGCTCGGAAACAGCCGATTCTACCACTGGTTGTACGCTAACATTCGCCTTTAGGAAATCAAGAGTCTTGCCCAGCAGTATTTGTTCCGCCAGAGCGTTCAACCCATCGTGTTCTTCCAGCTCGCGCCGCATTTTTTCGACCGACATATTGTAGCGACCTGCCTCTTGCCGGACGCGGTCATTCAAGTCTTCACGAGTGACCTCGATCTTCTCGTGTTCGGCGATGCGCCCGAGGATGAAGTTGGTGCGCAGTCGATGGGTGGCGAGGCCGGCCGCTCCTTCAATCAGTTCCTTCTCCTTCTCTTTCAACATCTCGTCGGATGCGCCCCGCTCCCGATTCCGTTGGACTAATTCTGTCAGAGCCCGTCGCGTCTCCCCGCGTAGCAGACTAGGCGGAAGATCGAAAGGCGTTTTCTCGTGCAAATGCTTGAGAATCTGGGCTTCCTTGACTCGCTCGACTTCATGCTCTTTCTCATGCTCGATGTCGTGCTCGATCATGTGGCGAAGATCTCCCAGGGTTTTTTCCGGCAGCAACTTGGAAGCAAATTCGTCGTTCACTTCGGGCAAATTACGTTGTTTGATTTCGCGCAGGGTGACCTGATAAACGGCTGGCTTGCCAGTCAGCTCCGTCACCGGAAAGTCCACCGGAAACTCGACCGCCACGTCGCGAGTTTCTTCCCGCTTTTGTCCCAGGAGTTGCTCGCAGAATTTTGGCAGAAAGTTGTCGGGCGCCAGCCGTAGCCAGAATTTCTTGCCGCCATGCAGGTTCTTGCTCGCCTCCGGCACCACCTCGCTGATGGGCTTGCCCTCGACAGTGCCTTCGAAATCAATTACGGCAAAATCTTCCATCTGCAATCCACGCTCGGTCACATCGACAAAATCAGCCGACTGTTCGCGCAAACGTTCGATGGCGGCATCAATCTCCGTTTCTTCCACGGTCACGGCCGGCAGTTCCACCGCGATGCTCTTGTAGTCCGGAAGCTCAAACTCCGGCGCCGTCACCACCGTAGCTCGAAAGCGAATCGATCGATCATCGCCAAACTCGACGTCGTCCAGATTGGTCAGCGAGACGACCCGCAAATGCTCCTGCTCGATCGCCTCCCGATAACTCTGGGAAACCAGTTTCTTGGTTAACTCGTCCCGAATCTCCTTGCGGAATTTCGCTTCGATGACACTGCGCGGCGCTTTCCCGGGACGATAGCCGGGAATCTTGGCATATTTCGCGTAGCTGTTCGCGATGGCATCCCACTCCTTTGATACCTCGTCGGGCGGCAGTTCTATCTTCAACGTGGAGACGGAATCAGGCTGTTTTTCTACTTCAACTTTCATGAGCGGCAAACGGTAACGGTGCGGGTGGGCTGACGCAAATCAGCATGGCTATCATGCCAGGCAGGGACGATTCACCGAAGCGCCCGCGGGAGCTGGTGCGGCCCATCGCCTTTAGCGCGGAGGCGATTAGGTCAATCGCCCGTACCTAGCGCGGTAGACGCATTCTCCTCGAACGTAGACCGCATGGGTCTGCGGGAGACCAAACCAATAGGCGAGCTCGCGGTAGTCCTGGCAATCGAAGACCGCGAAGTTGGCGGTCTTTCCAGGTTGGAGAGATCCTATCTGATTGCCCCGGCCAAGACTGCAGGCGGCATTAATGGTGGCCGCGGTAAAAGCTTCCGCCGGCGTCATCTTGAGATGTGTGCACGCGAGAGAGAGGACCATGAGCATGCTCGCCGTGGGCGAGGATCCGGGATTGAAATCGGTCGCGAGAACGACAGCCAACCCCGTCTCGATCATCTCCCGTGCACGCGGATAGATGGACGCGCCCAGCCCGTAGACCGAGGCGGGCAGCAGCACCGGTTGCACGTTGGCCGCCTTGAGCGCGGCCATCCCTTTCTCGTCTGTCTTTTCCAAATGATCGGCCGTGGTCGCGCCCACCTCCGCCATGAGGATTGCTCCCCCCGAATTCGTAAGCTGATCAACGTGTCCGCGCAGCTTCAGCCCCGCCTTCTGCGCAGCTAAGAGCACTCTCCGCGATTGCTCGATGTTGAAGTAGCCTTTCTCACAGAAGACATCCGCATATTCCGCGAGCCGCTCTTTCGTGACATCCGGCAACATTTCATTGATGACCAGATCGACATAGTCGTTAGGCTGGTACGACGGAGGAACGGCGTGAGCCCCCAAAAAAGTGGGAACGTAATCGAGCGAGGGCTCCTCTCTCTGCAGTTGCCGAATGACCCGTAGAATCTTGAGCTCGCTTTCGAGGGTCAACCCATAACCGGATTTCGCCTCGATGGTGGTCGTCCCGCCAGCCAGGAACCAACGCGCATGCCGGCGGGCTTGCCTTAACAATTCGTTTTCGGGTGCGGCCCGGGTTTTTTGCACAGTGGACCAGATGCCTCCACCGGCAGTCGCAATCTGTTCGTAAGTCTCTCCTTGGGCGCGGCGCTCGAAATCGTCGATGCGATTGCCCGCGAAAACCAAATGCGTATGGGCGTCCACGAAACCGGGACCCACCACTCGCCCACCCATGTCTACGACCTCGTGGTCGCGCGCCGCTCGCTCGATCTCAATGCTCGGACCAACCTGCGAGATAATCCCGTCGGTCACCAGCATTCCGCCATCGCGAATAATCGAAAGCTCGGCCATGGCGGCACCTCGCCGCGGTCCGGCCGGGCCGGCCATTGTGACCAGTTGCGCGGCGTGCAGAATGGCGAACGTCTTCAGGCTTTCAATCGCGCAGCAAGGCCGGAAGCAAATGCGAGCAAGAAAGAGGCGGCGGCCAGCACCGTTGCGTCTGCCATATCCTTGCTCGGATCCACTTCAACTATGTCCAATATTTTCACGATGGGAGCCTTGCCGCACAGTCGCGCGGCCTGGCGCATCATCCAGGGAGACAATCCGCCGGGGCGGGAACCGGGAGAGGCCGGGGCAAAAGCGCGATCGAGCACATCCATATCCAGATCCACATAAACGGCCTTTGTGTTGGCCAGCTGGCGGAGCGCCTTGGCCACCACCGGCTCGATTCCCTGGGCCTGCACTTCGTCGACCGTGACCGCCGTGATGCCGCTGGCCCGCGCAAATTCGGAATAGGCCTTCGAGTTGGTAAAGGGCTGGATGCCAATCTGGACAATGTTGCGTCCCGGCAGTCCATCCTCCAGCAGGCCCCGCACGGGATTCCCATTGTGCGGGCCATCCGTCGTGCTGCGGACGTCGTGATGAGCGTCGAACGTCAGGAGGCCGCATTCCTCCAGGGGGATGCCTAACGAATGAACGCCGGTTCGCGTAATTCCATTATCCCCTCCCAGCAAAACCGCACAGGTCGTCCCCGTCACGGCCGCGTAAATGGTGGCCGCCGCGCTGACCGCGCCGGCCCGCGTCGCATCGTGTTCGAGCGAGACATCTCCAAAATCGCGCACGGTCAGTCCTCCCAGATCGAGCTGAAGATCGACGTCGTAGGTGCTGTATCGCGCCAGCGCCTGACGGATGGCCGGCGGCGCCAGGTCGCAGCGACCCGGATTGATGGATTGATTGAGGGGAAATCCACAGATCGCCAGGTCGGCCGAAGACGCGGCCGGCGGCGGAGTCGTTAGCCAGTGCGAAGCACGCGGCCAGAGTGGGTCGTCCTGGGTATTCAATCTCGTTGCTTTGGTTTCATCGGCACCATTATGTTATAGGCAGAGGCAAATTCGATAGCACGCCCATATCCGGCGTCGGCATGTCGGATCACTCCCATCCCGGGATCGCTCGTCAACACACGTTCTAATCTTCCCCGGGCCTGGTCCGTCCCATCCGCCACCACCACCATCCCGGCATGCTGCGAGTAGCCGATCCCCACCCCTCCGCCGTTGTGAATCGAAACCCAGGAAGCGCCGGCCGCCGTATTGACCAGCGCGTTCAAGAGCGGCCAGTCGGAAATCGCATCGCTCCCATCAAGCATTCCTTCCGTTTCCCGGTGGGGCGAAGCCACCGAACCGGAGTCCAAGTGATCTCGCCCGATCACAATCGGCGCCTTAAGCTCGCCGCGCCGGACCAGTTCGTTCATAGCCACACCGAATTCGGCGCGTTCTCCATAACGCAACCAGCAGATGCGGGCCGGTAACCCCTGGTAGTGGATTCGTTCGCGCGCCAGTTTCATCCAGCGCGACAGCGTATCGTTCTTCGGAAACAACTCCAAGGCGAGAAGATCGGTTCGAGCGATATCGGCCGGATCCCCGCTCAACGCCACCCAGCGGAATGGCCCACACCCTTCACAAAACAAAGGACGAATGTATTCCGGGACGAAACCGGGAATGTCAAAGGCCCGCGCCACCCCGCCTTTTTCGGCCTGCGCGCGAATGTTGTTTCCGTAATCGAAGGTAATGGCCCCTCTCTTTTTCAATTCCAGCATCGCGTCCACATGCACCGCCATCGATCGGATGGCGCATTTCACGTACTCATCCGGGTCGCTCTGTCGTAAGGCGAGTGCCTGGGCAAGCGTCATGCCGTGCGGCACGTAGCCATTGAGAGCGTCATGCGCGCTCGTCTGGTCGGTCACGACGTCAGGTGTCACGTTGCGCCCCACCAACTCCGGTAAAATGTCCGCGCAATTGCCCACCAAGCCGACGGAGAGCGCACGGCCGTCTTTCCGCGCCTGCTCAATTAACTGCAAGGCGTCATCTAGCGAAGTTGCCAACTTGTCGCAGTAGCCGCTGCGCAACCGCTTCTTGATGCGCGTGGCGTCCACATCTATGCCAAGGAAAATGGCGCCGTTCATGGTCGCGGCCAGTGGTTGCGCGCCGCCCATCCCGCCGAGACCTCCGCTGACCACGAACCGGCCCGTCAGGGAGCCGCCGAAATGTTTACGACCCGCCGCAGCGAACGTCTCGAATGTCCCCTGCACAATTCCCTGGCTGCCAATGTAGATCCACGAGCCCGCTGTCATTTGCCCATACATGGTAAGGCCAAGACGTTCCAGCCGGTTGAATTCCGCGTAATTCGACCAGTGCCCGACCAGGTTCGAGTTGGCGATCAGCACGCGGGGCGCTTCTTCGTGGGTCCTGAATTGGCCGACCGGTTTGCCGGACTGGACGAGCAGCGTCTCGTTATTCTCCAATTCCCGCAGCGACCGCACGATGGCGTCGTAAGCTTCCCAGCTACGAGCCGCCCGGCCGGTGCCGCCGTAGACGACCAGTTGATCCGGATCTTCCGCTACGTCCGGATCGAGGTTGTTCATGAGCATACGCAAAGCGGCCTCCTGCTGCCAACCTTTGCACGTCATCTGACGTCCGTGCGGCGCACGGATATTTCGTTTTTCGCTCACGGCGATTCGAATCCGCTATCGAAATCGCCGCCCCGAACGGCCGCCGCCATGCGCGCGATATCCTTGGAAAGAGAGCGGTCCTCCGTCAAGGGTCCGGCGATCCCCCGCACCACCATGAAAGCTTGTTCAACACCCACTCCTGCTTTCAAAGGCCGCCGGTGCTCCAAACCTTCCGCCCCCGTCAACAACTCTATGGCCACCAGATGCTCGGCCGCTTCCACGATGGCGCGCAGCTTGAGAGCCGACGTCATGCCCATGGAGACGTGATCCTCCTTGCCCGCCGAGGTCGTGACGTTATCCACGCTGGCCGGGTGAGAAAGGACCCGCGCTTCATTGAGCAAGGCCGCCGCCGCCACATGCGCGATCATAAAGCCGGACTGCACACCGGGGCGCCGGGCCAGGAAAGGAGGTAACCCGTCGCTCTTGTCCGGGTTCAGCATGCGATCGGTTCGTCGCTCGCTGATACTCATCAAGTCGGTCAGGACAATTGCTGCATAATCCAAAGCGTAGGCCAATGGAGCGCCGTGGAAATTTCCACCGGAGATAACATCACCCGTCTCGAAAATAAGGGGGTTATCGGTAGCGGAGGCGGATTCGGTTAACAGAACCTCTTCGCAATGAGCGAGAGCCCCGCGCACGGCCCCGTGCACCTGGGGGATGCAGCGCAAGCTGTAGGCATCCTGAATGCGCGGATCGTTTTTCAGATGAGATGCGCGGATCTCGCTGCCGCTCAGGAGGAACAACATATGGGCGGCCGAGCGCTTCTGTCCGGCATGGGGCCGGGCATCGTGCAGACGCAAATCAAAAGCGGCAGGCGTGCCCATGAGCGCTTCCAGGCTCATGGCCCCGGCCACATCGGCCACACTCGTCAGGCGAATCGCCCGGAAAAGAGCGAGGCCCCCCACCGCGTGCATGGCCTGGGTGCCATTAAGCAGGGCGAGCCCTTCCTTGGCCTGGAGTCGCGCGGGGGTTAACCCCGCCCGGCGCAAAGCTTCGGCTCCCTCAATGCGCTCACCTCGAAAAATCGATTCGCCTTCCCCTATCAGGCTGAGAGCCAGATGAGCGAGCGGGGCCAGGTCTCCGCTCGCTCCCACTGATCCCTTCTCCGGAATTACCGGATGGACCCCGCGATTGAGCATCTCAACCAGCATCTCAATGATCTCCATGCGGATTCCGCTGAAACCGAGGGTCAGCACATTGGCGCGCAGCAACATCATGGCGCGCACCTCCGCGTCCGCGAGCGGCTGACCAATGCCGCAGGAATGACTGCGGACGAGGTTCAATTGCAGATCGAGCAACTCCTCCGGCGCGACGCGCACATCAGCCAGTTTGCCGAAGCCGGTATTCACCCCGTAGATGACCTCACCTCGTTCAACAATGGAATCGACCACGTGGCGCGACGCATGCACCCGGCCATGCACGGCCGTCGCTATGTCGACGGTCTCTTCCCCGAGCGCGACAGCGGCAATTTGTGCAAGCGATAACGGCCGTCCGCTCAGTTCCATTAGCACAATTTAATGACAACTCCGCCAAATGGAAGACGATCAATCCAATCTCACGGAAAAGGCCAGGTCGGTGACGACCTGGCCCTCGGTTAAAGACGTCCCAATTGGGACAACACAAATTAGTGTTATTTCGAGTATCCGTGAGTGGAACTCGCTGAAGTGCTGGCCGAGCTCTCGCTCTTGTGCGCACAAGCGCCCAGGCTCAAAGCACTGGTCAAAACTGCCACGATCATTATCGCTTTCAAAAATTTCAATCTAAATCGCCCCCTTTCCTAGCAAGTTGCTGCCGCTTTGTAGCAAGGACATGAAAGGAAGCAACGATTTTCTCCAATTTTCGATCATTCCAGCACCCTCGTTCAGGCGCGAATCGCCACGGTCGTGCCTTCTTCCACCAGTTGAAATAATTCAATAACATCCTTATTTCGCATTCGAATGCACCCGTGACTGTCTGGTGTCCCAATCCTGTCTTCATGTTTGGTCCCATGAATATAGATATAGCGATCCTTGGTATTCGCGTTCTGCTCTTCCAGACCTTCCAGCCAAAGGATGCGGCTCGTGATCCAATCCTCCGTTTCGGGCGGGGCGTCCCCCGCTTCCAGCGCCACCCGTCCCCGGAAAATCGTTCCGCTCGGCATTTCGTGCCCGATTTTTTCGCTCACCCGAAAAAGACCGAGAGGCGTCTTGTGGCTGCCTTCTTCGGAACCCAGGCCGAAACGGGAACTCGATACCGCAAAGGAACGTAACGTGCGGCCTCCGCGCGAGACCACCAGGGTTTGGTCTCCGATCGAGATATCGATTTTTGTTTGCGGGCTTTTCATGCAAGACGAGTGCAGATAAAATAGCTGATCGATGAAAGATTATCACATTGCCATTGTGGGTGCGACCGGCGCGGTCGGAGCGGAACTCTTGGGAGTCCTCGAGCGGCGAAATTTTCCCGTCGCAAGCCTGCGCGCGATTGGCTCCGCTCGTTCCCTGGGCAAGACCGTGCGATTTAAGGGCCACGAGACAGCGGTCGAGCTTCTCAATCCTCAATCGTTCGATAACATCGACCTTGCGTTCTTCAGCGCTGGCTCGGATCTTTCCAAAGAGTTCGCACCCCTCGCCCGCCGGGCGGGGGCCGTCGTGATCGACAACTCCACCGCCTTTCGCATGGACGAGGATGTGCCGCTGGTCATCCCGGAGATCAACGGCGCAGATGTGGCGACGCATAAGGGCATCGTGGCCAACCCGAATTGCACCACGGCTGTGGCGCTCATGGCCATCTATCCGCTGCACCTCGCCTTCGGTGTTAGCCGCGTGATCGCGGCCAGTTACCAGGCCGTTTCGGGGACGGGCGCGCGCGCCATCGCTGAGTTGAAGGCGCAAGTGGAAGCCACAACGCGGAACGAAGAACCGGCCGCGGATATTTACCCGCACCCCATCGCGTTCAATCTCCTGCCCCACGTCGGTGCGTTTGGCGCGAGCGGTTACACTAGCGAAGAAGAAAAACTCCAGAGCGAAGGTCGCAAGATCATGCACCTGCCCGCTTTCAAAGCATCGCTTACCTGTGTGCGAGTGCCAGTTTACCGAGCCCACTCGATTGCGGTCACCGCGGAATTCGAGCGCCCTGTCTCGGTGGAGCAGGCACGCGAAGTCCTGGCCAAGGCTCCCGGGCTTGAATTAGTAGACGAGCCCCATCTCAATCGTTATCCCATGCCGTTGCACGTGGCCGGCCGGGATAATTGTGAAGTCGGAAGGGTCCGCTTGGATTGCGCCTTGGAGAACGGATTGTCATTCTGGGTGGCCGGCGACCAATTGCTGAAGGGCGCAGCCTTGAACGCGGTCCAGATCGCTGAGCTGCTGTAAGGCAGTGCAGGATAATTTACGACCAGACGCGGGTACGCGAAAACGACCCCGGAAATTCGGGGCCGTTTCGCTAAAACTCTGTTTCTGACTAGGGCGTCGGCACGGGCGACGCATCCGCCTTGTTTTTCCTGGCACCTTCGTGCCGGCTCGGCGATTCCCCTGCAGCTCCCTCAGGTTGGGCGACGTCCCGTTGGCCGCGATGCTTGCCACCCCCCTGACCCTGTGCATCAGGATTGACTGCACCCGCCGGAGAGTCGCCTCCTGCCTGGTCTGGTCGGTGACCTTTCCGCGCGCCTTGGTTCGGTTCGGGCGGAACACTGGTATTAGCGCCAGATGGGGTTTCGCCAGGGCCGCGCTCCCGGTTGCGGCCGTTGTGTTTACCACCGCCACCCTGCGCGGGGTCCCCGCCCGTCGCGCTCTGCGCGCCCGGTGCCGGAGTCATTGCCTGAGCAGGTTGTAATTGCTCCGGACGACGCCCCTGATGCCTCTCGTTCCCGCGGCGATTTAAATCGGAAGAAGATCCAGAAGCATCGTTAGAACCTGAGTCAGAATGAGAGGTTCCTGCCGGCGAAACCGCTCCGCTTGTCCCAACGCCGTTCTGGTCACCCTGGCCCTGGCGATTCTTATGTTTGCCGCCCTTGCCCCGTTCCATTGACGAATTCGCGTCGTTCGAAGTGCCGGCGCCATTGCTGGGTGATGATACCGGTGCAGTCGGCGCGCTCCCCGCCATCGGCGCTGTTTTTTCCTGCGCGGCGCGGTCCGGGCGATTCTGATTATGCTTTCCGCCGTTACCGCGCCCCGTCTTCGCCTCGACGGCCGAAGAAGCCGCCGGACTCATGGCGGTAGAACTGCCGGAATGCTCGGACGCGTTCGTCCTCGCCGGGGCAGCTTGTCTTAGATCTCTGCGATCCTGCTTGCTCAGCTTTTGCTTGAATTCTTCCTGCGCTCTGGCGTCGCCGACAGAAGACCAGCCTCTGTCAAAATTCGCTTTTGCAACCTTCGTCTTCACGTTCGGCGGTGCGATTTGTTGGGTCGACCTTGTAATATGCGTTGGGGCCGAGATAAGGAGAGATTGGCCCTGCACCTTCGTCTTTAGGCCCCCGGATTTTGCCATCGCCGCAAAGTCGACATTGTTTTCGCGTTGAATGGTTAGGCGCTGGATGGGCCGGCCAGACCTTTGATTGATGACATTGATGTCCGGTCCATAATTATAAACCGTCTTATTCTTGTAGGTGATATTGGTCACATTCACCGTCTGATCGACGTAGGTGATGTTCTGCTCACGAGAGATAATGCGCTCGCGCAGAACCGGCTCTCCGATGTAACGGACATCGACAAAATTGTAGGAGCCGGGACCGATATCGAACTCGACGTCTACGTGTCCGTCGATCGGGCGACCTTCATAGCGCCGATCGCGCGGTGGCAAGGGAGCCCATCCCACGTACTGGTCGCCCGTGCGCCACGACACCCAGGCTGGACCCCACTCGAGGTCTTCATTGCGGCCAGGAACCCAAACCCAGCCCTGATCCTCCAGACGAGCCCATCGCCCGTAGTGGTAGGTGGCCCAGCCGAAATCCTCATACGAGACCCATGTCCAACCCTCGTCGGTATAAGCCCAGTAGCCGTCGGAATAAGGACGCCATTCGGTATTGCTCACAGCCACATCCGGCTGCCAGCAGTAGCCGTAATCCCCTACTTCGACCCAGCTTCCACCCGACAGATTATTGTAAAACAAGTCAACGCTGACATCCGCCCGGGAAACCGGTGCAGCAGCGCTCAAACCGATCAGCATTGTTAATGCGAGTAGTATTCGTTTCATAAGAGTAAATTCAGTTACGAGGCATAAGACTGCGATGCCTTACTCTTTATTCATCGAATTCGCCCCCGCGCGCGGGCGTGCCGCCTCGAGGAATTTTTAGCGCGGACGCACGACCAGGAAAGAGCGAGTGCGATGCCGGCAAACCGACAGAACTTGCGCCTGATTTGGGTCCATCGCCGCGGTGACTTTTTTGAAATCGGCCACGGATGGCACGGGCTGCTGATTCACCTCTTCAATCACGTCGCCCTTCTGCAGATCAGCCGAGCCCATGGCCGGGTCGACCCGCGTGACCACAACCCCTCGCACGCCGTTTGGGAGATCGAGCTGCTGCGCCAATTGCGGTGTGAGATCGGAAACGGAAAGGCCGGCCAGGCCTTCGCCGGCTCCGCCCGACCGGTTAGTCGGCAACTGGGGACTGGATTGGTCCTGATCGTCCGGCTCGGGCTGCGATGGGTTGAGCGAGGGCGATCCTCTGCTGGCCTGATAGTTGACTGGCTGTTCCTTTATTTGGGCCGTCACTTTCATCGGTTTTCCCGCTCGCACGAGGTCCAGCTCCACTTTTTTATTTAATTCCACCTGCGAAACGTAGGTACGCAGTTGCAGGAAGTTTTTCACTTCGTGGCCATTAAATTTGCGAATGACATCGCCTTTCAACAGATGCGCCTCGGAGGCCGGAGAACCGGGGACGACCTCGTCCACCATAACCCCGTCTTCCTCCGTGGCAGCCTGGTCCCCCCGATCAACACGGCCCTGGATTCCAAGATAGCCGCGAATGATACGCCCTTGTTTCAAGAGACTCTCCAAAGCAGTCCGCACGTTGTTCGAAGGAATGGCAAAGCCAATCCCTTGCGACCCACCGCTTTTCGAAATGATCGCCGTATTGATGCCCACAATCTCGCCGCGCAGATTGATGAGGGGCCCGCCACTATTGCCGGGATTTATGGCCGCGTTTGTTTGCAGCAGGTCGCCAAAGGCATCGGCCCGATTGGGGCGGCCTTTCGAACTGATAATGCCATCGGTTACTGTCTCCTCGAACCCGAAAGGGTTACCGATCGCGAGAACAAAATCCCCCGCCTGCACCGTGTCAGAGTCGGCCAGCTTCAACGGTTTTACATTTGGGTCGTCGATTTTCAAGACAGCCAAATCGACTTGCGCGTCGGCCCCGACCAGCCGCGCCTTCCGCGTCTGGCCGTCGCTTAATTGCACCTCTATCTCGTCCACCTGATCCACCACGTGATTATTCGTAATGATGTGCCCCTCGTTTGTCACAATCACACCCGAACCGAGGGAGTTCTGCACCATTTCCTCTTCGTGCGGATTGCGAAATTGGCGCGAGTTTCGGAAGAAAAATTGAAACGGATCCAAAGATTGCTCCCGCCGGGAAACCTTCTTGGATGTCTTGATCGCGACCACCGAGGGAACCACGCTGCTGACGAGGGCGCGCCGTTCGCGGTTGAGCGCCTCCAGGGAAGCGACCGATTTGGGATCGATCGGCGATTCCACCGCGAGCGAGTATTTCTCCGGTTGCCTCCCGCCCAGAATGCTAAGCCCCCCGTGGCGTAATTGGTAATCATACAAGGCCGAGATGGCCAGGCTGAGCACCGCGACAAAGACAATAAATTTGAGCAGGTTTTTCATCAACTAATGTTTGAGAAAGTTCGTCCCTGTTCTTCGACAATCAATTGGCGGAAACGTTTATTCTCCGCCCATTCCAGGAATGGATCCTTGTCAAAAATGAGCGTGGCGGCGGCCCGGGCCTTGCGCATTAATTCGACGTCGCTCTTCAGACTTCCAATCTTCAAACTGGGCAAACCGCTCTGCGCCGTCCCCAGCAAATCTCCCGGTCCACGCAGGTCCCAGTCGGCCTCGGCAATTTCGAAACCGTTGCTTGTTTTCACAAGGACCCCCAGTTTTGCTTCCGTTTCGGTCGATCGATCCGAGCTCAGGAGGATGCAATAAGATTTATGTTCCCCGCGGCCAATCCGCCCGCGCAATTGATGCAATTGGGCCAGCCCGAATCGTTCCGCGTTCTCGATCAACATGACGGTGGCGTTCGCCACATCCACTCCTACTTCGATGACAGTTGTACTGATCAGAACCTTCGTCTCCCCTGCACGAAAACGATCCATGGTTTGCTGTTTCTCCGGCGCGGGGATTCGGCCGTGCAGTAATTCACAGGCAAACGGATGCAACCGCTCTTTCCAGCGTGCGAATTCCACGGTGGCCGCCTTGGCGTCGAGCTTATCGCTCTCCTCAATCAAGGGATAGATAATGTAGGCCTGCCGGCCTTTCTCCAGTTCCCCGCGCAGAAAGGCCAGAACGTCATTCAGCTTCGTGTCGTCCCGCACGGCCGTGATGATCTTGCCGCGATTGCCTGGCATTTCATCAATGATCGAAACGTCAAGGTCACCATAAACTGTCATGGTTAATGTCCGTGGAATGGGCGTGGCGGTCATGACTAAAACATCCGGCGCAGGTTCGCGGGCGGTCAGCCGGGCGCGCTGCGCGACACCAAATTTATGTTGTTCATCGATGACCACGAGCCCGAGATTCGAGAAGGAGACGCCCTCGTAGAGAAGCGCATGGGTGCCGATGATGATCTGCGGTGCGTGATGGCGCGATAACTGGGTAGCACACGCGTCTCCGACAAGCGGGCCACCCGGATCTCCTTCGCGCTGAAAAAGCGGCAGCGGCGCATTATCTTCCTGCCGAGCAGCCGTGCGCAAGGCCAGACGAAGACCGAGCGGTTCCAGCCACTGCCGGAGAACAGTATAGTGTTGCTCCGCCAAAATCTGGGTGGGCGCCATGAGGGCCGCCTGAAAGCCTGCCTCGACCGCCAGGAGGATGGCGGCGATAGCCACCACCGTTTTGCCGGAGCCGACGTCTCCCTGGAGTAGCCGATTCATCGGATGTTTTGCGGCCAGGCCCGTCTTGATCTCGGAAATCACCTTTTCCTGCGCGCCGGTCAATCCAAAGGGCAACTGCCTAACGAATTGATCGAGCAACCTGCCCTTCCCGCAATGCACGCCTCCGGCACGACTGGCCGATTCCGCGCGACGCGATGCAATGAGCATCTGGAGAGCGAAAAATTCGGCCAGGACCAGATGCTCCCGAGCGACTTTCAGTTGATCCCAACTCTCCGGAAAATGAATGGCCTGCAGAGCAAATCGGCGATCCCCCGTGACCAAACGTCCCGGTGCCAGCGTTTCCAAGGGTTCATCGGGCAATTCGTGCAGAACCCGATGGATAATGCCGCGCAACAGTCGCTGCGAGACCCCCTCCGTAGCGGGGTAGATCGGCGTGATTCGTCGAAAATGAATCGAGGCCTCGTCGTCCGGCTCCACCACTTCGAACTCGGGGTGTTCCATACAGATCCGTTTGCCGCGTAAACGTGGTTTTCCGAAAACCACCAGTTGCTGGCCGGTGGCGATCATCTTCTGCACGTAATGCAGATTAAACCATCGACAGACCAATGGCTGGCTCAGAGCATGGGCGGTCGACTCCTGCAGGGTGACTTCAAATATCTTTTTCCATCCGCCAAATCTGCGTACCTGCGTGTTTACCACTTCACCGCACAGGCAAATCGGCGTTTCGCTTTCTTCGCTCGGGAACCCCGCAAATTCCTGCCGGTCCTCATAGCGCCGAGGATAATGCGTGAGCAAATCGTCGACGGTCTCGATGCCCAGGCGCTGCAAGGCGGTCACGCGCGGGCGCGGGATCCACTCGAGTTCGGTCAGCCTTTGAGAAAGAGTCATTGATGGACAGGGATCGACTGTCGCACCGCCTGCACATGCAGATCGAGTCTCGCTTCTCCCTGGTATTCACCGGCTTTGATCCGGAACGCGACGTCCCAAGGAGGGGGCGGCAAATCCGTG
Source organism: Chthoniobacterales bacterium (assembly GCA_038226905.1). GTDB lineage: Bacteria > Verrucomicrobiota > Verrucomicrobiia > Chthoniobacterales > UBA10450 > JBBRDU01. The sequence goes on along the minus strand of JBBRQE010000002.1, from coordinate 4,126 downwards.
GCCGCTCCGTCAAAATAAATGGCGCGTTGGTGAAAGTTCTTCTGCCGCAAACGCAACAGGAGGTGTTTCTCCTTTAGGATTCGCGGCGTGGCAGCGGACTCCACTTCGCGGGCATAGAACAAGGGCTGGGGATTGCCGTTTCCAAAAGGCTGCAGCATCTCGTGCCAGTGCAGCAAGTCGAAATTGAGTTCTGAGAAGGCAACCTCGTGATCGATGCGCAGGCGAGGGCGCAGTTGATCGTCTGACAACATTTCACGGGCGACCCTTTGGAATCCTTCTGTAAAAGCCGCCAGATTTTCTTCGCGCAAAGTCAAGCCCGCGGCCATTTCATGCCCACCGTACTTATCAAGCCATTGCTGACAGCGGGTCAGCGCTTCCACCAGGGAGAAGCCTTCGATACTGCGGCCACTGGCCTTACCCACTCCTGCCTCGTCAAAGCCGATAACGATAGTCGGCCGATGAAACCTCCGCGCGAGACGGGATGCGACGATTCCCAGCACACCCGGATGCCACCCCCGCGCACCTACCACGATGGCTGCGTGCCTGGCGCCGTCATACTCCGTGCGAATTTTTTCCTCGGCCGCCAGGAAAATCTGCCGCTCCACTTCCTGCCGTTCGCGATTCTGCTGATCCAGCAAGGCGGCGAGCTCCGTTGCTTCGTTAGGATCTGTTGTCAAAAGAAGGCGCAACGCCTTCTCGGCCGTGCTCAAGCGCCCGGCCGCGTTCAGTCGGGGACCGAGCCGGAAACCAATGTGTTCGGGTAAAATCGGCGCAGACACTCCGCTGACCTCCATCAACTTCTTCAACCCGGGACGCGCGGTCCGCCCGATCTCCACCGCGCCTCTTTGCACAAGAGTGCGATTTTCTCCCTGGAGCGGGACGATGTCGGCAACCGTTCCGAGCGCGACAAGATCGAGCTGCGCACGCAGATCGAAGCCCGGCAGGGGGCGCATTTTCAAGAGAGCATGACAAAGCTTGAACACGATCCCCACGCTGCACAGGTAGTGAAAAGGCGAGGCCGGATCCGTTTTGGGATTTACCACGGCCACACATTCGGGGAGGGCCGCCTTCGGTTCGTGATGGTCGAGCACGACCACATCGACCCCGCGTTTTTTTAGTTCCTCGATCTCAGCGACGGAGGAGGTGCCGCAATCCACCGCCACGAGCAACTGCGGGGCAAACTGGGCGAGGCAGCGCTCCACGCTCTCGCGGCTTAGCCCGTAACCTTCCTCCATGCGCATCGGCAGAAACAACTCCGGGCTCGCTCCGTAGGCGCGCAGCACGCTGCCGAGCAAAGCCAGCGAAGTGACCCCATCCACGTCGTAATCGCCAAACAAGACCAAACGCTCGCTCCGGTCGATGGCGTCGAGCAGTCGCGTGACCGCTTTTTTCATCTTGGGAAGCAGGAACGGATCGCTTAAGGAATTCAGACGGGGCCGCAGGTAGGCCTCTACGTCATCACGCGAACTGAAACCCATGCGCAAGAGGAGGCGCGAAATGCAGGGAGCCCCGCAGACTTCGCTCCACTCGATCGGTCCACCCGCGAGTTCTTCGGGCGGCGAGATGATCCACTGGCTTTGCACCTATGATTTTAGTCCGGCGCCGATGGAGTGACAAGATCAGGCTCCCGCGCGCTCAGACGAGGCAGAGATCGCCGGCTCGTGATTCGAGTAAACCGTAGGTAGCGCAGAAGTCCCGAAACATCCGCAGTCCCGCTTTTTCTCGCTGGCCAAAATCAAAACGCAGGCAATCGCGATAGTAGTGGTCGCAAAACCCGGCCTCGAAGGTTTTCTCCTCCGCGATGAGGCTGTCGAGGTCGGCCAGATTTTTGTCCCGCACCGCTCGCAACGATGCGGCGATTCGATCTGGCGAACTCACTTCCGGCCGGATGAGCCACAGGGCGAAGACGAAAGGCAATTCGGTCAAAGACTGCCACGCCTGACCAAGGTCCCAATAGGAATAGGCCGCACCGAACTTTTGTCGAAAAGCGATAGCCTGATCGCCAATGAGTAGACGAGCGCGCCCCGCGGCTAAGGCGGAGAGATTGTCGGGCGGCGCGGGGCATTCCATCACATCCTGTTGACGCTGGCGCAGCAAACATCGCAGCAGCGAGACCGCCGTGGTCGAAGCGGCGTCGAGTTCTATTTCGGTGAACTCCGTCTCAGGACGATGCGCCACATAAACGCTGTAGACGGGCCCGTCCGAGGCTATGGAAATACCGTCGACTATCGAATAGACAGGGCTGCGCAGAAACTCAAAGCTGGAAACGAGCGCGACATCCAACTCACCGGCGGCCAGGCGTCGACAGAGCGCGGAGGGGTGATCGAATTCAATCGTCCCGGACCAGCCTCGCACGAGCGGGCGCGCATTGATGTATTTGACGCACCCCAGACGGGGCGGGGAGCTCTCCTCCACTCGTTAGGCGCAAGCCAATTCCGGTTGACTGGAGCGATCGCTCCCGGAGGGAGCCGGACGGGCGGCCGAAGCAAGATGGCGGTAGTGACTATCGCGCTGCGCTGGTTCACGGCCGGCCTCGCGAATAACGCATTCCAGCGTGGCAACGGTCATCTCCTGCGGGGTGGTGGCGCCGGCCATGTGAAAAATCTTTTCCTCCATGATCGTCCCGTGGAGATCGTCCACGCCGTAGCTCAAGGAAATCTGCGCCAGGGGAAGCCCCATGCTCACCCAGTAGGCCGTGAGATGATCGATGTTGTCCAAGTAGATCCGACTGACCGCCAGATTGCGAAGTTGATCGAAGGCGGACGCTGGCTTCACGTGCGCAAGAATGGTGGTTTGCGGCTCAAAGGCGAACGGGACAAAGCCGGTGAAGCCGCCCGTTTCATCCTGCAGTTCGCGCAACTGCCGCAGATGATCCACCCGCTGAGCGAGCGTTTCGATATGCCCATAGAGCATGGTGCAGGTGCTGCGCCCCCCCAGGCCGTGCCAAATGCGATGCACGTCGAGCCACTCCTCCGCACTCTCCTTGCCCCGACAAATTTCATCGCGCACTGTCGCATCAAAAATTTCGGCGCCCCCCCCCGTCAGGGAACTCAAACCGGCGGCGCGCAGGGCTTCCAGTGTTTCCAGTATGGGCATGCGAAAAATCCGCTGAGCCAAATGGCGAATCTCAATCGCGGTAAAGGCCTTGATGTGCAGATTCGGATCGAGCGCCTGGACCTCCTGCAGAAGCTGCAAGTACCACTCCTTCTTGAGAGTTGGATGTAATCCTCCCACCATGTGGACCTCGGTAATCCCAAGGTTCAGAGCGTCCTTCACAACGGCCACAATGTCGTCCGTGGAACGCTCAAATGCGTGCGCGTCGCGCTTCCGGGCGGCGAACGCGCAAAACTGACAGGCGAGCACGCAGATGTTGGAATAATTGATGTAGCGATTGAGGATGTAAGTGGCGTGATTGCCATTCTTCTGCTGACGCACCGCGCTAGCCAGGATGCCGAGTGCGTTCAAATTAGTCGATCGGTACAGGTCAATCGCTTCCGTTTCGGAAATGCGCTGGCGCGCCTCGATCTTTTCGGCAATTCGTCGAAGCTCTTTGGGGATCAATAAATAATTCATTCGCCGCTCTTCCATGGGGACAGTTCTGTTAGAGAATGCATGCGCCTCCGGCGGGTTGCAACAAAAAGGCGAATACTCTGAGGGGTGATGTTTTGCCCGCTTTGGACTCTTAGCACAAACCGGGCAGGACCTGGTCCTGGAGCGTCCTAGGTGAAATTATCAGCACTTGAATTGCCTGCGGCTTAAAGCGTCTGTCATAGGAATGCCCCGCTCCGAGTCCCTTCCCCCGGAGGACGATGCCGAAGATGTGCGGTTGATGCGCCTGATCGGTCAGGGAGACACCGCCGCATTTGAAGAGCTGGTTGTGCGACATCAGGCTCTCGTGCTCGGAACGGTAGCCCGCATGCTCGGGAGTAACTCTGAGGTCGACGACATCGGACAACAGGTCTTCGTGCGCGTCTGGAAAAGCGCCGGCCGTTATGTGGCCCGCGCCAAATTCACCACCTGGCTCTTTCGCATCACCACCAACGTTGCCCTGAATCACTTCCGCGACGGACGCCACGACCACCAGAACATCAGTCTCGACGCCCCTACCTCCACCGGCAAGCGCTTC
>JBBRQE010000001.1:0-67116 GCA_038226905.1 Chthoniobacterales bacterium | reverse complement strand
TCCCTTCGCGGGAGCGGCCGGATTGATGGACGCTCAGCTCACGCGCATTATCAAAGAGGTCAGTTTGTTGCCTAACCAGTCGACGCCGCGGCCGGCCGCGCTCAATGACGATGTGCGCAAGGGCACGGGTGTCTCTACCGGGGTCGAATCGCGCGCGGAGTTAACCTTTAGCGACAAAACCATCACCCGCCTGGGGGCCAATACCATTTTCAGTTTCAATGAAGGAACGCGCAACCTCGACCTGGGTGGCGGCGTTATTCTTCTACACGTTCCGAAGGACTCGGGAGGCGCGCGGATTACAACCTCCAGCGTGACCGCGGCCATCACCGGCACCACCCTTATCTTTGAATTTCACAAGGACGCCGTCTCGAAGGTGTTTGTCCTCGAAGGAACTGTGCGAATGGCTTTGCGTCTGCATCCGAACCAATGGTTGCCCATCCATGCGGGAGAGATGATGGCCATCGAGCCGAAAGCCGAGCATTTGGATGCTCCCGGCGTTTTTGACATTGAATCCCTCATGCAAACGTCGCCGCTCATTACCGACTTCACACCTTTGCGGAGTCTGCCGCTCATTGTGCAGGAAATTGAGCGGCAGAACCAGCAACGAGCCAATGGACTGTTGTCCGGACCTGTCTGGGTGGTCTATGGCAGCGGCGACGGGGTTACTCTCAAGGATCCTCCGCCCCTTGATGTTCTTGATCAGCGCCTGAATAGCATCATTCCCGGGGCGGTCGCCAGCGGCGAATTCGGAGCGCTCAAGGAGATCACTACGCCGGACCCGTATGTGATCGATACGACCACGCGGATCATGACGGCGCCCACCATTACGACGAACGGTCTAAAAGGACAGGGCAAGATCTACCGCGGCGCGGTGCGCGACGGCCTTCCTTCCCAATACTATTTCGGTTCGACCAGCAGCTTCGACACGGCTTCCGGATTCGACTCCGAGTTTGGTGATGGCAAGCCGACAGCGGCCTTCAAATTCAATAACCTGCAATTAAGCGGCAGCCCGACGATAAAAATACCGCCGCAGGGCGCGTCGAATCTCGCCTTTATCAGCCTGGACGACATTCACTCGGCCGGCTCAGGTGGACCGATCACCTTTGCGGGCATCAATGATGTCCTCTTCGCCACCCAGTTGGATACCCCCATCAACCTCGATAACACCATCGCCTTCTCCGGTCTGAACCGGCTCACTTTCTACGCGCGCGCGAGCAACCTTACCCTTGCCTCATCCATTGATAACGTGCAGAGCGTGGGACTGTTCGCCAGGGGCACGGCCACAGTGAACGGGCCGGAAAATGTGTTCGAGTTCAAGTCTTTTGTCGGCCAGAATTTTGCCGCCGGGACGGGTCACATTACGGCCCACGTGATTCAAATAGACTCGTTGGGCGATGTGAATTTCGACACCAATCAATTCAGCGTGGGTCCCGCTTTTACCACGGATGTTCGTTTGACGGCGACCAGCACGGTCGATCTGTCCGTAGGCGATACGAGCGTGCTGAGCGGGGCCAGCAGTATTTTTGTGCAGGGCGACTCGATCAACGTTACGGGCAGCGCCACCTTGAATTTTAGGGCCGGCGCGACCGTGCAGTTCGTCAGCGGGGCGGGGGACCTGGAAGCCTCGACCATTACGTTTAACTACCCGGGACAAAGCCTGGAAATGAGTGCGATCAACGGAAATATCAATGCCATGGGCATCACGGGGGGCGACGTAATCAAATCCGAGCTTGGTGCCATCAACGTGACGAATCTCCTGAACGCCCATATCGTTATGGCGGGAGGAGACGTCACGGCGGGGCAGGTCCAGGTGCAGACGATCAATCCGGGCGTGCTTTCCAGCAACACGACCCTCACGGCCGGGGCCGGAGGAATCACCCCCTTCCTGGGATTGACCAATTCGTCCTTCCCGCCGGTTTTCAATGTCTCGACCGTTAAATCGCCTAACGGGATTGATTTCAGCGGCTCGAACTTCTCCGCGCCTTCCTCGGCCGGGGGTCAGCTTACGCTCAATGCTCAAACGCAGTCGTTCGACGCGGCCGGGATCAACGGAGCCAATTTCAATGGGGCCGCCGCTCCCAATTCGAATAGCCCGGCGGGTGACGGCGGCACATTCACGGTGAACACGTTGAACGCCTTATCCGTGAATTCAAACATAAGCGCAACATCCGGCCTTATCGGATCAAATGCTGAGCCCAGCGGGGCGGGTGGCACGGTGAATTTGACTTCCAATAATGCCCAGGTCAGCGTGGCCCCCTCCACCGCGATCACAGTTTCTTCAAGCGACCCTGTCGGTCAGGTTAATCGGCGATCCAGCTCGCGCGGGGGAAACATCAATATCAGCAGTGCCGCCTCCGCCATTACCGCGATCAATATTTCGAGTAGTGCGCAGTTGCTCGCCCTCCTCGATGCGACGGCGCCGGGGCCGGGCGGCAAGGTCATTGTGACCGCCACGGGTTCGACCAGCGGGATTAACGTCCAGGGAACTCTCCAGGCGGATCGCGGCGCGGTCGATGTCCGCCAAACAAACAGCGGGTCAGTCGTCCTGAATGGGGCCACCCTGCGAGGCGACATCATCAAGGTAGCCGCCCTCGGGGCCAATGGTTCTCTCTTTATCGGCAAGAGTGTCATCTCGGCCGATACAATCTTAAAACTTTACGCAAACGGCAGCGCCGGGCTGATCGAGTTCACCGATAACGTGACCCTGAGCGGGGCGAGCGTGAAAACAATCGCGGCGGACACCGTCACCATAGATAATGGAAAGGTGGTCAACGTGAGCGGACCGGCGGCGGACATATTCGTTAACTTCAACGGCCCGGTGCCCAAAGCCAATTACGCAGCTGGTTCCGGTGGGAATGGCAACACCACGGGTTCATTCTCCGGGTCGGGAGCCAAGGTCCCTCAGCCTCTCATTAATGCGCCTCCTTTGGGGGCGAGGGGTGGCCCTTAGCCGGATGAGGTGGAGATTTCCGCTTCATATCGGCCAAACAAGTGATAGTTTCTGTTGGCCTAACTCCCCTTAACATATGAAGAAATTACCTGGATCAGCGTTGGTGAAACGTTTTGCGGTGGTCTTAATAACGCTAAGCGCGGTCAGACTCGCGGTGGCGGTCGATAAAAAAGACGCTCACGTCACCCAAGTCATTCATGACGTTCGTCTCCTGGCGAAGTCCGCGGCCCGGCCGGCGGCTGTTAACGATGCCGTCCGGGAGGGTCAGGCGGTCAGGACGGGTGGCGATTCACGCGCCGAGCTGACTTTTACCGATCAAACGATCACTCGTCTCGGGGCTAATACCGTTTTTGCCTACGGACAAGGCGCCAAGGAATTCGATCTCTCCAGCGGTGCGGCCTTGATTGTTGTCCCGAAAGAAGTCGGCCGGGTGAAGATCAATACCGCGGCAGCCACGGCTGCCGTCACGGGCTTCACCGCCCTGGTCGAATCGCACGCCAAGTCGACCAGTAAATTCATGATCCTGGAGGGAGACGCCTGCGTAAAGAGATTGGTCAAAGGAGTGCCGATTGACCCGTGTGTGAACTTGCACGCAGGGGACATGCTCATCATTCAGCCAGGCATGCGCGGCGTGGTCGAAACCTTTGATATTAAGAAGACGTTGGAGAGCGCTCTTTTAGTGACAGATTTTGGCAAACTACCAAAGTGGGCCTTGGATGATATCCAAACCGCGATCGACGGGCAGAGCGGCGGGAAGGGACCGGGCGGCGGGGGTGGAAAAGATCCAACAGGCTTGGGAGACATTGACCAGAAGGAAGCGGCTTCCACCCAACCCCCTACAAAGATTCCGCCCCCTCCGGGCCATCGGCCTCCAGGTTAGTAGAGCGGTTGACAGAAGTTCGCTCGGCCGCGCCGCTCCAACCTTCCGTTAAGGGATGGTAAGGGTTGTTCCGGGCTTTAGCTTGGACGGGCTTTCAACCCTGTTCTTGTTGGCGTCCCGGATTTCTTTCCAATGGGAAGGTGATTTGTAAAACTTCCGCGATATGGAAAACAGGGTATCTCCGCTTTCCACGACATAGCTTCGCCCGCCCGCCTTGCCTGCTGCTTTCTCCGGCGCAGCTTTTCGCGCGGTCGGTTTCTCATCCGTTAGGCGGTTCTTCAGCACCCGTTCCTCGATTTGCTTGCGCAGATTGAGGTTTTCATTTCTCAGACGAGCCGCTTCCCCTCGTGTCACCAGCGAATCACCGGACAGGCTGATGAGGAAGGCGGTCTCGTCGCGCTTGATGAATTCCTTTACCTCGGTGGCGTGGCCGCCCGAGGGATTGAGCACCAGGTAACGTTTAAAATGATGCAAGGCGTTGACCGCATCATTCATCTTGTCGTCGTAAAGCAGAGCCAGCTTGAAGTGGATGTCGGCCGATTGGGGCGAACCGTCGAGAGCGCTTTCGTAGAGGCCGATGGCTTCCAGATATTCGCCCTGGGTGGATTTGGCGTCTGCATCCTTGACCATTTGCGCAGTGCGTGGAGTGATCATCCGGTCGCATCCGGCGGCCGTGCAAAAGAAGAGGCAAACGGCGGCAGAGGCGCCCGACCATGATGGAAACTTTTTCAGGCGAAGCTTGTCAGCGGCGTGCAGCATTGCAAGCTCCTTACTCATGAGGTTGAGACAACTTCAAATTGTTTTCTTGGTCATCTCTCTCCTGGTCTGGCCCGGCTCGCTCCCGGCCGCCGCCATTTTCCGTGTGGAAATGACCGATGTGGATGGGCAGACGCTGTCGACCGCCGACGGACATATCACAGTTGTTGTGCTAAGCCGGTCGAGCGCCCTGGATAAAGTGCGCCTGGTGGGAGATCGCATTCCCGACTCCTGCCTGGGGGACCCGTCCAAGCGCTTTATCACTTTGCTTACGTTCGAGACTCAGCATGCCGCACCCGCCCGGATGGTCGTCAAAGCAATGGCCCGCCATCGTCTGGATGGCGAAGCGAAACGGCTGCAGCTGCGCTACAATGCCAGAAAATTGAGCCGCGATCCGCGCAAGGATGTGTTTGCCGTGCTCGACTTTGACAGATCGATTTCAGCCCGGATGGACGTCGCACCATCCCTCGGCTTCCAAGTGCTCGTCTTTGGACACTCGGGCGAGTTGCTGGCGCGTTGGAACGACGTTCCCTCCGCCCCAGAACTGGCTGCGTTTCTTGAGTAGACGGCGAATCAGTACTTCTGCATGGTCGGATCAATCTGATCGGCCCAGGCATCGACGCCGCCCTCCAGATTGAAAGCGTTGGTGAAGCCGCTCCGTTGCAGCACCTGCACCGCGTAGGCACTGCGCACGCCGCTCTTGCACACGGCAATAATTTCCTGCTCCGGCCCCAGCTCTCCCAGGCGATCGGCCAGTTGATCGAGAGGAATCAATCGGGCCCCGTCGATCCTGGCGATCTCGAATTCAAAAGGCTCGCGCACGTCGAGAATCAGCACGGCGCTTTGATTCGTCATCTTCTGTTTTAGTTCGGACACCGAAATCGTCGGGATGGAGGTTGCGCCCGGGGCCGCCGCCGGACTACAAAACTCTTCGTAATCAATCGGCTTCAGAATGGTCGGATCGTCACCACAGACCGGACACTTCGGGTCGCGCCGCAAATTAAAATCGCGGAACTTCATTTTTAGCGCGTCGAAACTGAGCAGTCGCCCCACCAGGGATTCCCCCATTTGGATGATCAATTTGATCGTCTCGATGGCTTGAATCATTCCGATGATCCCGGGCACCACTCCGAGCACGCCGGCTTCGGCGCAATTTGGCACGCTGCCTGGCTCGGGCGGTTCAGGGAAGAGACAGCGGTAGCACGGTCCTCCCAGGTGCGGCGCGAAGACGCTGGAATGTCCGTCGAAACGAAAAACCGAGCCGTAGACATTTGGTTTGCGCGCCCAGACGCAGACGTCATTGGATAAATAGCGGGTCGCAAAATTGTCCGAGCCGTCAACCACGATGTCGTAGCCCGCCACCAGCGCCTCCGCGTTCGCACTGGAAAGGCGGCAATCATGCACCTCCAGCGCCACGTGGGGGTTTATCTCCTGCAAACGGGCGCGGGCCGATTCGGTTTTTTTCCGGCCGACATCGCTCGTGCCGTGCACGATTTGGCGTTGGAGATTCGAGATATCAACCGTATCGAAGTCAACCAGGCCCAGCGTGCCAACCCCGGCCGCCGCCAGGTAGAGCAGGGCAGGAGATCCGAGACCGCCCGCTCCAATGCAAAGGACCCGCGCTGCCTTCAGGCGCTGCTGTCCCACCAACGTCACCTCTGGCATGAGCAAGTGACGCGAATAGCGCTGTCGCTCGTCCGCGCTCAAGTCCACTTCCTCGTACGACTCGTTCATTCTCCGCCTAACGTCCGACCGCGTCCCATTTGATGCCCACGATTCGATGATCGGCGAAGCGTTTCAAAGACTTGGGGAACGAGAGATACACGGCGCCTTTACGCTCCACAAATTCCGCCTGCCCGAACTCAGTTCCCGTTTCACTCTTCAAGATCGTCATGATACGCCGATTTTTGATCAGGCGTTGCAAAATGCGATCACCCGCCGGTTTTTGCCAAAGTGTGTAGACCTCAGGGGGGCCAGCCTGCTCGATGACCGCCGTCAGGCGCGTTGTCCTGGCCTTTAACAGTTTCACGATTCCGGCGAAAAAAAGTCCGCCAGAGAACTACGGCAAAGAGGATCAAACTACCGTTGCTGCATTCCTGCCCTGGCGGGTTTCGTAAGTCCGCAGTCCATAGCCCCTGACGGACTCCAAAAGTCGCGCAAGTTTCAGATCGCGCAATGGCATTTTGAGGGGACGATTTCCGACCATTGACAGGGCGAACGAGTTCTGATTCCATCGGCACGTGAAATGGCTGGTTTTAAGCGCAATCGTCGTCCTGCAGTGTTCCTGCACAACTTTAGTCAACCGGCGGGACCTTTATAGCCCGCACCAGGAGCCTCTGCCAACCCGGACGTCGACGACCACGACGGCCACTACCACGCAGGTAGAGCCGGGCTTGCCATCGCCCAACTTCCGCTAACCGCTCCAGTTCCGGGCGGTGCCGGTCTGGCAGCCCAAGAACCTAACCGAAGGGCAGGTTCGCCTTGATCCGCGCGATGTCCGTCTTGTCGACGTTGAGCGTCTTGCTGGCCTGCCGTTTGCGCTTGGCGCTCTTCGACGAAAGGAGGTGACGCTTGCCCGCCTGCGAGCGCAGGACCTTGCCGGTTCCCGTGATTTTGAATCGTTTAGCTACAGCTTTCCGCGTTTTACTGCGGGCGATGGACTTCGGCATAAGGCGCGGAAGATACGCGGGATCGCCCGGATGACAACTCCTTTGCCCGGCGGCGCGGAGAAAAGCCTCGCGTCCTTTTTTGTTCGCATAACATTGTGAGAGATGGCGGAGACAACGAGACAGAGGCCGAATGTGGTGATTGTGGGCGCCGGATTCGGTGGATTGCAGGCAGCTAAAAAGCTCGCCTGTCGAGATGTGAGCGTCACCGTAATCGACCGGACTAACTACCATTTGTTTCAGCCCCTGCTTTATCAGGTGGCGACCGCTTCTCTTTCTCCCGCCGATATCGCCGCGCCCATCCGCTCCATCCTGAGCAGGTGTAAAAACGTGGAAGTGCTCCTGGGGGAGGTGCAGGGGGTCGATCTCGAAAGGAAGAAAGTTCGGACGCAGGATGGAGAAATCAGCTATGACTTTCTGATTCTCGCGACGGGCGCGCGGCATTCTTATTTTGGCCACCCCGAATGGGAAAAATTCGCGCCTGGCTTGAAAAGCCTGGAAGACGCGGTCGAAATTCGCCGGCGCATTTTCATGGCCTTCGAATTTGCCGAGAGGACCCATGATGAGGCGGCCCGTAACGCCGCGATGACTTTCGCGATCATCGGCGGCGGTCCTACCGGAGTGGAAATGGCCGGGGCGATCGCGGAGATCGCGCGCTTTACTCTGGCCAGGGATTTTCGGCACATCGACCCGTCGCTCGCGCGCATCATCCTGATAGAAGGCGAGTCCCGCGTGCTCGCTTCTTTTCCGGATGATCTCCGGATCAGCGCCACCAAACAGTTGGCCGAACTGGGAGTGGAGGTCCGCACCGGCGTGCACGCCTCCAATCTTTCCGAGGCCGGGCTGCAGATAGGGGAAGAGTTTATTCCGTGTCGCGTCAAAATTTGGGCGGCGGGGAATACGGCTTCCTTCGTGGGCAAGATGCTTGGAGTCCCAGTGGATCGCGCGGGGCGTGTCATCATCAATGACGATCTGAGCATTCCGGGGCACCCCGAGATTCAGGTCATCGGCGATCTGGCAAACCTCGCCTCCCAAACCGGAAAACCGTTGCCGGGCGTTTCACCTGTCGCCATGCAGCAAGGCCGTCACGCGGCGCAGAATATTCTGGGCGTGATCGACGGTCGGAAGCCGCAGAAATTCTGGTATTGGGATAAGGGGAACATGGCCACCATCGGCCGGAACAAGGCAGTGGCGGATCTCAACATTGTGCACTTTAGCGGTCTGCCAGCCTGGATTGTCTGGCTGTTTATCCATGTGCTGTTTCTGGTCGGGTTTCGCAATCGGGCGATCGTATTATTGCAGTGGGCCTGGGCCTATTTTTCCTTCAACAAAGGCGCGCGACTGATCACGCGAAACTTTCAGTCGGAAACCCGCCCGCCGGCTTGAGAAGCCTTGCTCGAAGGTTAACCGGCTGGTCTCCGATTATTCATGGATTACCGGATCGCAGTTGTTGGCACTGGCGCCATCGGATCGTACTACGGTGGAAAACTGGCGGCGGCGGGGCACGACGTTCATTTTCTGGTTCGAGGCGATCTCAGTGAACTCCGTCAAATTGGGTTGCACCTCATCGAGCCCGAGAAAGACCTTCGCGTCGCGCCGGTCAGCTGCTGGAATTCGACCGAGGAAATCGGCCCGTGCGATCTGGTGTTGATTGCTCTTAAGACCGTTTCGAACGCAGCTTTGGCTAAACTCCTGCCGCCACTCGTGCATGAGCGCACCCTGCTTTTGACCTTGCAGAACGGACTGGGAAACGAAGAACTCCTGGCCGATCAATTCGGTCCGGGCCGTGTGCTGGGCGGCCTTTGTTTCATTTGCGTGGCTCGAACTTCGCGGACTACCGTCGTGTGCTCGGATCGCGGCCATCTTTCCCTCGGCGAGTTCGATCGGGCGCCGCTACCCCGCACGCGGGACATCGCTGGTCTATTCCAGGCGGCCGGGATCCACTGCGGGGTAGTTGAAAGCCTTGCCCTGGAGCGGTGGCGCAAGCTGGTCTGGAACATTCCGTTCAACGGCCTTTCTATTCTCGGCGGCCAAATCGACACGGCCGCGATTCTGCGGGACAAAGAGTTGTCTGCGACCGCCCTGGCGGTGATGCAAGAAGTCATCCAGGCGGCGCGAACTTGTGGTTACCCGTTGGAGATGTCGGCCGCCGGCGAACAAATGACGCGAACCGCGGGCCTGGGTGCTTACAAACCGTCCACTCTGCTCGACTTCGAAGCGGGACGTCCTCTGGAAATCGAAGCGATCTGGGGCGAACCGTTGCGCCGAGCGCATGCGGCCGGCGCGCCCACCCCTCGTCTCCAGATGTTGTATTCGCTTCTGATATCTCTGGATGGAGCCGACAAAACGGCGAGGGCCGCGCGTAAAGGGGCAGCTCTGTGACAACTCCGCCCAATATCAGCGTGCGCAATCTTCAACGCACGGTTCGCTTGAACGTCGCGGCGCTAGGGAAATTTGGAGGACGTGCCGTGAACGCGTGCGCGGCCATTCCGGGTCAGCAAAAGTTCCCGTCCAGCGAATTGGCCGTGCTGCTTGTGTCCGACCGGCGCATCGCCCAGTTACATCGGAAGTTCATGAACGTGTCTGGTCCGACCGACGTCCTTACCTTCGAACACGGCGAGATATTCATCAGCGTTCAAATGGCGCAGCGGAACGCGCGCCTCTACCAGAATTCCCTGATGCGGGAGTTGCAATTATACATCGTGCACGGGCTTCTCCATCTCCGAGGGTTCGATGATGCGGAACGGGCCGACGCACGGCGAATGTCGAGTCTGCAGGAAAAGATCCTGCGAAAAATCGCCGGTACTGCGCGCTGACGGCAAGCGTTTGAACTGAGAGGAGCGTATGTTAGCGTGATGTCATGAGCGGGCGGCCAGAGCGGGACGGGGCAGGGGCGGCGCCATGTAAAGGGGCGGGAACAGGCACCCTCCCGTTGGTCCTGTCTGAGGGCGCTGTGCAGGAGCCCACGATCGAGCAGGATGTACGAGCGAAAGAAGATTTCGATCGCCCCTGGCAAGTGGTCGTGCATAACGACCCGGTTAATCTGATGACGTATGTGACCATGGTCTTTCAACGCGTTTTTGGTTATCCACGGGAGAAAGCCGAGGAACACATGCTGGAGGTGCATCAGAAAGGCCGGTCCATCCTGTGGAGCGGCGTGCGCGAACGAGCGGAATTGCACGTGCAGCAGCTGCACGGACATCTCCTCCTGGCCACGTTGGAGAAAGTGAGCTGACATGGAGATTTGCCGGAGAGAGGACGATCTCGAAGTAACGGAGCTCGACCCTTTTCTGGCCGAGCTACTTCGTCAGATTCCCGGGAGCGCCAACCCGGAAGGAGCGGTCGCCGCGGAGGAGCGTCTGTTCAGCCGGCCAGCCGCCCCGGCGGAAACAGAATCCTGTGCGGAGTGGAAGATTTATGTCGAGCCCGAGTTGCGCCGGCTTTTTCAAACGGCCACCGGCACAGTCGAATCCGACCTGAATCAACTCGACGGAAACGAGAAGCCCTTCGCCAATCGAACTTTGCGCATTCCCATTTGCCATGCCGACGCCTGGTTGAATGCATTGAACCAAGCCCGCCTCGTCATCGCGGCGAAGAATGACTTTTCCGAGGAGGAACTCTCCGATCACTACCGCTCGCCCATCGGATCGCGTCGCGACCTAAGCCTGTTTCAGGTGAATTTTTACGGGTTCCTGCAGGAGTTTATCCTGCGCGAATTGAACGGTTGCCCGGAGGGTTCCACGAGCTAGCGCTTTTCTTTTTCGCGGACCATGGCCATTAAACGCTCTTTCAGTGCACTGGACGACTTGGCTGGCTTCAGACTCAGAGCGAACGCTTCATGCAAGGCGTAGCACTCGCCGATAAAGTCCTCAGCCTTCTGGCCGAATTCTTTCCGGGCCTCCTCAAATGCCTCGAGTTCATCGCCTTCCAACGCGCCAATGACGTAAAGGCGCGAGCGATTTTGGAATTCTTCAAAGCTCATCTTTAAGCTCTTTCAACCCGTCGTAGATTTTCTTGAGGCCAAGCTCGAGCCGTGTCTTGACCGTCCCTAATGGTGTATTCGTATTTGCGGCGATTTCGCGCTGGCTCATACCGCGAAAAAATGCCAATTCGACCGCCTGCTGCTGCGCCACGGGAAGGGAATCGATGACTTGGCGGATCAGCTGCCGCGTATCTCCCATGGCGATGTCGGTCTCCGTCGTATTGTGGACCCAGGCGTCTGGCTGCTGTTCCGTCTCGTGTTGCAGGCGCTCTCCGGCGCGGGCATAAGCTTGCTTCTTACGAAGGCCGTCGATGGCTCGCCGTCTGGCCAGTGTCACCATCCAACCGAGCGGTTTCCCCTTCTGGGCGGAGAAGTTTTTAGCCTGCTTCCAGATCTCCATGAAAATTTCCTGGAGCAAATCATCGGCCTCGGCGTCGTTGTGAATCACGCGCAGGATTAGCGCCTTTAAGATGCCATTGTAGCGATCATACAAAACGGAAAGCGCGTCGGGATCCTGTCGTTGAATGGCGAGCATCAAATCCAAATCGCTGGGCGCGCCGGGCGGAAGCGGGGGCGGCGCAGGGGCGACTTTTGGTGCCTCCTCGTCCGTATCCAAGGGGGTGGTGTTATCGATTTGTCCCGGCATACAAAACCCTCTTTTGGCAGCCTAATTAAACATGACGCGCGACATCCTCATCCGTTCCGAGATTATCTTCGTCCTCCTCGCCTGGCGAGCGAATCTGCCGAAATTTTTTTTGTTTGAAGAACGAACACTGGGACAGAGCCCGGCTGCATCCCTTCGCTCTTGACCCGCTGCAATCCGGCCCAATACGATGCGTCTCTAGGTGTTGGCTATCGTGGCATCGGCGGCACGAACGAAAGCTCCAACAAAGACAATGCCAATATCACCCATGAAATCCCGTCTTCCCTTTCTCCTTGTTGTCCTGGCACTCGTCACTTCAGCGTTGGGCCAGCAAATGGTTTCCACTCCAGCGCCGATTTCCGGGAGCCCAACGCCCTCTTCCGAAGCGACGCCCGAAGCGAAACCTGCTCCGGCCGCGGAGGAGCGGCCTGCCGTTAAATCCGCGAGTCTTCCCACAACTACCGTGGCACCCGTCGCCACCTCTTCGCAAAAACCGGCCGCCAAGCCGGTGCCGAAGGCCGAACCGGACACAACCCGGCCTCCATCCAAAAGAAGTTTGGAAGCCACTCTGAAAGAGATGGAGAACCGTTGGGAATCCGCCATTGTCGCGCACGACGCGAGTGTGGTGGATGCCTTGGTGGCGTCTGACTTTTCCGGTGTCGATTCCAAAGGCAAGTTTGTTAACAAATCGGCCCTCATCGCCGCAGTGAAGTCGGACAAGGATAGTTATAAGTCGGCTAAGAACGAAAAGCTGAACGTTCATATCTATGGGCCGACCGTCGCAGTGGTGACGGGGAGTGCGCGGGCCAAAGGTATCACGACGGCGGGCTACGCGTTCGACCGCAGCTATCGTTACACGGACACGTGGGTGGAGCGAAATGGCACGTGGCATTGCGTGGCCAGTCAGAATGCGCTGGCCCGCGAGAAGTAGTTAAGGCGGTTACGAAGCGGCGCCTTTTCCGGGTGGCGGGACGAAGTATTTTACGTCCGGTTCGCGGCGCGCGTTGATCGATGACTTGCCGCGCAGCCATTGTGCGCCAAGAGTTAGGCCCATGGCTCAAACGCAGGAACAACTTGGAGATCCCCTTTGGTACAAAGACGCGATCATCTACGAGCTCCACGTTAAAACTTTTCACGACAGCGATGGCGACGGAATTGGAGATTTCCGCGGCCTGATCGAGAAGCTCGATTACTTGCAGGAATTAGGCGTAACGGCCATCTGGATCCTCCCTTTTTATCCGTCACCCCTGCGAGATGATGGTTACGACATTGCCAATTATTTCGACGTCAATCCTAACTACGGCACGCTCGCCGATTTCCGCGCCTTTCTAGCGGCAGCGCATGACCGGGGCCTGCGCGTCATCACCGAGTTGGTGATCAATCACACCTCCGACCAGAATCCCTGGTTCCAGAAGTCACGGCGGGCCGTGGGGGGACTGCCCGATCGCGTGCCGGATGCGATGGACCAAACGGATTACAAGGATTTCTATGTCTGGAGCGATACACCCGACAAATTTCAGGAAGCGCGCATCATCTTTAAGGATTTTGAAACGTCCAACTGGGCATGGGATCCGGTGGCAAAAGCCTACTACTGGCACCGGTTTTATTCGCACCAGCCCGATCTGAATTTCGATAATCCGGCCGTGCACGAGGCCGTCGAAAAAGTGTGTGATTACTGGCTGGCCATGGGCGTGGACGGAGTGCGTCTCGATGCCATTCCCTATTTATACGAGCGTGAAGGCACCAACTGCGAAAACCTTCCCGAGACGCATACCTACCTGAAGAAACTGCGCGCTCATCTCGATCGGAAATTTCCCGGGCGCATGCTTCTGGCCGAAGCGAATCAATGGCCGGAAGACGCGGTCGCGTACTTCGGCGACGGCGATGAGTCGCACATGAATTTTCATTTCCCGCTCATGCCCCGGATGTTCATGGCTCTGCAAATGGAAGATCGGTTTCCCATTATCGATATCCTCGATCAAACGCCCGCCATTCCCGATAATTGCCAGTGGGCCATGTTCCTGCGCAATCACGATGAATTGACCCTCGAAATGGTGACGGATGAAGAACGCGACTACATGTGGCGCGTTTATGCGAACGATCCGCACGCGCGTATCAATCTGGGGATTCGCCGCCGTCTGGCCCCGCTCCTGGCCAACAGCCGCCGCAAGATCGAGCTGCTCAACACGCTTCTCTTTTCCATGCGGGGCACTCCCATTATCTACTACGGCGATGAAATAGGAATGGGGGATAATTTTTACCTGGGCGATCGCAATGGATGCCGCACCCCCATGCAATGGAGTCCCGATCGCAACGCCGGTTTTTCCAAGGCGAACCCGCAGCAGCTTTATCTCCCGATCACGATCGACCCCGAGTATCACTACGAAGCGGTCAACGTGGAAAATCAGCAGAAGAATCTTTCTTCGCTTCTCTGGTGGATGCGCCGGGTCATTGCCATGCGCAAGAACTTCAAGGCTTTCTCGCGCGGCTCCCTCGAATTCCTTTATCCCGATAACGCCAAGGTTTTAGCTTTTATCCGGCAGCACGAAGGCGAAACCATTCTGGTGGTCGTCAATCTTTCGCGCTTTTCTCAATCGGCCGAGCTCGATCTGGCGCGCTTCTCCGGATGCCGCCCCGTGGAAGTCTTCAGTCGTAATCCATTTCCCTCCATCAGAAAAGCGCCTTACGTCATCACGCTCTCCCCGCATTCGCACTATTGGTTTGTGCTGCGGCCGCAATCTGACAGCCGGCGCTTGAGCAAGCAGCGTGTCGTTCCGACCGTCGAGGCGCCGGCCTCTCTTCAAACACTGCTGGAGAATAACCGGCGGGCCCTCTTCGAGCGCGAGATTCTCCCAGATTACATCAAGACCTGCCGCTGGTTTAGTTCCAAGACTCGAACTATCCGCGATGTCCGAATTCTGGAGCAACCCGGTCTCTCAGATAAAGTGGAGGCTGGGCGCTTCTGGTTCCTGGAGGTGAGCTACCTGGATGGGCCTAACGAAACCTATGCCTTGCCCGTCAAAATATCGGCCGGCGAGGCGGCCCGCGAGATCACCCAAGCCGCACCGCACGCCGTGATCGCGCGTTTGGGCGGCCCGGAGGAGGCCATTCTGCACGACGCCCTTTGGGATGGTGCGTTCCGCGCTCAACTGTTTGATGCAATTAGCGGGGAGAAGAGGGCCAAGGGATCCAACGGAGATCTCATCGGCATGGCTGGCCGCTGGCTGGCCGACCACGCCTCGTCGCCGCCCGCTGCCTCCCAGGTAGTGGCCGGGCAGCAGAGCAATTCGTCGATGTTGTTCGACAACAAATTCTTCCTCAAGCTCTACCGGAAACTGGAGGACGGCGTGAATCCGGATGTGGAAATTACACGCTTTCTCACGGACCAGGCCAAGTTCCCGAACGTCCCGGCCTTCGGCGGGGCCCTCGAGTACCGGCGGGGCACGGCTGAGCCCACCGTGGTATGTCTGCTGCAAGGCGCAGTGGCCAATGAAGGCGACGCGTGGACGCTTACGCTCGATTCCGTCGGACGCTACTACGAACGGGTTCTCGGACGGAAAGCGGACTTACAAAATCAAGCCACGCTCCCGCGTCCGCTGCTCGATGAATTGATCGGCGGGGTTTATGCGGAGAAGGCCAAGATGTTGGGCCAGCGCACCGGTGAAATGCATGCGGCGCTCGCGCGCGATACGGAGGCGGCGGCTTTCGCGCCGGAGCCATTCAATGCCATGGCCCAGCGCTCTACTTATCAGTCCATGCGTGCTTTGCTGCGTCGGACTTTTGCCATCCTGCACAAGAGCCTGGGTGAATTGCCCGCCGAGTTTCGGGCCGAAGCGGAGGAAGTGCTGGGCATGGAATCCGAGATTCTATTACGGGAAAAACGGCTGCTCGATCGTCGCGACGGCGCTGCCAAAATCCGAATTCACGGAGACTACCATCTCGGCCAGGTGCTTTATACGGGGAAGGATTTTTTCATCCTCGATTTCGAAGGGGAACCGGCGCGCCCTTTAAGCGAGCGCAAATTGAAGAGATCGCCCCTGCGCGATGTGGCGGGTATGATGCGGTCCTTCCAGTACGCGGCTTACAGTGCCTTGTGGCAGCCGGCCATGCGCGCCGAGGACGGACCTTTCCTGGAACGATGGGCCGACGTTTGGTACCGCGAGATGAGCAATGTCTTTTTACAGAGCTATCTGAGCACCACCGAGAAGGCGGTTTTTATCCCTTCGAACGAGCACGACCTGCAGGTCTTTCTCGAGGCCTATCTGCTGGATAAGGCGGTCTACGAGATTGGTTACGAATTAAACAGCCGCCCGGACTGGGTCGTCATCCCGATCCGTGGAATTAAACACATCCTGCAGGCGAGCTAGCCGCGGCCATGCCGACAGAGAATTACGGATCAAACAATGTGGTTGGCGACTAAGCGTCGCTGCTTTATAAACAGACAGACCGAAATAATTGTATGAACCAATATCTCCAGACGATCGACCTCTCCATCGCCGACAAGCATCTCCTGAAACATCCGTTTTATCTGGCCTGGACCCGCGGCGAACTCAGCCGGGAAGCCCTGGCGGATTACGCAGCGCAGTACTATCACCACGTGGCCGCTTTTCCGACTTATTTGTCGGCCGTGCATTCAAACTGTGACGATCAGTCGACCAGGCGGCAGCTATTGGAGAATCTGACGGACGAAGAAGCGGGCTGGCCCAATCACCCGGAACTGTGGCTTCAGTTCGCGCAGGCTTTCGGCGTAGACGAAGCCACGGCCCGCGCGTCCGAACAAAGCGCGGAAACGCGAAACCTGATCAGTACCTTTCGTTCCGTTTGCCGCGATGGTTCGACCGCGGAAGGTTTGGCCGCACTTTACGCCTACGAAAGTCAGATCCCGGATATTTGTGAATCGAAAATCGACGGTCTCAAGAAGCATTACGGCGTGACCCAGCCGGAGCATTACCGTTATTTCAGTGTGCACATTGAGGCCGACCGCGAGCACTCCGCTTCCGAGCGAAAAATGCTGATGCAGTACATCGACCCGGTCAATTTCGCGAAGGTCGGCGCTTCTGTTCAGCGTGCGCTCGACGCACTTTGGGAGATGCTCTCGGGCGTCTGCCGTCGCCACGCCATCGCCTGTTAAGTCACCTTTTCGTCGGGGGGCGGGGTCCGGCGATTCTTGCCATAGGCGAAATGTGCGTATCGTGATCGGGTCATGACTGCACAACCTTTGGCGGGAAAAACCGGCGTCGTTTTCGGAGTAGCGAACAAACGCAGCATCGCGTGGGCCATTGCCCGGGCCTGGGCGGCGGCGGGAGCGCGCTTAATTTTTAACTATCAGGGCGAGCGGCTGAAAGAGAATGTCGAAGAACTGGTGGCCGAGTTTGGCGAGCAAACGCCCTTGTTTCCCTGCGATGTCTCGAGTGACGATGCCATCAAATCGTTTTTCGAGCAGGTGAGAAAGCAAACAGACCGGGTTGATTTACTGCTTCATTCCGTCGCCTTTGCTCCCAAGGAGGCCTTGGAAGGTGATTTTGTCAGCACGACGCGCGAGGCGTTTCGTGTAGCGCATGACATCAGCGCCTACTCGTTGGTGGCTCTGGCTCGGGAAGCCGCGCCCATGATGACGAATGGTGGCAGCATCGTAGCAATGACCTACTACGGCGCGGAAAAAGTTGTGCCGCATTACAACGTCATGGGAGTGGCCAAAGCCAGCCTGGAAGCCAGTACGCGGTACTTGGCTTACGATTTGGGAGCGAAGAAAATTCGAGTGAACTGCATTTCGGCCGGACCCATGAACACGCTGGCCGCCCGCGGGATCAGCGGATTTATGTCGATGTTAAAGCACTATCAGGAACGCGCTCCCCTCAAGCGCAGTTGCGAAGCCTCCGAGCTGGGTGAGACGGGCGTATTTCTGGCCAGCGATGGCGCCGCCGCCATTACCGGGCAGGTGCTTTATGTGGACGGCGGTTATCAGATAATGGGCATGTAGATTGGGGCCTGCCGATGTCGATGCTGCATGATTGCTCGACTCCGGGCTCGTTTCGATCCGCTGCCACGATGACTTGCCGCGATAGTTGCTGAAGGATGAGCCTGGCCGAGACATTGCGGCGTAAGCTGTCAGCCGACGAATCGATCGTCAGCGACGAGCCGTCCGTGCTGAAAATACATAGCGGTGATAAATGGTTTGCCGCGGAAGAACCAGAGGTCGTCGTTTTCGCTCGGTCGACCAATGATGTCGCCGCGTTGCTCCGATTTGCCTCGGGTAATAAAATTCCCGTGACCGCGCGCGGCGCCGGCTATGGCTATGTGGGCGGTTGCGTCCCGGCCCACCGGGGTATTGCGCTTTCCCTGATCAGGATGAATCGCATCAAGGAAATACATTTTGCGGATGCCGTGGCGGTGGTCGAGCCGGGGGTGATTACCTCTGATTTGAAGGCGGCGGCGCGTGCGCAAAAACTGTTTTATCCGCCTGATCCGGCCAGTCAGAAGGACTGCAGCATTGGCGGGAACGTGGCCACCAACGCGGGTGGCCCCCGTTGTCTCAAGTATGGAGTAACCCGTAATTATGTCCTGGGCCTTGAGGTTGTCTTGGCCGACGGCGAGGTCCTGCGAACGGGCGGCCGCGTGCACAAGAATAAGACGGGGTTCGATTTGATCGGACTCTTTGTCGGCTCGGAGGGAATGCTGGGAGTCGTCACAGAAATCACGCTTCGTTTACTCCCGCTGCCTCCGGGCCGTGCCACTTTGTCCGCGGCGTTTGCCACCATGTCGGAAGCGGCCGCGGCCGTACAGGAAATATTCGCAGCCGGGTTTTTGCCTTCGTCGCTCGAGATCGCGGATAGTTTCACGCTGGAGGCGGCGCGCCACGAATTGGGCGAGGCGCTGGTCCCGGCCGGCCATGCTCACCTGCTCGTCGACCTGGATGGCCAGGAACAAAGCGTGGCCGGGGAAGCGGCGGCTCTTCGCGAACTTCTTGCCCGCAAGAATCCAAATAGCCTGACCATGGCTACGGGCGAGACGGAATCGGAGAAGATGTGGGCCCTGCGGCGCGAGTTCAGCAACTCGTTGCGCGCCACTGGCCTAACGAAACTGAATCAGGACGTGGTGGTGCCGCGCAGCCATATTGTGGACCTGATCGATTTTGCCGCAGGTTTGCAGAAGAAATCCGGCTTTCCGATTGCCTGTTTCGGCCATGCGGGGGACGGCAATATTCACGTCAATATCATGGCGGCTCAATACGAGGACCCGGATGTGCAGGACCGCGTGGAGGAGGCGCTCGATGCATTATTTGCGCAAGTGTTGGCGTGGGGTGGCGTGATCACGGGCGAACATGGAGTCGGCTTGGCGAAGAAACGGTGGTGGCCGGAAGCCACCAGCGACGTCACGCGCCGCCTCCACCAGGAACTCAAGAATGCGCTCGATCCCGGTCGCATTCTCAATCCCGGTAAGTTCCTCGATTAACTCAGTCGCTCTTGGCCTTCCACGGGGCGGTTGACCCGGGCTGGTTTGGTAGGATATTACGGCACTTCAAGTAACTGCCACCTACGCCCATCTGTGTGGTGGCGAACGAATTAATAATGGGGACTCGCGTTCCCCGTTCGGCGCCGAGCGCTCCATTGCCATGAAACCAGGAACTATCATCCACACGGTTGCCGTCATCCTGTCGTCGGTCTCATCCATGTTTGCGCAGTCCGCGCCCGTCAAGGCGCCCGCGAACAAGGCGAAGGTGAGCAAGAAATCGGACAGACTTTCGGAAGATCTCCTGCTCAATGTCGATTCGGTGGCCTTCGCGCCTCGCCACTTGGACAGGCCTTCGTCCCTCCCGGGTGCGCCGTTCCCGTGGAAAAGAGATATTGTGACCACCGTCTTCTGGATCGGGGAAGAACCAAGCGGAAACAATCCGGTCCCGAATCGATCGAGCTCGTGGGATAAGAATTGGACGGGAAGTTATGGCGGGTTCGACGACCCGCGGCCGGCCCATCGCAGCAACTACCTGCCGGCCACGTTCACGCCCAGGCAAAATCCTTTCTACTGTGCGCTTCCCTACAACGATAAGGCGACCAACGGTCATCGGCCGGAAGCAGCGCAAGTCGTCCCTTGGTTCAAGCAGGCCTACAAAGGTCCGGGCGTTTCGGTCTGTAAAGGGCGGTGGATCGCCATTCATAAGGGCGACCGCACGGTTTACGCGCAGTGGGAGGATGCCGGTCCTTTTCGGACGGATCATTGGCAATACGTTTTCGGGAATGAACGCCCCAAGCCGAACTTGAACAAGGGCGCCGGGTTGGACGTATCGCCCGCCGTCCGCGATTATTTAGGACTGCAGACGACCGACGTGACCGACTGGAAATTCGTTGAATTTAGCGAAGTGCCACAAGGGCCGTGGGCTCAACATGGGGACAACAACACCTTTGTGCAGAACGCTCGGCGCTCCAGCAAAGTTCTGGTGGAAACGACCAAGGCGGCCGTGGCTCGTTAGGGCCGGGGCGAGGCGACGGGACGCGCCCCCGTCTTTACACGATCCTGGGTGAGGGAAGTGAATATGAGGAAGAAACCCAGCATTGCGCCCATCAACACCAGTGCGAGAAAGAGGAAGCTGATTGTGCGAATCTTCCGATGCCGTGAGGTCGCTTCCGCCCAGGCCGCCCGTTTCATGGCCAACTCGATGTCCAACAGGCGCACCAGCTGCTCGGGATCGGTCTGACAGGATTCAGGCTTGCCCTCGGCATCTGGAATCATCGAGAAAAGAACGCTAGCGGATAGCCGCAAAAAATGGAATCGATTTCGCGAGCGTGAGTAACGGAAGAACATTGTGGACCTACGTTCTGCCCATGGCGCTGTTCCTGGCTCTCCTCGCGCTCGGCAGCACCCTCAAATGGGTGGGCGGCAATTCCTGGCTGAGCGCCTCGGAATACTGGATTTATCCGGTGCAGACAATTGCCTGTGGTCTCCTTCTCCTCGCCTTCTGGCCGCATTACCACCTGGCGCGGCCCGCTCACCTGGGCGTGGGACTGCTGGTCGGGATTGTTGTGTTTGTGCTGTGGATCGCCCCTCAAGTTTTTCTGGGATTTCCCGCACGCTTCTCCGGCTTCAATCCAGATCAATTTGCCGGGCAGCCCATCCTTTATGGGGGGACGGTCCTGTTTCGCTTTCTCCGGCTGGTCGTGGTGGTGCCACTCGTGGAAGAGATTTTCTGGCGCGGGTTTCTCCTCCGCTTTCTGATCGATGAAGATTTTAAGCGCGTTCCGCTGGGCACCTTTAGCTGGCTATCGTTCACTCTGGTAGCGCTCGCCTTTGGTTTATCTCACAACCAACCCGATTGGCTTGCGGCATTGCTTACGGGAATGCTTTTTAACGTCGTTATCTACCGGACGAAAAGCCTGTCGACCTGCGTTGTTACCCATGCAATTACCAATCTCCTCCTCGGAGTGTGGATCATGAAAACCGGGCAGTGGGGATTCTGGTGAGGAGGGGCCCCACTGGCATCAGGCGTGCTCTAGGGACAGGACTATGCATTCCACGTTCGCGCAAAAAGTCATCCTTTGCATGATCGCGGCCTTTCTCTCCGCTGGTCTCTTTGAGTGGGGAAAATTGTTCATCGAAGGAGCGGACGACGCTTTGAACAAGGGGTATGAGCATCATGCCCCTCTTCAGATGACATCTAAGCATTAGAGTGCTCGGAAACCCGTTGCCGCATTTGAGCCAGCGCATAACCTGCCTTGGCCGGCATGAAGATAGGTTTCGCTCAACTCAACCCCACCGTAGGGGATCTGGCGGGTAATTTCGAAAAAATCATCCACGCCTACGAGCGGTTGGCTGCCGCCGGCGCCGATTTGGTTCTGACCCCGGAGCTTTGCGTTCCGGGATATCCGCCGCAGGACCTGCTCTTTAAATCGCGCTTCGTTCCGGAGAATATTGAAACCGTGCGGCGATTGCACGAGCGCGTGGGTCGGGCCGCGTTGCTCGTCGGGTTTGTTGATCGGAATGACGGCTTAGGTAAGCCTTTCTACAACGCGGCCGCTCTGCTCGAGCGCGGTAAACCGCTCCGCAAAGCCTACAAGTCACTCCTGCCGACCTACGACGTTTTTGACGAAGACCGTTACTTTCAGCCCGCCTCAAAGGTCGAGCCTTTCGATGTGCAGGGCCGCAAGATCGGCGTCACTCTCTGCGAAGATATCTGGACGGAGCATTATCTGCCGCGGCCCTTGTACGATGTGGAACCGGTGCGCAGCCTGATCGAACAAGGTGCGGAGATCCTGGTCAATCTGAGCGCTTCGCCTTTTAGCGTGAACAAACCGGCGATTCGCCGGGAAATGGTGGGAGCCCTGGCCCGGGCTTATCGTTGTCCGATTTGCTACTGCAACGCGGTGGGCGGCAACGATCAATTGATTTTCGACGGTAATTCCATCGCTGTGAATGCGTCGGGCGAACCGATCGCTCAGTTTCAGTCTTTCACCGAACAGGAACAGATTGTCGATACGGACGAAGGAAATGTGACGGCCGTCCCATCCAATGCGCCCGCCCAGGATCTGCTGGCGGCCCTGACGCTCGGCACGCGCGATTATCTCAGGAAATGCGGCTTCCAATCAGCTGTCCTGGGTTTGAGTGGTGGAATCGATTCCGCCGTTGTCGCGGCCATCGCCGCCGCAGCTTTGGGCGTGGAGAATGTGCTCGGCGTTTCCATGCCGAGTTCCTTCTCTTCCCAAGGGAGCAAGGATGACGCTGAGGCCCTGGCGCGCAACCTCGGGATTAGATACAGCCAAATCCCGATCACTGAGGCTTTTTCGGCGGTCAAAGCCGGGCTCGGGCAGGTGTTCAAGGGATTGCCCGAGGACACGACGGAGGAGAACATGCAGTCCCGACTTCGCGCCGTCATCCTGATGGCGCTTTCTAACAAGTTTGGTCATCTCCTTTTGACGACCGGAAACAAAAGCGAACTGGCGGTCGGTTACTGCACGATCTACGGCGATATGGCGGGCGGACTGGCTGTCATTAGCGACGTCCCGAAAACGATGGTCTATCAACTCGCGCACTGGATTAACCGCGAACGGGAAATCATTCCGCAAGCCACCCTCGAAAAAGCTCCCAGCGCAGAATTAAAACCGGACCAGAAAGACCAGGATGCCCTGCCGCCCTATGAAATACTCGATGAGATTCTGCGATTTTATGTCGAGGAAAATCTGAGTGCGCGCGACATTATGAGCCGCGGATTCGATGAAGAAACGGTTCGCTGGGTGCAGCGCCGGGTGGATCTAAACGAATACAAGCGACAACAGGCCCCGCCCGGACTGAGAGTGACGACGCGGGCGTTCGGGGTGGGGCGAAGGATGCCCATCGCGCAAAAATATCTCGATCAATAAAAACATAGCCGCCCTCACTCCGTTGAGGCGTTCCCCCGACACGGCAACCGAGTGCCGTGGCTACAGCGGAATAAAGATGCGCGTCGTATGCCACTGCAACGGTTGCATCCTCTTAAGGAAACAGGTTGTAGCGCACGATCGCGTAGATGGCGCGAAACCCGTCTTTCCAATTCACTTTTTTCCCTTCCAGATAGGTTCGTCCATTGTAGGAAACGCCCACCTCGTAGATGCGGCAATGTGTCCGGGCCAGCTTGGCCGTGATTTCCGGTTCGAAGCCAAAGCCGTTCTCCCGCAGATCCAGATTCTTTACCACGGAAGCGCGGAAAGCTTTGTATCCGGTTTCCACGTCGGTCAGGTTCAGATTCGTAAACATATTGGAGAGGAGGGTAAGAAACTTGTTGCCCACCATGTGCCAGAAGTAGAGGACGCGATGGGGCCGCCCTCCCATAAAGCGCGAGCCGTAGACGGCGTCCGCGGCACCCGACAAGATGGGATCGAGCAGCGAAGCGTAGTCCTTCGGGTCATACTCCAGATCCGCGTCCTGCACGAGAATGATGTCGCCGGTAGCAGCCGTGAACCCCGCGCGTAGAGCACCCCCTTTCCCGGAATTTTGCGTCTGAAAAATCACACGGTCGATCAGGGTGCCGACTTCCGTTTGCAAAAGGGCCACGGTCCCGTCGGTCGAGCAATCGTCGACCACGATTATCTCTAAATTATCAAAAGGAGCCGCGCGAACGCTTCGTATAATCTGTCCGATCGTAGCGCACTCGTTATAGCAGGGAATGACGATTGACACTTTCATTTCACTTGTGCGAGTGACGGGGCTGAAAGGCAGACAGGATTAACGGGATTTACTGGATTAAGAATCCTGCTCTTGATCATGCTACTACTCCTGATCGATTTCCTCACCCTCGCCCAGGTTTGTGGAAGCCTGGCGCTACAAAGTTTCGGCAGTGGAAGCTGACTCTACTTCTGCCATCAGTTTTTCGACATCGCTCTTTTGGTAATAATCCCAAACGATGCCCGACCGGGCCAGCAGTCGTTCGCCCAAGTTCAGCATGAGAGGCCGGTCGTAAAACTTGTTGACGTTTTTGGAACTCAGATTTTCATCGAGCGCGGAGGCTCCCGGGAAAAAGCGGGCCAGCTCTTTTCCGCGCGAAGCGATCAGGTCCTCGTATTTTACCATGGAACGGTCAGGCAGGAAGGTTCGGAACCGTCTATAAAACCATTCCAGAATATGCAGTTGACGCTCAATCGCGTCCGGCTGGGCGGCGAGTTCGCGGCGCAAATCGGCGTCCAATTTTTCGCCGATGGGAGCGTGACCATTTTTGACATTGAGCCAGGCGAGGCTGTTCCAGGAGGCAAGGGTGGCCAAAGGGTTGCGAATAATGGCGTAACACTCGAAGCGTTTCGACAGCGTTTCGAGCAAAGCGGTAAAGGCCACCGGATGTTTGATGGCCAGATCGAAATTCGGCGAAAGCGGCTTCTCCACTAGGACCTTGCCATGTTCCGTGTGCCGCAATCTTGTTCCCTTCTGGTTGACTTGATCGGCCGCCACGTTGTCCGGCACCTTGCCGGCGACATGTTTGGACATGGCGTAACCGTGCTCGTGCAAGGAGGTCCGCGTTTCTCCGCAGAACCGCTCAATCACATCGGCCGCGGCCTCCGCGCTTTTGCATTCCGGGAATTCCCAGACATTCATCGGCTCGTGCAACGCCACCACGTCCGGCACCTTGTTCAGGAGCGAACAGAAGAGAGTGGTGCCCGATCGAGGCGTGCCAGTGATGAGCACGTTACGCATGGCGCTGACTACCATGAGGCTTCCAGCCGCGCAAGATAGCTCCGCGCGCGCGTAGAAATCCATCGCGGCCGTCAGTTCGACCAGAGCTCGTCGATGCGATCCAGAATTCCCAGGAAGCTCGCCCGTTCGTTTTCCATCGAATGCGAACGGAAAGTCTCTTGCGCTCTCGCCAGCATGCCCTCCCGTTCCGTCTCTTTTTGCTGCAACGCGGTGCGGGCTGCGCTGATGATCGAATCCGCGTCGTAGGAAGGGCGAAAACAGTTCACCCCATCGAGGCAAAAGCTGCGATTGCCTACGCAATCGGGGCAGACCACGATTGCCCCGCAGGCCATCCCTTCCAGGGCGGGCAGGTAAAAACCCTCGCTGGGGCGCGGGAGGAACAGGGCCACTTTGGCATTGGCCAGTTGCGCCAGATATTCCTCGCGCGGAATCCAGCCTATCAGCCGGCGGACCTTCTCCGTGTTGCCGGCGAATTGTTGATAAGCCTTGTGTGCCAGTTCGGGTGCTTTCAATCCGCAGATCAAAAGATCGGTCGCGCGCTCTGCGAACGATGCGACCACCGGAGAGGACGGGGGAGTTACCGCATTGGGAATGGTGAAGACCGGTCCGTTCACGTCGCCCGTCGCCTTGATAGCCTGCGCAACTTCTTCGCTCACACAGATGCGAATGGCGCGCCGCTTCAGGAAGTCTCTCAGTTCAGTGCCCTGTTCGGCATGTCGCGGATGCTGAATCAAATTGATGATAGGAACTCTCGAATTTGATCGGAACTCGCCGGGAAGGGCGCGCCAATCTGTCCCCGCCAAAAACAGAATGTCCGCCCCGGCCGGATCCCACGGAACGACGGCCTCACGCGATGTTAGCCACGGATTGGAGGCGTCCCATCGGGACTCGGCGGAAAAAGCAACACGGGCGTCGCAGAGTGGAGAGGAAGCGGTATGCCCAAAGTAATCCCAAACCTTGAGATGTCCGCCGCTGAAACCTCGAAAATCGCGATAGAACAGTACCACCTGTTTAGCGGAAACTGACGGCGTCGAGTTCAAGATGAAGTGCACCGCGTTGGAATCGAACCAACAACCCAGTGATTAAGAGTCACTTGCTCTGCCAATTGAGCTAGCGGTGCGTTTTAAGATTTAGAATGACGGCGTTGCCCAGAAGTCTGCTCCCGCCGGGTTCCCAATCTTATCCGGCAAACATTATCTGCAAGGCGGAAAAATGCGCAGGGGAGCCACCCGACCAATGGTTTTCCTTGGCCGGAGCGCAGCAAGTCGGCTGCGGCGAGGGGTTCCGGCCTAGGCTTGGGTGTGCCGGGCGAAATGTTTCTCGACGCCCTTGGGCAGGAGGCGTTTACGGCCGCGTTGACGGCGGCGAGCCAGGGTTGCACGTCCACCTTTTGTGCTCATGCGGGCACGAAATCCGTGCTGCTGCTTGCGTGTGCGTTTGGAGGGCTGGAATGTGCGTTTCATATTAGTCTCCGCGTCAGACGGAAGGGAGTTCGTAGGTTAGGGAGCTTGAGCGCGTTGTCAATTCGGCGCGGGGTCAAATTGTTCCGCCGCGAAACGCCGATTGCCAGCGTCTTCCGTTTCTGAAATAAAAGGCTCGGGTGAGCGAGAAAGTGATCATTGAGCCGGCCACGGAGGCAGATTTGGACGAACTGTCCGATTTGCTGGCCGAACTCTTCAGCGAGGAGAGCGATTTCCGGCCGAACAAGGACAAGCAGTTGCGCGGTCTCCGCCTTATCTTTGAGCAGCCGAATCGAGGCCGTGTGTTTGTGCTGCGGCGAGATAACGTCATCGTCGGGACGATCAATCTCCTCTTTACGATTAGCACGGCTGAGGGTGGTTTCGTCATTCTGCTGGAGGACCTGGTGGTGCACAAAGACTATCGGGACCATGGTTATGGATCGGATTTGCTGGAGTACGCGATCAACTTTGCTAAACAGAAGCATTTTTTGCGGATCACCCTGCTGACCGATCGGCCGGAGCTTCGTTCGCAGAATTTCTTCCGACGCCATGGATTCGTGGAATCGTCCATGATGCCGATGCGCCTGTTTATAACGACATCGAGCGGGGAAGCCGAGACCACGCTTTAAGCGGCGCTAAGTCTTCTTGCGGTTCTCAGTCCAGGCGGCGAACTGTCGCTCTAACCGACTCTTCAACTCCGCGCGTATTTCAATTTCGTCAACCGCCTTGGCCACCTCTTTGGCGCTGGCTTTCGGGAGATGGGCTACGGCATAAGCCTTGAGCTCGTCGATTCGCGCGCGGTCGGTGAAAAAGGTGAACAGACTGGGCGCGTAGCTTTGGGCCTCGAGGGCGTCGGTCTTTTGCAAGAGAGCCTTCATATTTTCCCGGGCGAACTGCCAGGCCATCTCGGGGTGATCGCTTTGCCGGGCAACTTTTCCGACGAGGAAGACGGCGCGACTGGTGGGCAGTTCACGGGTCAGCGCAATCTGCAGAGTCTTCTTAATCAAAGCCGGCTCGGTCGCGCAGGCCAGCGCGTCGAAGTAGTTTTGTTTTTCCCCGATATTGGTGGTGGCCAGGCCCAGCTGGTGAATCTTGTCCCAAGTCGCCTCGTCGGCGTAACGACCCACCACGAGGAGAATGGAAGGACGCAGGTCGGGCAGGATGAGGGTCGGATCATCCAGAGATTTTTCAAAACGATCATGGCAACCGGCCATGATGCCGGGATCGTTCAGGTAGCCGAGCGCCGCGATCAGGCTGGCCCGCAGACTGGATAGCCTGGCCGGTTCGTTAGGCTTGGGATCCCAACCGAGAGCATCGAAACTGGGGCGCAGAATGGAGCGCGCGTAGCGTTGGAATTTCTCCCGGCCGGCTGCTCCCACCAGCAGTCGATTGGTAAAATCGAAGGCATTGATGACCTGATCGCGTTCGGCCAGCTCGGTGGCGGAGGGGAGGGCTTCGACCAGGTGCAGATAACGGGAAAGGGGGGAACGATCGGCTTGAACGAGGGCCCATTCGTCGCTCAAGAGGTTGACCCGGTCCTCTACCTTCAATTGCGGCAGCGAATTGAGGAGCAGGTCCCACGACTTGTCGTCGTACTGCACGCGATAGTTGCCCGCGCCGTGCACGTTCAGTTTCAAAATGGCCTCGGGTGGATGCCGCTCGATTACCTCGGTGGCCCCGGTCATCAAACGAGATTGCGGCTGATCGACCCCGACCACGCCATAGGTGAGGGGTATCTGCCAGAGAAGGGCGGGGGCATTTTTGTAATTTACGGTCAGGCGTTCCTGCCGGAGCAAGGTGCGGTCGTCTTCGCGCTTAACCTCGATGAAGGGGAAGCCCGGTTGTTGCACCCAGCCGGAGGCGAGCGCGCTGACCGGTTTGCCCGATGCTTCGCTCAACGCTTGCCAAAGATCCGTCGTGGTCGTGTTTGAATACTTGTGGGCGGCCATGTAACGGCGAATCCCGTCGCGAAATGGATCTTCACCGAGAAAACTCTCAAGCATGCGAATGAAAGACTGACCTTTTTGGTAGGTGATATCGTCAAAAGCGCTGTTGGCTTCGGCCTCGGTGGCCACGGGCTGCTGGATCGAATGAGTGGTAGAGCGCATGTCTCCTTCCATGGCCTGCTCCTTGGCAATGCCGCTGCGCCGGGTGGGATTGCGTGGGACATTTTTGTGAAGCCATACCTCCCACTGCGGATTGAACGAGGCGGTGGATTTGGTTCCCATCCAGGAGGCGAATCCTTCGTTCAGCCAAAGATTATCCCACCATCCCATGGTGACGAGATCCCCGAACCACATGTGGGCCATTTCATGGGCCAGGACAGCGAAAATATCCTGTTTGGCGCCATCCGAAGTGGTGGTGGGGTCGAAGAGAAGCGTGCTCTCGTAGTAGATAATGCCTCCCCAGTTTTCCATGGCGCCTCCGAAGCCTCCGGGCACGGCGATCTGATCGAGTTTGGGCAGGGGATAGGGCACGCCGAAGTAGTCATTGTAATAGCCAAGCAACTTGACCGAGCTCTCCAAAGCGTAGCGGCCTGATTCCGCTTTTCCTTTGGTGGTGATGACGCGGATTTGCACTCCCTGGCTCTTCGTTTCAATGAGGTCGAGTTCTCCCGCCACGAAGACATTGAGATAGCTCGACATGGATGGCGTTCGGCCGAAGCGAACTTCCTTCCCATTCTTGACCTTCGTTTCGCTCTCGATCGGCATGTTGGAAACGGCCAGCCAATTTTCCGGGACCACGGCGGTCAGCTGAAAGCGCGCGCGGAAGCTGGGTTCGTCCCAGCAGGGAAAGAGACGCCGCGCGTCCGTGGCTTCGAACTGTGTTCCGAGCATGACCTTCTTTGCGCCGGTCCCCTGTTCCTGGTAGGGGGCATAGAACAAGCCCTGGCCTTGTTCGTTAATCTTACCGGAGAACGCGAGGGTCACAGTGTGTTCTCCCGGCGGGAGGTTCTCCGTCAGAGTCAGAGTGAGAAGCTCGTTAGGCCGATCGATCCGGATAGCGGTTTTAGGCAGCGCTTTACCATCGATGGAGGCTGCACTGACCTCCAGCTCGAGGACATTTAACACGACCTCGTGGACGGGCGCCTTCACCTCGAGCTTTACCGTCTCCGTGCCAGTAAAGGAAAATTTGTCGAGCCTCGGAACGATACGGATGTCGTAGTCCGTCGGGACAACTTGTTTGGGCAGTTTCCCCGGGGTGGATTCGAAATCGAACGGTTTTTCTGCATGCATGGCCGCAAGGAGGTTGAAGAAGACGAGCGCGAGAAGAGCGCGGGGCGAAAATCGCATTCCGCCACTAAACAACGGATGAGGCTGATTGCATCTGCCGTTCTTGTCCGGTGCGGCCGCCGTTATTGCACGACGAGGACGAGGAGGAGCTGACCGTTTCCGATCTGAGGACCCTTGATGACGAGAGGGCTGCGCTTGCTGAGCTTAGTGGCGGTCTCGAGAACGAGTTGATCGGCCGGCGGATTGCTGTTGTCCCGCTGGACCAGTTTCAAATTCACGAGATAACCGCCATCACTGGGACCCTGCGCATCGACCATCAGGGCGAAGTGTTTGCTCGAAGCCAGCCAATCTTCCTCGCCGTTGACGAGGGTCTTGCGCGATTGGCCGATGACTTCGAAATGGTTATACCCGAACAGTTCTTTTAAGGTTGGCTCGAGACCAGCCAGTTCTGAGGCGACCGGTCGTGGATTTTGCTCGTTATCTGCCATGACCAAGCCGCTCCACACGATCTCTCCCGCTGCATGGGGTGACGAGGATTTGGCAGAAGCCTTCTTATGAGCGGGAACGAACGGATGAAGCAGATCGTCGAGGAATCCCCGGCCGCACACCGGCGAGACGGTTGCCACCAGCGCCAGAATCGCGGTAACAACGATGAGCCGACGTTGCATGCGCGACCTTACTTCGCTGCGTAATCTGATGGCAACGATTTCAATCCTTCCGTCCAGAGCACCGTTACCCGGTCCTCTTTCGAATCAAACATCGTGACGGTGGCATTAGGGCTGACCGTTGGATCGATTCGAGCGGTCAGAATTTGTGAGAGATAGGGCGACGGTTCAGTCGGATCCTTATCACGCATGACGAAGACCGCGCAGATGAGGAACAACGCCATGGAAGTGGCGCCAGTCCAAAAAAGGCGGCGAATCGTCCACCAGGTGGAAAAACCCGAACCGCGCTCTGACGAGGGAAGCGCCTCTTCGCGCGCGATTCGTTCGCGCAGCTGGTGACTGAAAAATTCTTCGTTGGTAAAGGCGGGTGCGATGATTTCCCGCTTCAAGAGAAGACCGAGCTGATGCGCGCCTTTCTTCTCCGCCGCGGCCACGGCCTTGTCGGGTAAGGAAGCTTCAAAATCGGCCAGCTCCTGACCGCTGATCTGGTCGTCGAGCCAGGCGGTCCACTTTTCCTCAAATGTTTTCATAAACGTCCTTCAACAGATTCTGCAACTTCTTGCGCGCGTAAAACAGGCGCGACATGACGGTCCCAATCGAGCATCCGAGCGTCTCGGCAATTTCGTGATACTGCATGTCTTCTATCTCCTTCATCAAAATGACGGCGCGATGCTCGGGTGAAAGCTGTGTGATGGCCTGGTCAATCCGCGACTTTATTTCTCCCTGTTGCAACTGCTCGTAGGGCAGCGCATCCGGCTTCGGCATGGTTTTCGCCGCAGGGTTAATCTCTTTTAGCTGAATGGCGTCGTCGAATTCCGCGCCTGTGCCCTTGACCTGTTTTTTCCGGACAAAGTCGATGGTTACATTCATGACGATGCGGTAAATCCAAGTGTAAAAGGAGGATTGCCCGCGAAAGCGCTGAATGGATTTCCACGCCTTGACGAAGCTGTCTTGAGCAAGATCCCAGGCATCCTGCTCGTTATGAACCATGTTATAAATCATTCCAAATACACGGGTTCTGTAGCGGGTTACCAGCTCATCGAATGCCTGGGAATCACCGGACTGGCACTTGGTCACCAGTTCCAGGTCCGACACATCGGGCTGAGCCGGAGTCGCTTCCGTATGCATAGTTGGACGGAAAGGCCGTTAATTCATTCAACCCCGAAAGCCTTCGGAGCCGAAACGGCGTCGCCATTCGCCGCGATATTCACCCATCAGGGTGATAATTCCGTCCCGCACCTGGAAGAGGCGCTGCAAGAGCACCCCGTGCTGCTCGCCCGTGATCAGCCTTTCCGAAAGAAGCTGCGAAGCGGCATCCATGGACGTGGTGATGGCCTTCAAAGCACGCTTCAAGTAGGCAATGGTCATGCCAATTTCATCGACCCCATCGTCGCTCAAGGCGGCGGCCAGCTTGGCACTGGCCAGAGCGGAGTGAGTGGCCAGTTTGACCGCGCCCGGCTCGTTTTGGAGGGCCGGACTTTGATCGAACAAGCGGTCAATCCAGATGGTTAGGGCAAAGGCCGCCCGGTACAAACTATGATCCTCAAAAGTGTCGGGTGCGTCCGTCACTTCGTCTTCCTCCAGATCTTCCTCGTCCGGGATACCCTCCTCATCGAGGAAAGCATCCACCTCCGAGCTCCAGTCTTTCGAGTCGATCAACTGGGTCCATCCCATTTCGCGAGCGATGATTTGATCACGCTGCGGATCGTCCAGATATTTCTCGAGCAGCTCCATGTATTTTTAGGTCTTGTGATCCTGCTGCTGCAGAAAACGCTCCCAATCATATTCGTCCCAAGCGCGCTCGGGCTCGTGATCGAAGCCAGACATGAATAAGACTTAATGCCGCTTTATGGCTCACGCAAAAGTTTTTGCGTGACGCGCGGGTACCCTATCCGGGCGTTCGCGCGACGGGGGCGAGTGGAGATGGTAAATACGGTGGGGGCGCGCCCGGGCGGTGTCGCAGACGCTCCTCCCTCAAACGGGCTTTCGTAACACTAGGAAGATAAAGCCACTTCAGCCCGCTTCGTTTGAAGGCGTAACTGCCCGCAGGCCGCCGCGATGTCGTGTCCTTTTTCGCGTCGCAAAGTAGCCCCCACACCGTGCCCGCGGAGGATCGAGAGAAACGTTTCCTGGCGATTGCGCGAGGGCCGCGACCACTCCAGGCCTTCCACTGTATTATACGGTATGAGGTTGATCCTGGCCGAGACGCGCCGGGCATGCCGGGCCAACAGGTGCGCCTGATCGTCCGTGTCGTTGATTCCTTCGATCAGGATATATTCGAAGGTCAGGCGCTGCTTCTTGCGCGCAATATAGTAATCGCAGGCCGCCAGGAGCGTTTCCAGATTGTAGCGCCGATTGACCGGCATGATTTGATTGCGCACTTCGTCGCTGGCGCCATGCAGCGAGACGGCTAGTCGAATCTGGAGGGGCTGGTCGGCCAGTTTTTCAATCTGCGGAGGGAGGCCGCTGGTGGAGAGCGTGATGTGGCGTGCGCCAATGCCCAGACCCCACGGAGCGTTGATTATCTGGATGGCTTTCATCAGGTTTTCGAAATTGGCGAGGGGTTCGCCCATGCCCATGAAGACGAGATTATCAACCTTCTGGGCGCTGGCTCGTTCCACTGCCATGATTTGATCGACTATCTCGTTAGGCTGAAGGTTGCGCGAAAAACCGTCCAGGCCGCTCGCGCAGAACTTGCAGCCGTAGGCGCAGCCCACCTGCGTGGACAGGCAGAGGGTGCGTCGATCCGACCGTTCGCCGTAAAGGGCAGGGGAAGCCGGGATGAGGACCGATTCAATCAAACTTCCGTCCGCCAATCGGAAAAGAAATTTTTGGGTGGTATCGGCCGAGCCGAGGACCCGGACCGTCACCGGGGGTTGCAGAACGAACTCGCCGGCCAGTTTTCCGCGGAGGAGTCGCGGCAGATCGGTCATGGAGTCCCATGATTCGACGCGTTTGTGGTAGAGCCATTCCGCGATTTGAGTAGCTCGATAGGCCGGCTGGCCGGCGGCTGCCACCGCGCTTTGCAGGTCGGTTAGCCGGAGAGATCGGATGTCTGCCTTGTCGGGGTCGGCCACGAACGAAGTTAAAGGATGGCGGGTCAATCATCAAACGTGGTGGAATCCAAGGGTCCATGTGTCATTTTTCCGGTGAGGCGCCTTGAGTGCCGGCTGTTAGTGGTTACTCTGGACGTGATGAAACGGTTTGGATGGCTTGCAATATTTCTGTGCGTGACGGCTTTATGGCTGAGCGGGTGCGCCTCCCCGGAGGGAGAGTCGTCGCAGCAATCCAGCACCGCGCCTAAGAGATCCGTGCCGGGCGAAGACATTGGAGGCGGGGGCGCGTTAACTCCTTCGGCCGGTGCCGGTGGGGCGGGTGCCAACGTGCACTTTTAGCGATTGATTAGGTTGCAGGCGGCCAGCCGACAGGCTGAGTCGAGCACAAATTCCGCTTGCTCCTGCAGGTTGTCGGAGAAGTGTCTGCCACCATGGCGAAACCGCGCACGCCGCTCACGATTGGATGGCAGGCGGCCAAGGCCAACGCGCTCCCCGGCTTTATCCTGCAGGGGGCCATGCTGGCGATTCTCGTCGCCTACTATGCCAGTGCAAGATTTGCCGGGCTCCTCGATCAACTCGCCCGTTACAAGGAACAGCACAGTCTTCTTTTCGTCGTCGTTACCGGCATCATCGCGGGCGCCGTGCTACCCGAACTCTTCGTCATTTTCTTTTTTCAAAAAGGAAAAGGGCGCCGGCAGAACCTGCGGAACCTGGCCTTTACCGTTCCTACCTGGGCCATCGATGCCATCCTGGTCGATCTCATGTATCGGCAAAACGCGAGATGGTTTGGCGACGTCGTCACCATTCCGGTGGTTCTAGCCAAGATCTGTGTCGACCAATTTGGCTATAACCCTTTTTTTGCGGCACCGGCCGAAGTGCTCGTTTATGAATGGAAGAACGAAGGATTTTCCGGGCAGTCGGTTCGACGGAGCTTCAGTTGGGCGCACTACCGGGACAAGATTATCCCAACGCTCCTGGCGACATGGGTGGTGTGGGGGCCGCTCATGGCCATCATTTATTCGTTACCCTATCCAGTGCAGTTTCCTCTCTTCAGTCTGGCGCTGGTATTTTGGGTCCTGCTTCTGACTTACATGACAAATCGGTTCGCTGGAAAAATCGAGGCGGACGCACCCCTCGCGCTCTCTGTCGCAACTCAAGACTCTCCACAGATTACAGAACCCTAATGCCCTCGAGATTCTTTGTTTGAAGGACTTCGCTCGCTTGGTTTTTTAACGGTTAGACTCGGTGAAGTGCAGGAGCGCTTCGTGAATTCCGGCGCCATGCTCGCCTTGGGCCACGTAGCCGCCCGCTCGGCGCACGGTCGCTTTCACTTCCGGAATGGCATTGGCCGGACAGGCCGGCATGGCGGCAAATACGCCATCGAGCATCGACAAATCGTTGTGATGGTCGCCAGCCGCGAAGATATTTTCGCGTCCAACCTGCAGGAGGCGCGCCAGTTCCGCCAGAGCCGCCCCTTTGTGGTAGTCGGAGTGGCAGAAGCGCAGGTAGACCGTATTGCGCTGATAATGAAATTTCGGCTGCCTGGATCGCGCTTGTTCGATGAACTGAGTGACGCGCTCCATCTCCTCCTCGTTGGTCGTGATCAAACCGGAGACGCCGTCCGCCTCGTAGATCATGCGCGCTTTGGTTTTTTGATTCACGAAATCAATAACCTCTTCGAGGACAGAGGTGGCCGAGGTATAAAGCTCGGCGTGGGCCCGGGCGCAGCGCTCGTTCCAATCGCCAAAAGCCTCCCACCTTTGGCCTCGAGCAGCCGGCCGGAAGACATCGCGCTCACTCGTTAGGATAAAATCGGGCCGGAAGGGAAACGAAAAATCGGCCAGACCCGACTCAAGGAGATCGACGGAGCGACCCGTGTTGATGGCCCAGAGCGCGCCTTCCCCTTGTAGCTTACGGATGAATTCGAGGCAGCCCTGATCGAGAGGGGGATCGCTCACGCGCGAAACAATCGTCCCGTCGAAGTCGGTGCTTAGGAGCTGGATTTTCGCGGCCATTCGAGCGGTTAACTTAGGAATTGATCGGGCTAACGCAATCGGCCGGGAGGCAGAGAGATCGAGCCGGCCCGCCCTACTGACGCCTTGCGTGCCGGTTCGAACGACTCAACAGTAACGATAGACAGATGAAATCGGCATACGAACTGGCCATGGAGCGACTGGAAAAGGCGACGCCCTCTCTCTCTTTGAACGTCAGCCAGAAAAAGCAGATCGCGGAAATCGATTCCAATTTCCGGGCGAAAATCGCCGAACGCGAAGTTTTCCTCAAAGACCAGATTGAAAAAGCCCGGAGCGCGGGCAAGGCCGAAGATCTCGAGCAACTGGAAAAACAGCTCGTTTCAGAAGTGCGCCGGCTGCAGGTGGACTGTGAGGAGAAGAAGGAAAAGCTGCGGGCGACTTTCCAGATTACAGCGCACTAGCTGAGTAGGAGAGGGGTAATTCTTTTTCGTCGGTGGCCCCCGCAGTGTTGGGGTGATGCTTCGCTTGGGGCGGCGACAATTCGAACCACCCGGCTTCATCGAAGAACCAGGAGGGGCGATTATATTTTACAAAGAGGCTCGCCTTGGTGGAGAAGAGATTCTCCGGTATGAACATGCTTCCGGTGAAGCCCGCCTTCTGGAAACGCGCCGTCGAGAGAGGTCTCCGCGTTTTCCAATCTTCCACCGTGATCACGCCGGAACGCGATGGCATGGAAATACGCAGGGATTTGGGCGCGCCGGATGGATCCTGACCGAGCATGAGGATATCCGCGTCCCCTGCCGCAAACCAGAGCTTGGACTGCATGTCGAAATCGAGGCGGATCATTTGCTCCGCGCGACTGGCCGAACGAATGGACCCCGCCGCCGCGTTTGTAGCCACTGGGACGAAGCATTCCGGACGCATGGCGTATTCCAGAAAGCGCCGCCGCGACAGCTTGATCTGGGATTTGTGGCAACGAATAGCGCATCTTTTGCGGATGGTCTCGGCTGCCGTCTGGACAAGAGGCTCGGCCAAGCCGGAGAAAGAGTCGCTGCGGCCGTGGACGAGGTAGCTCCACGGCTGGATTTCGGGCAAAACAGCGCCCAGATGGGAGAGTGCGAGGCGGGTCAGGACGGCCACGGCACTGTGATCCGGATGTCTGTCGCAGGCGACCGGCAGAAGGAGTTCGGTGGGCCGCCACTTCCTTATAATATCGGAAATATAAGCGGTCGTTGGCAGGGTTTCGCCCAATAACAGCGTCGTTAGGCCTTGGTCCTGCAGTCCAAGAAAATCGGCGTGCTTTCTATCCAGTCCCAGTATGCGCAAGGCCGCGATGGCTTCACCGCGACGCAGCCGGCCCCAACGCTGGCGATCGACCGCGTCCAGCCGCCATTTTCTTTCCATAATTCTCTGCGGCCACGGATTGTTGTCGCCATCGGTCACGTAAACCACGCGCACGGCCGAACCGGCCTGGAGGGCGCGATGCAGGATGACGCCAGCCGCCAGCGCTTCATCGTTGGGATGCGGCGCAATCAGCATCAACCGGGAGTTGGAATTAGGTCGAAGAGAGGGGAGCGGCGACACCTTTCGCGGTAGCCCTACAGCTCAAGGGGCGCAACCTACACTAGCTGTGAGGCGGGGTATTACGCGGGAAGGGGCTGAATCCTCGATCGATGGCTTGGGCCCAGACAACGGCGAGGGGACTGGCGTTCGCACTTTGCGATAGCGAGTGCCATCCCGGCGCGAGCGCGCGGGCTTCCCCGGCATATGGCGTTCCGTCGAGCGATCCCTGCACCGGGCCGGAATTTTTCGCCACGATTCTGTAGGCCGCAGGAATGGCGATTTCAAAACCGATCGTTCCATCG
This sequence comes from Chthoniobacterales bacterium, assembly GCA_038226905.1. Taxonomy (GTDB): domain Bacteria; phylum Verrucomicrobiota; class Verrucomicrobiia; order Chthoniobacterales; family UBA10450; genus JBBRDU01. The sequence goes on along the minus strand of JBBRQE010000001.1, from coordinate 29,838 downwards.
CCGGACGCCGATCCCTCCAGGAAAGAGCCGGCGACGTATAACTGTGTTCCGACCGACAAATAGTATCGCTCGACGAAGCGGGTCGCCTGTTCGGACATGTCCCTCTCTTTTGTGGCAACGCAGGTGCGCGTTTCCAGGCAGCGCTGGGCGGCATTATCGGGCATGAGGCCCCGCCGGATGCGTTCCATGACGAGCGGCTCCCAAATCGGTGCGAAAGCGCGCTGCCGGAAGACCGTCTCACCCTTTTGATCGAGGACAAAATCGCCTGGCGAGGTCAGTTGCAGGGTACTTCGAAGCAAGTCGGTTTCGGGTTTTGCTCCATCCACCCAAAACGGGTGCGCGAGCAAGGCAATGAGGAAGAAGGAAACGGCCACGGGGGCGGGTCCAATGAGAAGGCGAATCGTTGTTCCAGCCTCTTTTCGAACCAAACGGTTTGAAATGAAGAGAAGGAGGGCCGAGTACAAAACAAAGGCGAGGGGCTGGTAGGGAAGATAATCCTGCCGCGTGACAAGCGGCCAGAAGCTCCACAGGGCGGGAACATAAAAACCCCAGACAAGGAAAAGGAAGGTCCGGCGAGAAGTGGCCGGCCCAGTTGGCGCCCGTCGGACCAGCCAGGCGGCGGCCGCGACGACCAGAGGGAAGGAAACCGGCAGGATAAAGATCCACCAGGCTGGATGATTGCGCAGTCCGGGCAGGACATTGTTCTCGAACACCCAATAGCAAAAGGCCGGCCAAAGGCCGGCGGAGGCAAAAGCCAGAATGATGATTGCGGGAACGAGCAGGGCGGTTGCGAGATAGAGGGCGGCTGAAAAGGCGAGCTCGCGCCAGGGAAGGAGGCGCAGCTTTCCCCGATTCACCAGCCAGGTCGAGAGCGTGCCACCGACCACAACCGAAATGAGGAGGAGCGTGGTCTTCATCGAAACGCCGAAACATAAGCCCATCAGAATTCCGGCCGAGCAGGCGGAACGCCGGTTCAACCCATTTTGCAAGAGGATGACGACCGACAACAACCAGAGGGGAGCCCAGAGGTTATCGGTCCGAAACTCCAGCGAACAAAAGTGATAACCGGGATAAAATCCCGCCATGATCACAGCCCAGAGGCCGACCCGTTTGGAAAAGGCGAGAGCACCGATGCGATAGGTAGACCAGGCGACCACTCCGTAAAGTGGGAGGAGGACGAAACGCATGCAGAGGAGGACGCCTGGCCGATCTCCGATGAGTCCGTAAACCGGTGCGAAGAGAATCTGAAAGAGCGGCATGTGATTGTCGCAAAGGTCGCGGTATTGGACAAAGCCCCGGGCCCAACCCCAGATGACGTGAAGATGTTGCGACTCATCCGTATCGAATTTATAACGGGCGGTGTTCGTTAGCTTGAAGGCGATCAGGAGGACGAGAAGAGCGAAGGCGAGAATGAGTTCGGCCGGCCCGCTCAGCCCAAGATGGTCGACCAACCTTTGAGCTCGTCCTAGCTGTGGGGGGCGACACTCCGCTTCCCTGTTCACACTAGTCACGAGCGCCCGCCGGCTTTTTCCGCGCGATTAAGCATGATATGAAGGTGCGGCGGCGCAGCGGACGAATGGGGGACCCGCGGGGAGAAAGGTTCGCTTACGGAGCGGAAGGCGCGGCCGTCTTGATCGGATGATCACTTCGCTCTCGTCGCCCGGGAAGATTCGGATCGAGGAACCCGAGCATGTGGGCGTGGTTGATCACGCGCACGTTTTCCTGCTTTTGCAGATCGGCGATTTGACGATGGAAGCCTTCCATTTTCGTCCAATGCACTTTGGGCCGGAAATGATGTTCGGCGTGGTAACCGTTGTAGAAAAAGAGCCAGTTATAAATGCGGCCGTAACTGCTCACGCCCCAGGCGATCGGCTTGTCCGGGTCCGCCCCGTAGTGCCGGAAGTAGCCATTCAAATAGCTGAAGCAATGGCCGAGGTAAAAGAAGGGGAGGAGATAGAAGATCACGTAACGCCAGTTGAGCAGGAACATAACGAGGGCCGTTAGGGCAAAGGCCGCCAATTCGATGTTTCCCCAAATCAAATCGGCTCGCCCACGCTTGCTCAATTCCCTTCGGATGGCCGCCGGGTTGTCGCGGAAGAAGCTCAGGAAAACATAGGACCATGGATTTTCCGCTTCGCCTTCGTGGCCATGCCGGTAAATGGAAAGCCAGTCAATGGTCTCGCCATTTTCGCCCGGTCGATCGGAGTTCCCCTTGTGGTGCTGCATGTGGACCACGTCGTAGTAGGTCTGGGAAAAGCAGCAGGCTACCGAATTGGCCACGCTGAAGAGGCGGTTAAGCAAATCGGAACGGAAAAATGGATTGTGAATGAAGTTGTGTCCGACGCCGTTGATGTTGGCGTTGACCATGAGGGAATAAACGAAACCGAGCAGAAGCATGAGCCAGAGGGGCGCATGCGGATAAAGGAGAAAGAGCGCGAAAAAGTAGGCCAAATGGAAGAGGGCGGCCAGGGTGGGAACGATATCCCAGCGAGTATGGGCGAATACTCGTGAACGGGTGGTTGGGCGTTCTACCCGAAGAGGATCAACTGTAGTCATGGGGGACGGAAAGTCGTGAGAGAGGAGCTTAATAGGTGTGCCGGAAACCGACAGAATTTGCAAGCGCGGGCGGCGATCTTTTACGATGGATATTCTAAGTTTGCAAACCTGTCGCCCAAGCGCCTACCTTAGCGGCCCGCGTCCATGTTCGCTCGCCAACCAGAAATGAAAATCTTCAGCGGCTCCGCCAATCGCGAGTTGGCCGAGAAAATCTGCCAGTTTATAGGGGTTCCTCTCGGTCAGGCCACCATCAGCTCTTTTCCGGACGGCGAAACCTACGTCAAGATCGACGAAAATGTTCGGGGCCGGGATGTATACCTTATTCAACCGACTTCCCCGCCGACTAACCAGCACCTCATGGAGCTGCTCATCATGGTGGACGCAGCGCGGCGGGCCAGCGCCGATCGGATCACAGCGGTGATTCCGTTTTTTGGCTACGCCCGTCAGGACAGGAAGGATCAACCGCGCGTGCCGATCACGGCCAAACTGGTGGCGAATCTTCTCTGCGCAGCCGGGGTGAGTCGCGTTCTCACGATGGATTTACACGCCCAACAGGTGCAGGGCTTCTTCGATATTCCGGTCGACCATCTTTACTCGATGCCGGTTCTTATTAAGTACCTGCGTCATCGACTGACCCGGAAGACGGTGGTGGTATCGCCCGATGTGGGGGGACTTAAGATGGCCTCTGCCTACGCGCAAGCTCTGGGTGCCAATCTGGCCATCGTGGCCAAACAGCGGAAGAGCGCCACCGAGACGAAGGCGCTCTATGTCATTGGGGATGTGGAGGGTTGTGATGTCCTGCTGGTTGACGATCTAACCGAAACCGGCGGCACGCTCGTGTCCGCTGCCGAGACGCTCAAAACCAAGGGAGCCCTCGATATCTATGCGGCCGTGTCCCACGCTGTTTTGGTCGATCTGGCAATTCCGCGATTGCAAAAGTCGAAAATTAAAGAATTAGTAACGACCAACAGCACGCCGGTGCGCATGGTCGAGGGATTTTCGATCAATGTGCAATGCGTCTCCGAGTTGCTCGGAGAGGGCATGAAACGGATTCATAACGACGAGTCTGTGTCGTCGCTGTTTAACATCGAGAACGAAAATGGCAAAACAGGTTAAACTCAAAGCAGAAGAGCGGACCGCCACCGGGCGGTCAGCCGCGCGGAAACTTAAGGCGGTGGGATCCATCCCGGCCGTCGTCTATGGGGGCAAGGAAAAGCCGCAACCCCTGCAGGTTTCGGCCCGCGAGGTGAACAAGATATTGAGCCACGCGTCCGGTGAAAACATTTTGGTCGAATTGGAAATCGCGGGAGGCAATCGTCTGGCTCTCGTGCAGGAGATTCAGCACGCCCCTCTGGGCGGCAAAGTTTTGCATATCGATTTCCATGCCGTCTCCATGGATGAGAAGATTCACGCCGACGTTCCGCTGGAGCCGGTCGGCACCGCCAACGGCGTGAAAAACTTCGGGGGTTTGCTCGAACAGAGTCTGCGTTCGTTGGCCATCGAGTGTTTGCCGCGGGATCTGCCCGATCGCATTACCGTGGATATTTCCGCTTTGAACATCGGGGATGCCGTGCACGTGCGAGATATACAGATGCCGAATGGGGTAACGGCCAGGGTCCAGCCCGACTTGACCGCCTTTTCGGTGGTCGCGCCAGCCGTCGAGGAAGTGGCAGTCGCTCCGATCGAGGGTGCTCCGACCGGTCCAGAGGTCATTACGGAGAAGAAGCCGGCGGAAGGCGAAACTTCGGCCGCCCCTGCTTCAGGCAAAGACTCCAAGAAGTAATCGGCGAATTTAGACCTCGGCATCGAAGCGACGGGATGTGGAAGAAACTTCTCCTCGCATTCGTATAATCGCAGGCCTGGGAAATCCCGGGCCGGAATATCAATCTACCCGGCATAATATCGGGTTTCTGGTGGTTGACCGCTTAGCCTCGCAACTGGCTGCCACTTGGGAGAATTCGACCAAATGGGGGGCCTCCGTGGCCAAGGCCAGCGACCTGTGGCTAGTCAAGCCCATGACCTATATGAACCGAAGCGGGCAGCCGCTGGGGGCGGTCGCGCAATTTTACAAGGTGGAACCGGGACAAATTTTGGTGGTAATGGATGATTTGGCCCTCCCGCTCGGACGGGTCCGCATTCGCCCGGACGGCGGGACGGGGGGGCACAATGGTTTGGAGTCCATTATCCTGCAATTTGGGACGGACCAAATTCCCCGGGTACGCGTCGGAATTGGGGCGGCGCCGAGGGAGGGAACGGTCGATTACGTGCTGGGACGATTCCTCGACGAAGAAAAGCCAGCGGTCGCAGCCGGCATCGAGCGAGCCGCCACGGCCGCGAAATGGGCGATTGACAATGGCGTCGTTTCCGCGATGAACACTTTCAACAAGGTAGAAGAATTATGAAGAATCGTTACGAAGCGTTGATCGTGCTGAATACGCAGGGCAAGGAAGATAGCGTTAAAGAAATCGTCGATCGACTGGAGTCAGAATTTCAAAAAGAAGGCGCCGACATCGAACAGGTCCAAAAGATGGACAAACGGCCGTTTGCCTATGTGGCGGGGCCCCTCGATGCGGGCTTTTATGTGAACTTTGTCTTTCATGCGGACCCGCAGCTCATCACCAAACTGCGTTCCAAGTTCAAGCTTGACCCCGAGGTCTATCGTCAAACCTTCCAGCGTTTGCGCAGTAAGACCGACAAGAAAGAGCGCACTCCGAAAAAGTTGGCGCCAGAGGCGTAACTTGTTTAAGACTGGCGGATGGCCAGCTTTAATAAAGTTATTCTCCTCGGAAATCTGACGCGCGACCCGGAAGTTCGCTACACTCCCAAGGGGAGCGCGGTCTGTGACATCGGTCTTGCCGTCAATCGTGCCTACACCCTGGATAACGGTGAGAAGCGCGAAGAGGTTACGTTTGTCGACGTGGTCTTGTGGGCGCGCCTGGCCGAGATAGCCGGCGAATATCTAAAAAAGGGACGCCCTGTTTTCATCGAAGGCCGTCTTCAGCTCGATACCTGGGATGACAAACAGAGTGGACAGAAACGCTCGAAATTGCGCGTTATCGGTGAAACCATGCAGCTTTTGGGCAGCCGCCCGGCGGCGGGGAGTGGTGGGGGTGGGGAATCGGGTGAGGAAGAGCGTCCTGCGCGAGCCAGTGCCAAGCCGGCGGCCCCGCCGAAGCCCAGCGCGGCGGCCGATCCCGACGACGACGAAATTCCGTTTTAGTTTGGTCTGGGGACAAGAGCCGTCAGCTAGGGCCGATTGACCCAATCGCCCGCGGGCGGTTCGGTGCACCGCCCCTACCTGGATCACGATGAATTCCACTGAAGCCTGTATCGCGCTGAACATGCTCCCCACGGTGGGGCCGGTGCGGTTGCGGAAGCTCCTTGAGGTTTTCGAAATGCCCGAGCGTATCCTTACCGCGACACGCAGCGAGCTGCGGACGGTTGACGGCATTGGGAATGAAGTGGCGGAGCAAATCTCCGGTTGGGAATCGATCATCGATCTGGCCGCCGAGCTTCAGAGAGTAAAAGATTTTGGCGCCGCCGTGTTGACGCAGGAATCTCCGCTCTATTCGCGAGCGCTCCGGGAAATTCACGCGCCTCCCATCGTGCTTTATGTCTGGGGTGAGATTCAGGAGCGCGACCGGCACGCCATTGCGGTGATCGGCTCGCGCAAGACGACGCATTACGGCGGGGAGTGCGCTAAGAAGCTGTCCTACCAGATTGCCTATGCCGGGCTCACCGTTATTAGTGGCCTGGCCCGCGGAATCGACACCGCCGCGCATCAGGGCGCCCTGGCTGCCAAAGGTCGCACCATTGCCGTCATCGGCTCCGGGTTATCGCGTCTGTATCCCCCCGAAAACCAGGCGCTGGCCGAGAAAATTGCCGACGGAAACGGCGCGATCCTATCGGAGTTTTCCATGGAAGTGGAACCGGACCGCCAGACTTTCCCGATGCGCAACCGGATTATCAGCGGTTGGAGCCACGGGATTCTGGTCGTGGAAGCGGGCCTGAACAGCGGCGCGCTCATTACAGCATCGCAGGCGATTGAGCAGGGGCGGTCTGTCTATGCCGTGCCCGGACATATCAACGCCCCGAGCGCGATGGGTTCGAACCGGCTCATTCAACAGGGAGCCAAGCTGGTCATGAGCGCCAACGACATTTTGGACGATCTCCAGATCTTGTTGCCGGATACAAAACCGTCGCCGGAAGCGGCGGCTCGATCTCTTCCCCCCCTGACCGACGAAGAACGGCAGGTTTACGACGCGATCAACCCCTCCGAGACTCCCATCGATCAGATCGCCGCCACCTGCGGTTTGCCCAGCGGGACAGTCTCTTCCACCCTTCTGCGCCTGGAACTGAAGCGGCTCGTTAAGCAGTTGCCCGGCAAATACTTCGTAAAACTCGGCTAACAACCCCCGCCCGGAGCCCGATTTGCCAATCGCCCCGTCCGGTCTAAGCTTCCCGCTTTTATTCAGCTGCACGCGGCACGGAGACGGATTGCTGTTGCTCGTCCGTAACATGCTGGGTTAAACCCGAACCTGCCCATGCCCAAGTCTCTTGTCATTGCCGAAAAGCCGAGCGTTGCGGCCGACATCGCGCGCGCCTTGGGGAACGTGCCCAAGAAAGGCGACCATTACGAGAACGACGAATTCGTCATCTCTTACGCGGTCGGTCATGTGGCCGAACTGCTCATGCCGGAAGACATCGACAAAAAGAAATATGGATTCTGGCGGCTGGAAACGCTGCCCATTATTCCGGCCAAATTCGAACTGAAACCGAGTGAGCAATCCAAAGAGCGTTTCGCCCAGCTCAAAAAACTGATCGCGCGGAAGGACTTCAAGGAAATCGTCAACGCCTGTGACGCTGGGCGCGAGGGCGAACTCATCTTCACCTACCTTTGTCAGTTGGCCAAAAACAAGCATCCGGTCAAGCGTCTTTGGCTCCAATCAATGACCGCTCAAGCCATTCGCGATGGGTTCAAAAACTTACGCGACGGCTCGGAAATGCAGGGTCTGGCCGACGCCGCCCGTTCGCGCAGCGAGAGTGATTGGTTGATCGGAATCAATGGCACCCGCGCCATCACAAAACGAATGTTCGGCTCGCGCGCGGGGAACGCCGCTTCGGTGGGCCGGGTGCAGACACCGACCCTCGCGATGGTTTACACGCGCGAGCTGGAGATCCGGAATTTCAAGCCGCGCGGTTACTGGCGCGTTATCGCGAAGTTCGAAATCGCGCAGGGCGTTTACGAAGGCGTTTACCAGCGGCCTGATTTCAAGAAGAGCGAGGACGAGCACGATCGCATCGATCGAATCTGGGAGGAGGCGGCCGCTGCGGAGGTGGTGGCCGAGTGCCAGGGACAACCGGTGGCCACAGTGTCGGAACAGAAGAAGAGCAGCTCGCAAATCGCGCCGCGCCTTTACGATTTGACCACCCTGCAGCGGGAAGCGAACGGCCGCTTTGGTTTTTCGGCCAAGCGTACGCTGGACATAGCCCAGGCGCTTTACGAGCGACATAAGATGCTCACTTATCCGCGCACCGATTCGCGGGCTTTGCCGGAAGATTATCTGCCCGTCGTCAAGGAGACTCTGGGAAACTTGGCCGGGCCTCTGCAAGCACATGCGCAAAAGGCGCTCCAAAAGGATTGGGTCAAGCCTAACAAACGCGTCTTTAACAACGCGCAAATCAGTGATCACCATGCCATCATTCCGACGACCTCGGTCGCGAAAAACCTGGACGATGCCGAGGCGAAAATTTTCGATATGGTGGCGCGCCGCTTTGTCTCAGTGTTCTATCCGGTGGCCGAATTTGATAACACGACGCGGCTGAGCCAGGTGGCCAAGCACAAGTTCAAGACCGAAGGCAAAGTAATGACCTCGCCAGGTTGGCTGGAGGTTTATGGCAAGCAGGCAGTGGAGGACGATTCGGAGAAGGGCAAGGCGCTGCCCGCCTTAAGTGCGGAGGACAAGAGTCACGCCAAAACCATCGAAGCAATCCTGCACACGGAAGCAACCAAGCCGCCACCGCGCTACACGGAAGCAACCTTGCTCTCCGCCATGGAAACGGCAGGAAAATTTGTGGACGACGAGGAGCTGGCCGAAGCGATGAAGGAACGCGGTCTCGGGACACCCGCGACTCGCGCCGAGACCATCGACGGTTTGATTCGCCAAAAATATATGGATCGGAATCAGCGTGAACTGGTTCCCTCCACCAAGGCCGAGCAGTTGATCCAATTTCTCGGAGCGGTCAAGGCCACCGACATGACCAGTCCGGCTATGACGGGCGAATGGGCCTATCAATTACGACTGATGGAGCAGGGTAAGTTTTCGCGCGAAAAATTCATGGCGGACATTATCGAAGAGACGAAAGGCCTCGTCGAACGCGTCAAGGGTTTTGAAGAAGACGATTCCGTGGCGCGCGTGACCGAGATTCTTTCGCCGACCGATGGCAAGCCTTTGCGGGAGACGTTGCGCGGCTACAAGTCCGAGGACGGTCAATTCATGATCTACAAGGTCATCGGTGGCCGGAAGATGGAAGAATCGGAAGTGCAGGAACTGGTCGAGAAAGGCTCGGTCGGTCCGCTCGACGGGTTTATTTCCGCCAAGACCCGCGCCAATTTCGCCGCCAAACTCAAACTGGCCAAAGACGAGAAGACGGAAAAATGGAAAGCCGAATACGACTTTGGCGATAAGGCGGATCTCGGTTTGGCAGAACCTTTCTGGACGGAAGCCGCGACGGGCGCGGAGTTATGCGAAGTGGGATCCAGTTATGTGCTGCGTGCCCAGGAGAACGGAGAATGGAAACAGTTGTTTCGGGTTCCGCGTCTCATGTGCAAAAAGGAAGTGACGCGGGAGCAGGCCATAAACATGGTCGAAAAAGGGAAGAGCGATCTGATCCAAGGCTTCATCTCCAAAAAAGGACGGCCCTTCGATGCCTTTCTCGTGCGTACCGAGGCGAAGATTCGCTGGGAGTTTCCGCCACGCGCTCCGAAAAAAGACAAGGATGGAAAGCCGATCGAACGAAAAGCGCGGGCCAAGGTTGATCTTTCCAAGGCTGTAGCGGTCGGGGAAAGCAAAGTTCACGGGGGCGAGATCGTGGAGGTGGACAATGTCTATTATGTGCGCAAGCCGGATCAGGACAATCGACCGGTCTTCAAGCTGACCAAGAAACTCTGTGAACATGAGTTCTCGGTCGATGAGGTGAAGGAATTATTGTCGGCCGGGAGGTCCCACCTGATTGAGGATTTTATATCCAAACGCGGAAACAAATTCGCCGCTCACCTGGTTTTGTCGGCCAGGAAAGACAAAGCGGAGTTCGAATTCCCACCTCGTTAGGCTTTTGATCAAAGGCGAACCGGAACAGCGCCCGAAGCGTCGGTTCGAGTGGATTAACGGCGGAGCGGACGGCGTAGCGCGGCGTGCCTGCCGTGGCGACGGTGGACTCGCGAGTAGGAACGTGCTTGGAGGGCTGAGCTCCTGCGAGGCTGCAAAAAGCAATTAGCCTTTTGACAATCATGCGTTGACTCCACAACATCTGGTGTGATAGTTCACGTCCAACACTATGCGTTGTCCCAAGTGCGGGTCTCGTGATGATAAAGTCATCGATTCGCGCCAGTCTCGCGATAACTCAAGTATCCGCCGTCGCCGGGAATGTCTCAGCTGCGCATACCGTTTCACCACCTACGAACAGGTGGAGCGTTCTGATCTTCGCGTCATCAAGCGGGATCGCAGCCACGAATCGTTCGATCGCCGCAAACTGGTGAACAGCATGGCCAAAGCGTGCGAGAAGCGTTCCATCAGCCTGGTGACCCTCGAACATTCCGTGGACGAAATTGTGCACGAACTCGAGACGAGCGGTCGCGAGGTGCAGTCGTCGGCCATCGGTTCGAAGGTGCTGGAGAAATTACGCGGGATCGATGAGGTCGCCTATCTCCGCTATGCCTCGGTCCATAAGCGTTTTGAAAATGTGGACGAATTTGCCGACGCCATTCACGCGTTGGGCCGCCGCGTAAAGCCAAACTCCCAGCAGCGCGAACTCTTTCCCGCCGCCGAACCTGCCAACCATGGTCGCGTTTAAAGAAGAATTCCCCTACCTCCGCTGTGAATCGGGTCAACTTTTCGAGTTTACCCGGGACTGGCTGCATGCCGCTATTACGCGCGCGGCCGACCAGGCGGGCTACCCCAGTTGGTGGCTGACTGATCACGTGACCGAGAGCATCGCATTTTATCTTCGCTTGCGGACGGACGAATCGGTCGTGGCTTTCAGCCAGTTGTCACAAACCGTCCGCTACGTTTTAAAGGTCATCGGATACAAAGAAATCGTTCCTTACTTTACCCCCGGACCGCCCCCCATTTCCATTTCACTGCTGGATCTGGCCTGTGAAGCGGGGACCGGTTACGAACTGGCTTTCTTCGATTTGCTGGAAAAGCGCATTGAATCGCTGATTGGTGCGGGAACCGACACGCTTCACCTCTGCTCGCTGCCGGCGGCCGTCAAACATTTGCAGGGATCGAAAGTGTGGACGCGTGCCTGCGATATTTTGCGGGAGGAAGTGGTCTGCTTCGTGCGCGACAAACTCTGCGTCTCAGGGGAGGGACAGCGGCTGGATTGCTCCCTGCGTTAATTCGGGCACCGCCCTCCAGCCGACCGGCTGAAAACGATGACCATTTTCGAAAAGATCATATCCCGCGAAATCCCAGCCAAGATTATCTGGGAGGACGACGAGATCATCGCCTTTGAGGACGTCGATCCACAGGCGCCCGTTCACATTCTCATTGTTCCGAAAAAACGAATCCCGCGCCTGGCCGAGGCGTCCGATGGCGACCGCGCTTTGCTTGGCAAGTTGTTGCTGACGGCGCGGGATCTGGCGAAGCAATTGCAACTGGCCCACGGCTACCGGGTGGTCATTAATAACGGCCCGGACGCTGGCGAAACTGTTCCTCATCTGCACGTGCACGTCCTGGGAGCGCGCGCGCTGGACTGGCCGCCAGGTTAGGAAGAGCGAGAGTGGGAGTGCTCTCCGGGCCGGCTGAACCCTAAAGGCACCCGCCGACCTAATCCTGCTTAACGAGGATGGGTGTGCCTTCGTGCGCGGCGTTGAAGAAATGTTCAGCCATCCCCTGGGGCACGCGGATGCAGCCGTGGGACGCCGCATAGGGCGGCACATACCCCTGGTGCATGGCATAGCCGCCATTGAAGTGCATGCAATAAGGCATGCGCGCGCCATCAAAATGAGATCCGCTTGGCTTGTGATCCTTCCGGACGTCGATATTCGATTTCATCACGTTACCGTCGTCGTCCACATAGTCCCCGAACTCGCTCGAGACGTGATCCTTGTCTTTCGAGACCACGTGATAATGCCCGGCGGGCGTCCCGAATCCCTTTTTACCGGTGGAAACAGTAGACTCACCGACCAGCTGCTTGCCCTTGTAAAAATAAGCCTTCTGCTCGCTCAGGTGAACCACGATCCGGGGAGAGCCGGATACCCCATCCCCCTTCCAATATCCGGGCGACGGGGTGGGCGCGATGACTGCGTGCACCGCGTTGGCCGCGGTCTGTTGCGCGGTTTGGAGTTCGTCGCAGCTGCAGCAAAAGAGAAGGACGGCGGCCCCGCCAATAATTTGAATTATCCGTCCGAACCTCATTGAGCGGCGGATTCTAGTGTCCCTTCGTCAGAGTGCAACCCGAATCGTTGGCGCCCGGGTTTAGCCGGGTCGCGCGGCCAGCCTCTCTTCGAGAAGCGCCTACCGAGGGCCGGCTCTTATTTAATCGTGGAGCATTGGATTCCCATCGCGGTTGATGGTGTTCATTTGCGCATTTTGCAGATTTCGCTGCGCTTCATCCTGTGGACTCTGCCGCGCCCCCGCCTGTTGTGCGGCCAGGCGGTCCGCGCGTGCACGCTTTTCCGCGCGATTCGAGTTGCCTGCCGTCTCGGTACTTTCACAGCTGACCCAGCGCGGCGGCACAAGCGATCAGTCCAATGACTTCAAGGTATCTCATTTTTCCAGTATATATCGCAATGGTGCCGGTAGGAATATCAGAAAGTGGCAGAGATTTCTTTGGGCATGGCGGAGGGCGGCAAAAGGCCTTCGCCCGCCTTGGCGAATCGGAAAACGCCGTTTAAACTCTGCCCGTCCCGTGCATAACGAACCCGTCAAGATTCAAAATTTCATCGACGGCCGCTTCGTCGAACCAGTGGGCGGGAAATATATCGATAACATCGAACCCGCCACGGGGAAGCCGTATTCCGTCGTGGCGGAGAGCGATTCCCGTGATGTCGCCCTTGCCGTAAGCGCGGCTGAGAAAGCATTCGCCACATGGTCGCGCACATCCGCTTCGGAACGCTCGCGCTTTCTCCTGTGCATCGCTGATTTCATCGAACGCGACCTGGAGAAACTGGCCTTGGCCGAATCGATCGATACGGGCAAGCCACTGGCCCTGGCTCGATCTCTCGACATCCCCCGCGCGGCCAGCAATTTTCGATTTTTCGCGACCGCCATCCTGCACACCGAAACGGAAGCGCACGTCACGGACGAGGTCGCCTTCAACTACACCTTGCGTCAACCGCGCGGCGTGGCCGGTCTCATTTCGCCGTGGAATCTTCCTCTCTACCTGTTGAGCTGGAAAATTGCTCCGGCTCTGGCTTGCGGGAACACCGCCGTGGCCAAGCCGAGCGAATTGACGCCCATGACGGCCTTCCTTCTTTGCCAGATCTGCCGGGAAGCCGGCTTGCCCGATGGCGTCCTCAATGTCGTGCAGGGCACCGGACCCGCGGTCGGCGCCTCCATCACGGCGCATGAAAAGATTGGGACGATCTCTTTTACCGGCGGCACAGTCACCGGTCGGAAAGTAGCGGAGGCGGGTGCGCCGCTTTTTAAGAAAATCTCCCTCGAACTGGGCGGAAAAAATCCCAACATCGTTTTTGCCGATGCCGATCTGGATGCTGCCCTGGCCGGCAGCCTCCGCTCGTCCTTTGCCAATCAGGGGCAGATTTGCCTCTGCGGTTCGCGCGTTTTCGTGGAGCGCTCGATCTATGGCGCCTTCGTGGATCGCTTTGTGGCCCGGGCTGGGCAGCTCAAACAGGGCGACCCGCTGGAAGCAGCCACCGAGCAGGGCGCGATCGTTTCGCAAACGCAGCTGGAAAAAGTGAAGTTTTATGTCGAGCTCGCGCGGCAGGAAGGGGGCAACGTCATCCTCGGCGGGAAAGTGGCGAAACCGCCTAACGAGCGTTGCCGCAAAGGCTACTTCTTTCCCCCCACCGTCATCACAGACTTGCCGGTCGGTTGCAGAGTCAATCGCGAGGAAATTTTTGGTCCGGTCGTGACCATCACGCCCTTCGACCATGAAGAAGAGGTGATCGGTTATGCCAATGACACGGAATACGGCCTGGCCTCCAGCATCTGGACGCAAAACCTGAATCGCGCACACCGTGTCGCGGAACAGGTCCACACCGGAACCGTCTGGGTAAACTGCTGGCTCTTGCGCGATTTGCGCGTTCCTTTTGGCGGGATGAAGCAGAGCGGCGTCGGTCGCGAAGGTGGTCTGGAAGCGCTGCGCTTTTTCACCGAAGCCAAGAATATCTGTATCGCAAAGTAGGGTTCACCGCGAGCCTGCTTGCTACCATTCCGCTACCTGACGCGCGGGTCTGCCATCAAGGCGACGGAGCAGCCTCGACAGAAAAAAATCTATGTAAGTTTGCGTATCCTGCGGATAAAGAAGGTCATGGTCAAAACGAGAAAGCCATGAGTGGAGTGAGATTGCTGGTTGGCACGCGCAAAGGCGCGTTCGTCCTGACGTCGGACGGCCGTCGCGAACAATGGGAGGTGAGCGGGCCGCATTTCGCCGGCTGGGAGATCTATCACGTCAAGGGTTCGCCGGTTGATCCGAACCGGCTCTATGCGTCGCAGACGAGCGCCTGGTTCGGGCAGATCATTCAGCGCTCCGATGACGGGGGCAAAACGTGGGCGCAGCCGGGTACTGTCCCGGGCGAGCCGACTGCCCCGCCGGACGGTCCGCCCAAGGGCGATAGTAACAAATTTGTTTATGACATTTCTCCGGCCACGGGCAAACCGTTCACGACCCATATGTGGTACGACGGCACGCAACATCCGTGGGAATTCAAGCGCGTCTGGCATCTCGAGCCGTCGTTAGACGATCCCAGTACGGTTTATGCGGGGGTTGAGGATGCCGCTCTTTTCCGCTCGAGCGACGGCGGCGAGACGTGGCAGGAACTGGCCGGACTGAGGGGCCACGGAACGGGACCGAAATGGCAGCCCGGCGCCGGAGGGATGTGTTTGCACTCGATTCTGCTCGATCCGAAAAACTCGGAGCGAATGTTCATCGCCATCTCGGCGGCAGGCGCATTTCGCACGGACGACGGCGCCAGGACATGGCGGCCTATTAACAACGGTTTGCGCTCAGAGTTCATGCCTGACCCCAGCGCGGAGGTGGGCCACTGCGTCCACCATATTGCGATGCATCCATCGCGCCCTAACACCCTCTTCATGCAAAAACATTGGGATATCATGCGGAGCGACGACGCGGGCGATTCGTGGCGCGAAGTCAGCGGGAATCTGCCGAGCGATTTCGGTTTTCCGATCGACATTCACGCGCACGAGCCGGAAACCATTTACGTCGTGCCGATCAAGAGTGATTCCGAGCACTTCCCGCCGGATGGAAAGCTGCGGGTCTATCGCAGCCGGACGGGCGGTAACGAGTGGGAAGAGCTGACTAAAGGTCTCCCGCAGCGCGATTGCTACGTCAATGTCCTGCGCGATGCCATGACGGTCGACTCACTGGACGCCTGCGGGGTCTACTTCGGCACGACCGGCGGGCAGGTCTATGGATCAGCCGATGCCGGCGATACGTGGAATCCGATCGTGCGCGATCTTCCCGCTGTGTTGTCCGTCGAAGCGCAGACCCTGCCATGATCCGGGTCGTGTTGCCCCAACATTTGCGCACGCTGGCGAGGGTCAGCGATGAAGTGCAGCTCGAAGTCAAAAGCCCGGCGACGCGGCAATCGATTCTCGATGCTCTGGAGGGCCGCTACCCGATGCTGCGCGGCACCATCCGCGATCACGTTACCCGGCAGCGCCGGCCGCTCGTCCGGTTCTTCGCCTGCTCGGAGGACATCTCGCACGATTCGCCTGATGCGCCTTTGCCCGAGGCGGTCGTAAGCGGGGCCGAGCCGTTCTTTATCATGGGCGCCATCGCCGGTGGCTGACGTTTCTCATCGTATTCTTATTCCTATTCTTACTCATGTTTGCGCCTAACGAGATATTATTCGAATATGAATAAGAGTAAGAATGCGAATACGAATAAGAGGCGCGCGACAGTGAACTTTAAGAAATGAGTCAATCCTACGAAAGCTCCCGAGCTCCCGAACCCATTGGGGCTTTTCCGCACGCGAGGCGCGTGGGCAATCTTCTTTTTCTATCCGGGATCGGGCCGCGCGAGCGAGGCCGCGAAGAGATCCCCGGCGTAACGCTCGATGCCGCCGGCGCCATGGTTGACTACGATATCGGGCAACAGTGCCACGCCGTGTTTGAAAACGTCAGGCTCGTCCTGGAAGACGCGGGCGCGACCTGGAACGACATCGTGGACGTAACTGTCTTCCTCACCAATATGAAGAAGGACTTCCCCATCTATAATCGGATCTATCCCGAATATTTCGCCGGACCGGGCAAGCCGAATCCAACGCGGACCACGGTGGAGGTTGGCGCTCTGCCTACCCCCATCGCCATCGAGCTGAAAGTCATCGCGGCAATTGCTTAATCTGGGAAGGACAGGTTGCCAGCCAACGCTCCCCGATCTGGAGGCCGTGCTATTCCGGTTTCTTCCTCTGATTGAGCGTTGGACGTTAGGCGTTGGACGTTCGATCTAAGAAGTCATGCTCACTGAGCCCTTTCGCGTCCTGGCAACTGACCACACCGGCATAACGGTCGCGAACATCGAAGAGTCCCTTGCCTTCTGGCGGGATGTTCTTGGCTTCGAGCTGTCTCACCGCGCCCATCACCAAGGCGAGCTGGCCAGCGAAGTCACCGGAGTGCCCGGCGCTGAGATATTGATCGCCGTTCTCAAGGCTCCCGGTCACCGGATTGAATTACTGCAGTACCTCGCGCCTCCCGAACGAAAGCGTGCCGACCTCAAACCTTGCGACGCCGGATCGGTGCATGGGCTCTCATGGTAGACAACCTAGACGCCGTGCTAGGCGCGATTACCAGGGCCGGCTGGAGCGCGGCGGGCAAACCGCAAACTCTCAAGAGCGGCCCCAATGCCGGGAGGCGAGTTGTCTATGTCCGCGATCCCGATGGGACGACCATAGAGTTCATGCAACCAGCTCCGCTCCCTCCGAATTGAGCGTTGGACGTTGAGCGTTGGGCGTTGAAAGTTTGCAGCTCTTCCATGACCGCCAACTTCGCCGCCGACGAACATTTCGCGTTGCAACGCGACGCGGAAGATCCGCTGCAGAAGTTTAGAGCGCGTTTTCACCTTCCGCCGGGTCCCGATGGCCAGCCGCTCATCTATTTCTGCGGAAATTCGCTCGGTCTGATGCCGAAGGCGGCCAGACTAATGGTCGAAGAAGAGTTGGAGGAGTGGGCGAATCTCGCGGTAGACGCGCATCTCGGAGCCCGCACGCCGTGGTACACGTATCACGAGATATTGCGCGAGCCGACTGCCCGCCTGGTCGGTGCCAAATCAAATGAAGTCGTCTGCATGAACAGCCTGACGGTCAATCTGCATTTGATGATGGCCACTTTTTATCGGCCCACCCAGGCGCGCTTTCGCATCCTCATGGAAGAGCCGGCTTTTCCTTCTGATACCTACGCGATCAAATCGCAGATCATCCATCACGGGTTCAATCCGGACAACGCACTCGTATTGGCCAGGCCGAGGGCAGGGGAGTTGACCCTCCGGTCGGAGGATATTGAGGCCCTCATAGAAAAGGATGGGGCCGGGATTGCGCTGGTCCTATTCGCCGGAGTGAATTTTTTCACCGGTCAGCTGTTCGACATCGAGGGAATCACCGCGGTCGCGCAGAAACAGGGCTGCCATGTGGGCATAGATCTCGCGCACGCGGCCGGCAATGTTCCGCTGGCCTTGCATGATTGGAATGTCGATTTCGCCGTGTGGTGTTCCTATAAGTACCTCAACGCCGGACCTGGCGCGGTGGCGGGCGCATTCGTGCATGAGCGACACGCGACGAATCGTGAACTTCCGCGCCTGGCCGGTTGGTGGGGCAACGATCCGGCGACCAGATTCCGTATGCAGCTCAAGCCGGATTTCGTGCCCGTACCGTCGGCCGATTCCTGGCAGATCAGCAACCCGCCGATCCTTTCCATGGCACCGCTGCGGGCCTCGCTCGCCCTTTTTGACGAAGCGGGCGGCATCGACGCGTTGCGGGCCAAGTCGGTCCAGCTGACCGGCTACCTGCAATTTCTTTTGGATGAGGCGCCGTCGAAGCTATTTACCGTCATCACACCGCGCGGGACAAGCGAGCGAGGCTGCCAGCTCTCCATTCTTGTCCGGCAACATCCGCGGGAACTCTTCGCCAAACTCGAAGCCGCCGGCGTGAAGTGCGATTTCCGCGAACCGAACGTGATCCGCGCGGCGCCCACGCCACTCTACAACACGTTCCACGAGGTCTGGCGTTTCGCCCGGATTCTGGCGGCGCATGAATGAGTGAAGAGCACGCCTACTGCCCTGGTTTTTCGAGGGGTGGTGGGCTGGTGTTGAAAAAATCATCTTTATGTTTGCCCGCGTGCCGTGGCTCTTTTTTTGTTGGCTGCTCGGAACTTGGGTGTGAACGGCAGGCTCCCAGAGCGATGGCGAAAGTCGTTCCGACAAGTAAAAGCGAAAGTTTTTTCATAGGTAATTCGGTAGGGAAATTGAAGGCTACATCAAGAACGGGCGATGCGCGACCAGCCCGACCTATTTGGTCGTCAGCCAGAGCCGCTCATCGGAATATCCGTGATCTCCGTCTGATCCGCGGTTAGTTATTCTGCTCAATGTCGACCCGATTCACTCTTATCGGCAGTGGGCTGGCCGGCGGATTGCTCGCCGCCTACATGGGACGGCGGGGCGACCAGGTAGAGTTGTTCGAACGACGGGCGGATCCGCGGGCCGGTAACTTCGTGGGCGGTCGGTCGATTAATCTTGCCCTCTCGGCGCGCGGAATTCACGCGCTCGCGCAACTGGGGCTAGCGGACATCGTCATGCAAGAAGCCATCCCCATGCGCGGCCGTATGATCCACCACAAATCGGGAGAGCTGCATTTCGCTCCCTACGATCGGGATCCCGCCAAATATATCAGCTCGATCGGCCGGGCCGCTCTCAACACCGCCGTGCTGGAGGCGGCGCAGCGTTACCCCAATGTGCGTGTGCATTTTAATCACCGTTGCACGGACGTCGATCTGGAGTCGGCCGCGGCTCATCTTCTCAATACCTCAACGTCTCAATCGATGACCGCTTCGGGCGATGCCGTGATCGGCGTTGATGGCGCCTTTTCCGCGGTGAGGGAATCAATGCGGCGGCGTCTGAAAAATTTCGAAGAGGACGAGAATTACCTCGCCCATGGCTACAAGGAACTAACCATTCCGCCCACCGCCGAGGGCAGGTGGCGCATGGAGAAAGAGGCCCTCCACATCTGGCCGCGCAAAAGTTTCATGATGATCGCGCTGCCCAACCCCGACGGCTCTTTTACCTGTACGCTCTTCTGGGAGTTCAAAGGACCGCGTAGTTTCGAATCGACTAGGAACGACGACGATGTGCGAAGATTTTTCGACGAAGAATTTCCCGACGCCGTCCCTCTTATGCCTGCGCTGCTGGAGGAGTATAACGAAAATCCGACTGGTTCGCTTGTGACGATTCGTTGTTCTCCCTGGAACTATAAGGACAAAGTTGCGCTCGTAGGCGATGCCGCGCATGCCGTGGTTCCGTTTTATGGCCAGGGGATGAACGCGGCTTTCGAAGATTGTGTCGTGCTCGACCGCTGCCTGGCCGAGTTCCCGGATAGTCGGGAGCACGCTTTTGCGGAATACTATCGTCGGCGGAAAGAAAACGCCGATGCCCTGGCGGAACTCGCCGTCTCGAACTTCATCGAGATGCGCGACAAAACGGCCTCGCCTCTCTTTCGTGCGAAAAAGAAGCTGGATCACGCCCTCGAGGGCGCCCTCCCAGGTCTTTACCTGCCGCTTTACGCCATGATCTCTTTTACCCAAATTCCCTATTCCGAAGCGGCGCGCCGCGCCCGCTGGCAGGATCGGATCGTCTTCGCCAGTCTAGGCGCCGTCGTCACACTGCTTCTTGCGCTATCGGTTCTGCTATTTCTTGGCTGGACCGGTCGTTGAAGGAAGTTCGCCGAGCCCGCGGTTTGGTATCGAATCGAAAAACTGCGGGACTTCGCGCTGAACTTGAACGAGCGCAGACTTCGAAAAGACGTGACCCTCGTGCGCATAGAAGTGGGTCGTCGCGCCTCCTTTTTTTCGGCGCAGCTCCGCCCGTAACGGTCGCGCGTATTGAGCCAGAGGAACGCGCTGGTCGATCTGGCCATGAATCATCAAAACAGGCGGCATTCGTCCGATGCGTTTTTTTTGGTTGTTCCAGATACCACCCGCGTGTTCGGCCACCGCCGCAACTCCGCCATTGTCGGAAGCGGCGGCCACCGCCAGAAAAGCGCCCAGCGAATAACCGTAGACGTAAACCGATCGGTGGCGCGCGTCGCCCGATCGGATGCGGGCAATGCCCTGACGCACCGTATCCAGCCAGGCCTCGAAGTTCTGCTGCATGTTTTTGTCGCGTCCAAACAACGTCCCGGTCCGATTGAAATAATGAATGAGAGAAACGTCGTAACCGTCCTCTACCAGGGCCTGCGCGACGCGACGCATCCGGGGGCCGTCGAGAATAATTCCACCCGCTCCGTACAAGACCACCGCGTGGCGGCGAACCGCCACGCCCGCCGCCGGCGTAAAATGAGCAACCGCAATGCGGCGATCGCCGGATTTGAAGAAATCTGCTGAAATGCGTGTGGGTTGGGCGATCGCTTCCGTCCACCAACTGGTTAGGCCAATCGCGAGGAGAAGGAAAAAGACGCGGATGCGCATGCCGAAGCGTCGTCCTGCCTGCGTTGGAATACAACGCGAGCCTTTCTGGGAGCGGCCGCTTCGGGTCCACGCCCGGCCCTGCGCTGTGCGACGATCAATCCCTGGTGAATTGAATTGTCTTTTGATAGCTTCGGCTCATTACCCTTAACAATCTCACTTCCGTATTTCGCTTCCCCGTGGGAATGTAGACCTTCAAACCAACACCATGACTAATACTTTCGTCCCGCTAATCAGTTCCGGCACGGCCGGACCACTCGGCGTTCTTCATCTTCCTCGTCTCTGGCAAAAAACCTCTTTGGAAGCGGCGGGGAAACTTGCTCCCGGCTATCACGGTCTGGGCAGTGGCTACGATGCGATGACATGCGCTGCGCTTGGGCTCGAGGACCAGGCGGTAATCGGATTTATCAAGCAGGACAAACCGACCTATCCCGAATTCGAAGCGTGGATTAAGAAGAATGCCAGATCGCTAACCCCCGAAGCCATTGAGAAGCATAACGCTTCCGTGCGCGGTTACATTCATGAAGACGCCACTCGCCGGACCATTCTGCGGGCCAACGGAATGGACGATGTCGCCTCCGCTCCGCAAGACGCGATTAACCTGAACAATCTTGATGACTGGCATGCCTTCCATCAGGCGGTCCTGAAATAGAAATTACCGTCGGCCCGCCCATGGTGGACTCCGGCTGGCAGGTCAACAAATTCCGCGGGCGCGAATACAGACACCATCGGGAGCTCGACCACGCAACGGTCTCGAAGCGTTCCCCGCGCGATGCGCAGGCTCTGCCGCAGCGATATTTTGTCGCTCCGGAGGTCTTTGCCAAGGAACGGGAAACCATCTTTGCGACTCAATGGATGCTGGTCGGACATCAGAACGAGGTGGCGCCGCCGGCGTTTGTCTGGCGCTTTGGACGGTCGCACTCGTGCCCAGAGTGGCGGGCGACAATTGCCGTTGGCCGCCTGCTTACCGCGCAGCTTTACCAAATTTCGCCGCACAATCCGCTCCTGCTCGGGGCCACCGCGATAATTCTGGCACTGGCTGCTCTGGTCGCCTGTGTCGTCCCGGCGCGCCGGGCGACCCTCGTCAGTCCATTGCAAGCGCTGCGCACGGAGTGATGGGGAGTCCGCGGACTCTCCTTCAAGGTCGATGAGCTGGCTCTCCCCCTTCGGGTCGGGCTGCGGAGAGAAGTCTTTTCGGGCGCGTGATTCAGCTTCTAGTATCGTGATCCATGCCGCCCCTGACTTACGCGAACTATCTCGATCTGGAGAAACTGCTCACGCTGCAGAACCCGCGCTCCACGCCGGCCGAGCACGACGAGATGCTTTTCATCATCATCCATCAAACCTACGAGCTCTGGTTCAAGCAGTTGCTGCACGAGTTCGACCGAATTAAAAAAGACTTTTCCGCGGGCAAGCTGTTCGACGCCATTCACTCTTTCAAGCGTGCGCGCACCATCATGAAGACGCTGGTCGGTCAGATTGATATCCTTGAGACCATGACCCCATCCTCCTTCTCCAGTTTTCGCGACCGGCTCGATACGGCCTCGGGATTTCAGTCGATTCAGTTTCGCGAGCTGGAATTTCTGCTGGGCTACAAACGGGCCGTCACCTTTCAATATCTAAAGCCGGACATGCTTGGCTACGACCGGTTGGAGCGCCGGCGGGATGAGCGTAGCGTGATCGATCATTTTTACGATTTCCTGGAAACCCGCGGGGCCTCGATTCCGCCCGAGCTAAGGAAGCGCGACCTGACCGAGCCGAACCAGCCTAACGAGCAGATCCAGAGCGAGATTATGCGGCTCTATCGAGAGTCGCCGGAAGTCTCCATCCTCTTGGAGTTAATGACCGATTTTGACGAGGGTCTCCAGGAATGGCGTTACCGCCATATCAAACTGGTCGAACGGACGATCGGTGCGAAGACCGGCACAGGCGGGTCGCCGGGCGTGCCTTTCCTCAAGCAATCGCTCTTCAATCCCATCTTCCCGGATTTATGGGCCATCCGCCGCCTGATGTAACGACGAGGAGCAGGTTGATGACCTCGGAAATCTACGACGTAGCCATTATCGGGGGCGGACCTGGCGGCAGCACGGCAGCCACGCTGCTCGCCCGAGTCGGGAGGCGGGTCGTAGTTCTGGAGCGGGAAAAGTTCCCTCGCTTTCATATTGGTGAATCTCTTCTCCCTTTCAGCCTGCAGGCTTTTGATCGCCTCGGGGTGCGCGAAAAACTGGACCGTGCCTTTATGCCCAAACATGGCGGCCAAATCGTGGCGGCCTGTGGATCGAAAGACATTAAGTTTTATTTCAAAGACGGATTTCGCTCCCGTCGCGACCGCTCCTATCAGGTGACGCGCTCTGAATTCGATCAGCTTTTGCTCGATCACTCGCGCGAGAACGGCGCGGAAGTGCGAGAGGAAACAACGGTTAACGGCATTTCGTTTGGCCGAGATGGGGTCGAGCTGAACGTGGAAACGGCTGGGCGCGGCTCCTCCGTCGTGCGGGCCCTTTACCTGCTCGATTGCAGCGGACGGCAGACAGTGGTCGGAAATTTCTTCCAGTTGAAGAAATCTTACGAGCATCTGCAAAAGTTCTCCCTCTTCGCGCATTATGAAAACGTCGATCGCCCGGATGGCATCGATGGCACCCTGATCCGGATGGTGCGCGGGCTGGACCGCTGGTTCTGGATGATTCCGCTCTCGCCGACGCGCATGAGTGTCGGGGTGGTCATGGACACCTCTACGTTTCGGACCATGAAGTTGTCTCCCGAGGCCGCTCTTGATCAATGCATCAATGAGCAGCCGATGATGCTGGAGAAAATGACGAGAGCAGAGAGGGTTACGCCGGTTCATTCCGCGGGTGATTACTCCTACCGGAACGCCCCCCTTTATGGGGAGCGCTGGCTGCTGGTGGGCGACGCTGCGGGGTTTATCGACCCGGTCTTTAGCAGCGGCGTTTTTCTCGCCATCGGATCGGCCGAGAAAGCGGCCGATGCGCTCGACCGGGTTTTGGATGATGAATCGCTCGGGCCCCGCCTCTTTAAACGCTATGCGCGCACCTTGAATCGCGTCATGGACACCTACCTAACCTTCGTGACCGCCTGGTACAGCGGCAAAGAATTCATGGAGGTGTTTCTTAACCCCACAAATATGCTGCAAATCGCGCCGGCTGTGAATTCCGTGCTGGCCGGCAACGAAGGCGCCACCTTTGCCATCAGGTGGCGCATGTGGCTGTTTTATTTGTTCGTCAGGCTGCAGCGTTTTGTGGCTCTTTCGCCCAGACTTTCGCTTGTTCCGCAGAGAGTTGAGGAACCCGTGCCGGAATCCATTTCAGCCGGGGTCTGACCCGCCGGGCTCAACCGGTCTGGCTTTCGTCTGGATTGAACTGAGTCCAGTCGCTAGACCTCGTCAGCCACTTTCATGAACAACCTGCATCTTGCCGTTCAATTCTTTCTGCAACTCGCGGTCATCCTGCTCTTTTGCCGGCTGGTTGGCGCGGTGGCCCTGCGGTTTGGCCAGCCGCAAGTGGTTGCCGAAATGGTGGCAGGCGTGTTGCTCGGGCCTTCCCTTTTCGGGGTTCTCTGGCCGGAAGCGCAGCACTGGCTCTTTCCCTGGGATGGCACTCAGCAGTCGCGCGACACGCAGAGTTATCTCTTTCCCGCTTCCCAGCTCGGGCTCGCGCTTTACATGTTCGTCGTCGGGATGGAATTCAGGGTCGATGTCATCCGGAAAAACTTGCGAAGTGCGATTGCTGTTTCCGTCGCAGGGATGGTCGCTCCCTTCCTACTGGGCGCCGGTCTGGCTTGGATTCTTTTTTGTTCCACCGATCTCTTTCCAAAAAAAACCACGCTGGGCGAGGCGGCGCTTTTCCTCGGTGCCTCCATGTGCATCACCGCGTTTCCCATGTTGGCGCGGATTATCCAGTTTAAAAAACTGGCAGGGACTACCATGGGCACGGTGGCGCTGGGAGCGGGTGCGATTAACGATGCCACAGCCTGGTGCCTGCTCGCGGTTGTCCTGGCCAGTTTCGAAAATAATTGGGGACACGCTCTGCTGAACATTGGGGGCGGCGCGGCTTACGTGATTTTTGTTTTGAGTGTGGTGCGACCCCTTTTTGGGCGGTACCAGGCTAGATTGGTCAGAGATGGGAGTCTGAGCGAGACGGGGTTAATGGTGGGGCTCGCTTTCATGGCGCTGGGGGCGTGGTTCACTGACCTGATCGGATTGCACGCAGTCTTCGGCGCATTTGTCATGGGCGCGGCCATGCCGCGCGGCATCGTCGGCCGGGATATGTGTGCGAGAATACAACCGCTCACCGTGGCGTTGCTTCTCCCGCTGTTCTTTACCTACTCGGGGTTGAACACCCGGATCGGGCTGCTCAACACGCCGTTTCTCTGGGCCATGTGCGGCGCGGTGCTGCTGGCCGCCGTGCTGGGCAAGGGAGTGGCCTGTTGGCTGGCGGCGCGCGCCACCGGCATCCCGAATCGCGAAGCCCTTGGGATCGGCACCCTGATGAACGCGCGCGGACTGATGGAGTTGATCATTATCAATATCGGCCTGCAGCGCGGTGTCATTTCAGAAGGGCTCTTTGCCGCGCTGGTCGTCATGGCGGTCATCACCACCCTTATGGCATCACCGCTCTTTGAACGCTTGGTGGGCAGCGGCGCGCATTCTACCGCGGATGTCTCTCAAGATTAATCAGGTAGGGGCGATTGACCCCAATCGCCCGCGTCCAATGTGTAATTGGGCAAGCGCCCGTTCCCTCAGATTTTTGTAATGTTCCATCAGCTGGCGGTTCGGTGACCCGGGGCCGCCTGTGAGTTTAATTGCCAGCGCGCCCGCCCCGCATATTCTCCCGGAGTGGACACAATGACTGCGGAGCTAGAGACCTCCTACGATGTGGTTGTCATTGGCGGCGCGCTCTACGGTGCCTCCACCGCCCTTCTGCTTTTGCGGCAGAATCCCGGACTCCGTCTCCTCATTATTGAAAAGTCCGCCAAACTTTCGAGACGGGTGGGGGAAGCCACCGTGGAGGTAAGCGCTTTTTTTCTCGGACGTATTCTTGGCCTAACGAAGTATCTTAACGAAGAACATCTGGTCAAACAGGGGCTGCGCTTTTGGTTCAGTAATGACGAGACGCAGTCGATGGGCGAGGCGAGCGAACTCGGCGGGCGCTACCAGGTGCGGCTGCCTTCTTACCTACTGGACCGCGCCACCCTCGATGAAGAAGTGCTGCGCCGAGCCTGCGCGGCGGGCGCGGAGCTGCGGCGTCCGGCCAGCGTGACGAGTGTGGATCTTTCCCCTGGAGGCGACCAGACTGTCTCGCTTCGCAGTGGCGAGGTGACCGAAACGATTCACGCGCGTTGGGTGGTGGACGCTTCCGGGGTCGGCGCCCTGCTCGCGCACAAGCAGGGCTGGTGGCGCCAAAACAGCGAGCACCCCACCGCGGCGGCGTGGGCCCGTTGGAAAGGCGTGCAGGACTGGGACAGTCTTGAGCTGGCTCAGAAATTTCCCGAGTGGGACGCCGCCATTCATTCCGTGCGCAACACGGCCACCAACCACGTCATGGGCGATGGCTGGTGGAGTTGGTGGATTCCGTTGAAAGGCGGGGATGTGAGCGTGGGCGTCGTCTTCGATCAGCGTCAGGTAACATGGCCGCAGGAAGGCGGGAAAATCGGCGAACGCCTGAAGAGCTTTCTCATGCAACATCCGGTGGGCCGCGAAATGATTGCGGACGCAGAGTTCGATGAGGGCGATGTGCATTGGCGGCGGAATCTTGCCTATTACAGCACGACCACGGCTGGCGATGGCTTTGTTCTGGTGGGCGACGCCGCCGGATTTCTTGATCCGTTTTACAGTCCCGGGATGGATTGGATTGCTTTCACGGCGAGCGCGGGCGTGGATCTCATCAGCCGGCAACAGCGCGGAGAAGCGTTAACGGAATCGATCGCGCGGCACAATCGCGAGTTCAGCCAGAGTTATCATTCGTGGTTCAACGCTGTTTATAAAAACAAATACGATTACATCGGCGAATGGGATTTGATGAGCATGGCATTCCGTCTTGATCTGGGATTTTATTATCTCGGGATTGTTTCGCAGCCTTTCAAATTGGGACCGCGCGCCCTGCTGGAGCCGCCGTTTAACAGTCCGTTGTCGCGCCCGGTTTTCCAGGGCATGCGCCTTTACAACCGCCGCTTTGCTGCCATCGCGCGGCGCCGTCGGCGGGACCATGCGCTCGGTAAAACGAACCGTGGAAACCGATGCCTCATTCCAGGGTTCACCCTCGACCGCGGCGATATGAAAAAGCTGTTTCGACCGATACTGAAGTGGGCATGGCTTGAACTGACGGAAGGGTGGCGGTCCTGGGGCGCGCGCGAAGAGACCTCGCGGCAAAACAACTACGGCATGACGCAACCGGCCGTTGCGCCGGAGCCCGTATCGGTCGCGGCCGAGCCGGCCATCGAGCCGGTGGCTTCAGCTTAGACCGAGGAATTCCCGCGCCGTTCCGGAAAGAAGACGATCCTTGTCCTCCGCCGGCAGGTCCGCCATCGACTCGATCAATTGGCCAGGGCGCGCTTCCCCCAGAGGGAACGGATAATCGGAGCCGAGCGCGATCCGTTCCGCTCCGAAAAGTTTGAGGAGCAGGCGCAAGGCCTCGGGATGGTGGACTAACGAGTCGACATAGAAGCGAGCCGGTTTTCCTCCGCCCGCCAGGTAATCGGCCGGGCTAACCTTGTTCACCGTGGCGCACAGGTCCGGGCGCACCTGGAATCCGTGCTCGATCCGGCCGGCCGTGAAGGGAAAAGACCCGCCGCCGTGGGCGAAGGCCACGCGCAACTTCGGAAAGCGTTCAAAGACGCCGCCGAACATCATGGAACAGATGGCCAGGGAAGTTTCGGCCGGCATGCCCACCAGCCAGGGAAGCCAGAACTTCGGCATCCGCTCTTTCCCCGCCATGTCCCACGGATGGACGAAAATGGCCGCGCCCAATTGCTCGGCTGCGCCCCAGACAGGGTCTAACGATACGTCGTCCAGATTGAGGGACTCCGTCCGACCCAGGTGGGTATTGGCATCGACGTGTGTCCCGATCTCCGCTCCGCGCAGGCCAAGTTCCTTCACGCAACGTTCCAGCTCGCCCGCCGCCATCTCCGGGTCCTGTAGCGGAATGGTGGCAAGCCCGGTAAATCGGGTGGGATAAGTTCGCACCACTTCGGCAATGTGATCATTCAGACGGCGCGAAAGATCGAGCGTGTCTTTCGGTTTTGCCCAATAACTAAACATGACCGGGACGGTGGAGAGAACTTGCAGGCCCACGCCGTTCTGGTCGCACTCCTCGATGCGACGCCGGGGATCCCAGACGTTGTCGGAGATCTCGCGAAAAACAGCGCCGCCCTTCATCATGCGGGCGCAACAAGGCTTGTAATGATCCAGCCTAACGAACCCGGAATAGCCGTAGCGCGCGTCCAGGTCCGGCCAGTCGTGCGGAAGGATATGGGTGTGCAGATCGATCTTCATAGAGGACGTGACGAGTGATTAGTGACAAGAAACCACGCCTTGCCCTACGAAACTCGTCACTGGCCACTCGTCACTTCTGCAAACGGCTTGACCGGCTCGGGTTTTTCCACTTTGGCTCCGCACTGCTTGCAAATCCGCCGGACGTCGTCCTTCCAGAACTCGAGCATGGCCCGGCTGAAATGCTCGACGATGTCAGCGCAATCGAACTCGATATCCTCGACCAGACCCTGGCAACGATCGCAGTAAAAGATGACATGTTCCGTTTCGCCTTTGGGCCGGCGCCGTTCCACCACCAGGCCGATTGTATCAGGAGGACGAACGGGCGCGTGCGGCGCGTTGGGAGGGATGAAGAAGGTCTCACCCTCGCGCACAAGGTGGTCGACGATGCGATCGCCTTCCCGAATGCGCACTTTGATGTCGCCCTTTAGTTGATAAAAAAACTCCTCCGAATCGACCTGATGAAAATCGTTCCGCGCGTTGGGGCCTTTGATGACCATGACGAAAAAATCGCGCCCATCATAGACGTAACGGTTGCTGACCGGCGGCTTAAAGAGGTGGCTGTTCGCTTC
The DNA here is from genome assembly GCA_038226905.1 of Chthoniobacterales bacterium. Taxonomy (GTDB): domain Bacteria; phylum Verrucomicrobiota; class Verrucomicrobiia; order Chthoniobacterales; family UBA10450; genus JBBRDU01. Next base: position 1,111 of record JBBRQE010000001.1, on the reverse strand, counting down.
GATCCAGCCATTCAGATCGAGCGGCGGCGAAACCGCTGGCGGAGGGGCGTCCGTCGCGACTGGGCGAGTCTTGGAATCAGTGACGGCGATTCCTGAGAATATGATTTGAGGCGTCTTCGGTCAACCCCTGCAAAGGAAGTCGCGATCTATCGAGATGAACTCCGTGGCAGGCTGATGAAGTTCCTGAGAGGCAACGAAATATGTTTTCGCAATCCCTTGTGAAATGGTGCATATGGGCGAGTTTACCGCCGCGTTTGGAAGATCTGTGGCGACGCAGAGAGCGGTCACGCGGCCAGATCACACACCCAGGGAGCAGCGGCTGAACCGTTGCGCCGCGCGCTCACGAAACAATTTGAACTACATGGAATCAACGATCATTCAAGAAACCAGCACCCCGGTCATGCCGCGTATTCCTTCGACGGAAACGGACCGCGCAACTATTACTCCGAACGCGGTCACCCCACCCCCGGCTGGCCGCGCTTCCTGGCGTGCCCGCATGGCCCGGCAATTTCCCTTTGAACGGATCAATTGGATAACGAGCTCGTTTCTCATGGGCACCCTCGCCCTCACCCTGACCGCTGTGCCGGTCTATCTCTGGTTCTTCGGACTGGATTGGTTTCAGGTCGCGCTCTTTTTCGTCATGCTGGCCGCTGCCGGTTTCAGCATCAGCACCGGCTATCATCGCCTGTTCTCCCACATCGCCTTCCAGGCCGCCTGGCCGGTTCGTCTGCTCACTCTCGTTTTCGGCGCGGCCGCCTTTGAAAATTCCGCGCTCATGTGGTCGAGCGAACATCGTCGCCATCATAAGCATGTCGATCATGACGACGATCCCTACAGCATATCGAAGGGATTTTTCTATGCCCACATCGGGTGGCTGATTTTCAAGCTCAACCCTAATCCGCCCTACGATAACGTGCCGGATTTGTTGAGAGATAAACTCGTCTGCTGGCAGCATCGCTACGTTCAGGTCATCGCGGTTATCGTCAGCTTTGTCGTCCCCGCCGTGGCCGGTGCTCTCTGGAACGGCTGGCAGGGAGCGCTCGGGGCTTTTCTCATCGCCGGGGTTGCCCGGGTGGTGGTTCTGCAGCACTGCACTTTCCTCATCAATAGC